>CAYSXO010000228.1:0-8037 GCA_964434995.1 uncultured Sphaerobacteraceae bacterium
GGCGCGGTTCGGCGCCCCTCTCGATCTCCCGGCGATGCGGCGTGTCGCGGTGCAGACGGTTGCTGGCGGCGATGACATCGAGACCTGGGACGTGATCATTCCCGAAGGAAGCCGCTACTGGATGCCGGGCGCAAACGACGCGGGGAGAACGCGCCTCGAGCGCCTGCGCGCGCTCGGCGCCAGCCTCGAACGCCACGGCATCGCCGTCCGCCACGAGATTGTGCCCGGAATTGGCCACGAAGGCCTCTCGGTGCTCAATCCGGTGAAGGAGTTCTTTGGCGACACGCTGGCGAAGCGATAAGAGCTCCTGCCTACAGGGTGGCGCGATCAAGCCAGGACGGTGTAGACGCCATCGTCCTTGGATGGCAGCACAACTTCCATAGTCGAGCAAGCATTCGCGACGCGCCTCCGCGAGGCCTTTCCGGGCGCTGACAGTCGGCCTCCCCTCGCCCGGCTAGGGAATGATTCGGCAGTGTCGTGGTGGAAGCAGCCAACAGCATCGTCTTTCACACCACGTGTCCCGAGTTGGTCGAGGGGTGATGGGCGAGACGGGGACGGAGGACGGAAGGCGGATTCTCTCGCTTCCCGTCACCCGGCGCCCATCACCGGGAGAAACGCCGTGAGCCGCGATCTGGTCCGACGCGCGTTGCGGGCCGTGCCGTTGCTGATCGCCATTAGCGCCATCATCCTTGTGATGCTCCAGATGACGCCGGGAGCACGCGCCTCGAGTGGCTACGCGTCGGGGCGGCTTGACTCAAGCGGCACGGAATCGCCAAACGCGCCGATATCGTACCGGGGTTGGGCACGACGGCCTTGCGGTGCTTGATCCGGTCAACGCAATGTTCTCGACAGTGGTGGCGGAGCACGGTCGATCCCCGGGAGGGGTGACATGAGCCGCCACCGCTGCCAACGTGGCCCCGCCGTTACCTGGCGGCAACCTCAAAAAACACTATGGCGTTCCCATCGCCATCGAGAATCGTAAAATCCTCAACTCCCCACCATCGGGTCGCCAGGGCGCCATCCGGGTGGATGACCTGCACTCGCTGAAACTCCGCATAGAGCGCGCGCAGGTCATCCACGCGAACGCGACAACTTGCTGTCCCGGCCAAGTGCGGCTCTGCTCCAGAAGTCTCCGGGGTATTCGCTTGCCAAAGGTGGAGTTCGACCGCATCGCGCTGCACGATCGCGAACCCGTCCTCCGTATGGACGAGCGTGAATCCGAGCCGATCCTGATAGAAGCGTGAGGCCTCGACCGCGTCCAGAACCGGAAGCGCCGGAATGGCGGACAGGAGAGACATCTGAACTTTTCTCCAAGGTGGTGCGTGGCGCAAGGGGCATTGCGCGGCCGGCGATCACCAGGACCATGTTTCCATGGCCCCGGTGATGATCCTTGCTGCCGTTAGTCAGCCGGCGCGCCCGCCAGCACGGCCTCGCGCATTTCCTCTTCGGAAACCTGCTTGATCACTTTCGAGATGCTCACGATATACCCGTCCGGATCGGACACTGACCAGTCGCGATGGCCCCAGAACTGGTCCGTTGGCTCCTGAACAACCGTAGCGCCCGCGTCCCGCGCGTGAGCGAAGAGGGCGTCGATATCTTTGGCATCGTCGATGGTCGTGTAGAGGGCGACGCCGTGACCCAGCGGCCCGGCATTGTGGGGGTTCCGCGAGTCAATCTGGCCGAACATGATCATGTCGTCGCCGATATTGACCGAACCATGCATCACCTCGCCGTCGGGACCTTCCATGGTGTAAGGCGACTCGAAGCCGAGGACTTCGCTGTAGAACTTGACACTGCGGGCGATTTCGGCTACCGCCAGCGATGGCATAACGCTTGCCATAGTCGTCGTCTGCTCCTTCTCGAACGGCGAATCCGCGGCCACCTGGCCGCGATCGAATTGATTGGAGCGGGGCGCCGGGGCGTGCGCACGCCAACCGGCGGAGGGTGCAGCGCGGGGAGGACGCGCACGGGGACGCCTAGGTCGCCCTGCCGCGGGTGTTGGGGACACCACATGACGCGTTTCGCGGATCTGCTTCCCACCCGCAGAATAGAACAGGCGTTCGTCCGTGTCAAGATGGCAACGAGGGTGGCGGGTGTTGGGGTGTTGGGGTGTGCAGGAAGAGAGCGTAGCCCCGTTCTCCCTATGACTCCATCACCCTGGCGCCGAATCACCCTAGCACCCCAACACCTTGTCACCCTCGATTGACAACTCTCGGCGGTGGCGGTATACGTGCCCGACGTGCGTATGAAGGAGGTGGCCAGGGACTTGGCCCGGCGGAGAATTCCCCTCTGTGCTCGTCGTGGGGCCAGGGTTCTGTTTCGGGTTTTTGTGCCAAGGTCGGCAGTCGTAGCCGAGCAGCAAACCGAACACGAGGAGGTTCTGCAGCATGTCCGGTCGTGATTCTGCCCATTCGTCGTCGCTGACGAAGAAGTTCATCAGTGGCGACATCAGTCGCCGCGAATTCATGAAGCGCGCCGCCGCGCTCGGCCTCTCCGCCACGGCCGCTGGCCGGGCGCTGCAAGGCGAGGTCGGCACGGCCTACGCCACCTCAGCGGCATTTACGCCCGAGCGCATCGCCGAGCGGGCCGCAGCGCAGGTCGCCGAAGTGCCGCGCGAGGAAACGTTGGTCGCCGTGCGTAGCCCAGCCGAGGGCAAGTACGTCGAGTACAACCTCTGGAACCCCTTCCTGCCGCTCGCCAACCACCAACTTGGCTCGCACATGACAAGCGAGCCGCTGGCGTTCTACAGCGCCTTCATGGACAAGACCACGATGTGGCTGGCAGAGAGCCACGAGTATTCGCCAGATTACAAGACGCTCACCATCAAGACGCGGCCAAACGTGACCTGGAGCGACGGCCAGCCGTTCTCCGCCAACGACGTCGCCTACACCTTCAACCAGCTCGTCGAGGTCGGCGCGGCGGTCAAGTGGGGCGCGGACGTCCAGCAGTTCCTGGATGCGGCGGCGGTCGAGGACGAGAACACGGTCGTCTGCAACTTCAAGGTGCCGGCGCCGCGCTTCTTTGATTTCGTCACCTACAAGTTCGACATCGGCGTGTACATCATGCCGGAGCACATCTTCAAGGATCAGGACTTCGCGACGTTCAACTTTTTCGACATCGAGAAGGGTTGGCCGGTCACCACGAGCCCGTGGCGGGTCGTCTTCTCCTCGGAAGAGCAGAAGGTGCTCGACCGCGCGGACGACTGGTGGGGCGTGGAGGCAGGCGTTGCCGAGTTGCCGGCCGCAAAGCGGTTCGTCTACTTGCCGGATCCCGGCGAGCAGGGGCTGATCTCCGGCATCATCGCCAACCAGTACGATATTGACACCGGCATCCAGCCAGCCGGCTTTGCCACGGTCTTTGCCGGCAACGACAAGGTCACCACCTGGACTGGCCAGGAGTCGCCATTCGGCTACACCGACTGGTGGCCGCACTCCCTCTACGTCAACAACGAGGTCGCTCCGTGGGATGACCCCAATGTCCGCTGGGCGCTCAGCTCGTACATCGATCGCGATCAGATCATCGACATCGCGTGGATGGGGGCCAGCCTCCCCTCGACCCTCTTCGTGCCGGATTACCCACCGCTGCAGCCCTTCCTGGAAGCGGTGGCGCCGCTGATCGAGGAGTATCCCTATCTGGAGCACAACCCGGCCAAGGGCGATGAGCTGCTTACGGCGAAGGGCTGGACGAAGGACGGGAATGGAATGTGGCTGGATGAGTCCGGCCAGCCGATCTCGCTCGAGATTATCAGCTTCTTTGACTTCACGGCCGTCGGGCCGGTCCTCGTCGAGCAGTTGAAGCGGGCTGGCATCGAGGCGACCTACTCCGAGCCGCCGAACATGTTCACGCGCTTCTCCGCGGGCGACTACACCGGCGCCCTCTTCGGCCACGGCGGCAGCTACAGCTCCGACGTCTACTACTCGCTGCGGCTCTATCAGACGGCCTCGGCGAAGATTCCGGGCGGCCACCTCGTCAACTTCTCGCGCTGGCACAATGAGGAGTACGACAAGCTGGTCGACGAGCTGTACGGCATTAGCCCGACCGAGACCGAAAAGGTGATGGAAATCTGGAAGAAGGCCCTGGCCCTCTGGTTGCCAGAGTACCCAGACATCCAGATTTCGCAAGGCTTGCACCGCTTGCCGACCAACACGACCTACTGGACGGGCTGGCCGGACGCGGAAAACCCGTATGTCAATACCGCGCACTGGCACCTGACCTGGCCATTGGTGGTGCATGCGCTGAAGCCGGCGGGCGGCGCATAGCGGGTGTTGGGGTGTCAGGGTGTCGGGGAGTCGGGGTGTCAGGAGTTTCGTTTTCCTAACACCCCGACACCCTGACACCCCGACACCCTCGTCAGGAGCGTCACGTGCAGCCGGCCTACGTTGCCAAGCGCATTGGCATGTTCTTTCTGGTCGTTTGGTTGGCGGCCACGATCAATTTCTTCCTGCCTCGCCTGGGCGGTCAGGACCCGGTTCGGGAGATGCTGATCCAGCAGGCCGCGCTCGGCGGCAGCGCGCAGACCGGTCTCGAGGCGATGATCGAGATCTATAACGAGAAATTTGGCTTGAACACGCCGCTCTGGCAACAGTACGTGAACTACCTCTCCGACATGAGCCGGCTCGACTTCAACTATTCGATCACCAAGTATCCGCAGCGTGTCAGTGACATCATCGGCCGGGCGCTGCCGTGGACGGTCGTCCTGCTCCTCTCGACGACGCTCATTTCCTGGGTGGTGGGCACGCTCCTTGGCGCCTTCATGGCGTGGCCGCGGTCCCCGAAGTTCCTGAAATTCCTGATGCCGCCGCTTCTGTCATTCAACGCCATTCCCTTCTTCTTATTGGGCTTGATGCTGATCTATCTCTTCGCGTTCCGCTGGCGCATTTTTCCGCTCTTTGGCGGGTACACGCCAGGAACCTTTCCCGCCTTCACCCCGGCGTTCCTCAAGGACGCGCTCTACCACTCCATCCTCCCCGCGCTTTCGATCATTCTCGTTTCCCTCGGGGGGTGGGCGCTCGGCATGCGCGCCATGATGGTTACCACCCAGGGCGAGGACTTCGTGACCTACGCGGACGCCAAGGGGCTCAAGGGGAAGACCATCTTCCTCCACTACGCGATCCGCAATGCCCTGCTGCCGCAGGCGACGGCGCTCGCCCTCGTGCTCGGGCAGCTCGTGTCGGGCGCCGTGCTGGTGGAGGTCGTTTTCTCCTACCCTGGGATAGGCAACACGTTGTACGAGGGCATCCGCAGCGGCGATTTTTACGTCGTGCAGGGGATCATCTTCATCCTGATCCTGTCGATCGGTCTGGTTACGCTCATCCTTGACCTGATCTATCCGCTGCTCGATCCCCGCATCACCTTTACGAGGTCGTGACGATGAGTAGTGTGGCCGAGGCGCTGGCGCCTCCTGAACAACGCAGCGCGCGGAGCGTGCGCCCGAGTCCATTCCGCGAGTCCGTTGCCTATCTGCGGCGCAATCCCTCGTTGGCCATCGGCCTCTTTCTCCTGGCCTGCCTGCTCCTCTTTGTCGTCATCGGCCATTTCACCGTCGATACCATTCAATACCGACCGCTTTCAGTGCGGCCGTTGCAACCGCCATCGCTCGAGTTGCCTTTTGGCAGCGACAAGCAGGGGCGCAATCTCTACGCGGTGATGGTCGAGGGAACGCCGCTGACCCTGCGCATCGGCCTCCTGGCGGGGGTCATCGGCGTGACGCTCGGCGCGATCCTGGCTTTCATCGCCGGGTACTATGGTGGCTGGGCCGACAACGTGATCCGGGTGGTGGTCGACGTCGGGCTGACGATCCCCGGCCTGCTGATCCTGATCATCATCGCCATGCGCGCGCGCGGCGGCCTGACGGTCGATCAGATGGCGCTCGTCGTCGGCCTGCTCGCCTGGCTCTACCCGGCGCGGACAATCCGCTCGCAGGTATTGACGATCAAGGAACGGGGCTACGTGCAGGTGGCGCGCCTCTCGGGGATGAGCAACCCCGAGGTGATTGTCAAGGAGCTGCTGCCGAATCTGCTGCCCTATCTCGGAGCCTCGCTGGTCGGGGCGGTTTCGGCGGCGATCCTGGCCTCGATCGGCCTGGAAGTCCTCGGGCTTGGGCCGTTCGAGTCGCCGACGCTCGGCATGACGATTTACTGGGTGAATTACAACGCCGCCATTATCAACGGCTGGTGGTGGTGGTGGCTGCCGCCAATATTTGTCATCGCCATCCTCTTCATCGGGCTCTTCCTGATCGCGGTCGGACTCGATGAGATCGCGAACCCGCGGGTGCGGAATCGGGCGTAGCTCGCTATTGGCTATTGGCTATCGGCTGGTGGCTGGTGGCGGTTGAGTATTTGCGGAAATCGAACGATCGATCTTGCCGACTTGCCGTCTGGCCGGCTTGCCGTCTCTTGTATGGTCTGGTTCCAGGGCTGGAGCCTGGCACGGTCAAAGACCTTGAAATGATCATCGTTCAGCTCGATCCGGAACGTGAGCTGGCGAAGGTGCTCGATGCGGCGGGTACGACGCCCGTGACAGTGGTCAGCCACGGCCAGCGTTTCGCAATGACCAGGCAGCCGCACGACCGGACCGCGGAGCATGCCCAGGAGGATTTTCGCGCGGCACATGAGGCTGCTGCCGGGGTTTTCACCCCTGAAGAAGGTGAGCGCCTAGAACAGGACTTCTACCGCTGGCGTGAAGAAGGGTTACGTCCCCTCGACTGCCCATGAGGTATTTGGTTGACACGGATTGGCTGGTCGATGTCTCCATCGGCCGGCAGGCTCCGGCAAGCGTGGTAGACGACCTGCAGCCCTTCGGGTTGGGAGTCGGCATCACTTCGCACGGCGAGCTCCCCGAGGGCGCATACGGATATCCTGATACCACCGAACGTGTCACGCGCATCCAAGCGTTGCTGAACCGGTTCGAACCCGTGCCACTCGCCAATGAGGTCTTGGAGATCTTCGGACAAACGCGTTCCGAGTTGCGTCGTGCTGGCCAGCTCGTCGCCGATCTCGACCCGCTCATAGGCGCACCAGCAATCGCTCCGGACCTCATCGTGTTGACGCGCAACACCCGGCATTTTTCGCGCATTCCGAGGCTGCAGCCTTGTTAGCCAACGTGAGAGATTCGCGATGGACACATGTGACCAGGGTCAGACCGGGAGTGAGGCACGGTTCTCCGCACTCGCCGAAGCGCTCCTCAACACCACGAACGCCGACATCGGCATCGCCGGCAAGAAGGGCTTTGGCTCCTCCAGTCTGACCAACCATGGAAAGATCTTCGCCATGCTCGTCAAGGACCGGCTGGTGGTGAAGCTGCCCCGTCAACGGGTCGACGCCCTGATCGCCTCCGGTGACGCGGAGCGCTTCGATCCCGGCCATGGGCGGACGATGCAGGAATGGGTCAGTATCGACCCAGCCTCGAACCTCTCCTGGCAGGACCTCGCCACGGAAGCAATGGCCTTCGTCGCTGCCAAGCATCCGTAGCCTCGCCAGTCGTCGGTGGTCGATGTGTACGGCCGCAAGACAACAATACGTCATCCTGGCAACCATGTGGCCCGGAAATACGTACTCGGTACCGATGCGCGAATGGCGCGCTCCACTCATGATCGAAGTGGCACTCGATGTCCCGGTCATTGCCCGGTTCTGAACGTGGCCGGATGGCCGAGTGGACGAGACCGCTTCAGTTCCAACGGTGAATCATGGAGGAGATCATGGGAAGGACGGCGCTCGCCGATCCGGTCTATGTGATGGGCCGGACGGACGCCGAGGCGCGGCGGTTGGTATTGCAGGCGCAGTTGTATGATCGGATCACGCGCCGCTTCCTCGCGGACGCGGGGCTGGCCCCGGGGATGACGGTGCTCGACGTCGGGTCCGGGATGGGCGACGTGGCCTTCGCCGCCGCCGACATCGTCGGGCCGAGCGGGCGCGTGATCGGCGTCGACCTCAATCCCGCGGTAGTCGCGGAGGCGCAAAATCGCGCCCGCGAGGCGGGGCGAGACAATGTGCGCTTCGTCCCGGGCGACTGCCGCAATGCCCCGCACTCCGACGAATT
>CAYSXO010000229.1:0-884 GCA_964434995.1 uncultured Sphaerobacteraceae bacterium
CCGCCGAGAGGATGCCGACCGGGACGGCGATCAGGATCGTTACAGCCCAGGCGGCCGCCATCAGGGTGAGCGTGTTCGGCAGGCGGTCGAGGATTTCCTCGGCGACGGGGCGCTTGGTGGTCACCGCCGTGCCCAGGTCGCCCTGCAACACCCGGCCCAGCCACTTGGCGTACTGCACCGGCATCGGGTCATTCAGCCCGAGCTGGGCTTCGAGCGCCGCCAGGTCAGCCGGGCTCATGGCGCCGCGCCGCATGTAGGCTCCGGTCGGCCCCCCCGGCGCGGCCTGAAGCAGGGCGAAAACCGCCACGCTCACGAAGAGGAGCAGCGGTATCGCACCAATCAAGCGGCGAACAGCAAAGGCAGCCATAGTCGGGGGTGAAGGGGTATCAGGGTGTCAGGGTGTTGGGTTTTCGTTCTCCCCAACACCCTGACACCCCAACACCCTTATCCCTGCTCCACCCACCAGTTCTCGGCGTCCCAGGGGGCGTATTCCCAGGTGCTCACGGCGTAGCCGTGGATGCGATTGGAGTAGACGCTCCCCTCGCTGAACTGCAGGAGCGGGAAGACGGGAATGTCCTCGCGCATCGCCCGCGCGGCATTGCAGAAGTTTTCCCGGCGCTCCTCCACGTCCGGGCTGCTGTTGGCCGCGTCGATCCACTCGCCAACATCCTCGCGCACCCAGCGGGTGAAGTTGTTGCCGCCCGGGTTCTCCGCGCTCGGCACCTGCGCCGGGTGGAAATCCTTGACGATGTCCGCGCCCGGCTCGGCGAACCAGCCGAAGTCATAGACCAGCATGTCGAAGTCGCCCAGCAGCCGGGGCGAGCCATCGTCCCAGGTGCCGAAGATGACGGACATCACCTTCTCGCTCGACTTCATCGTGCTCG
>CAYSXO010000229.1:894-6025 GCA_964434995.1 uncultured Sphaerobacteraceae bacterium
AACCGGTCGATGAAAAGGTCCAGCAGCGACGCGTCCCCCAGCACCTCGGTGTCCGCGTCGCTGAGCAGGCGTGGCGAGCCATCTGCCCAGGTGCCGAAGATAACGGCGAATTCCTGGTTCTCCAGCCGCGTGTCGATGCCGACCGCTTTCAGGTCTTCCTGGATGGCCAGCTCAATCAGCTCCAGCGTCGAGTAGCCGGTATAGCCGTTCATCATCAGGCTGAGCGGCGTGCCATCCTCGACACCCTCGACGCCGTGCGCCTCGCGGATGCCGTCGCCATCCTCATCGCGCCAGCCCGCCTCCTCCAGCAGCGCCTTGGCCGCTTCGGGATCGTGGGTGAACGGCTCGACCTCGCAGGCCATCCAGCCGACGTCGAAGGGGGAATCGATATCGAAGACACGTCCTTCGAGCAGCTCCTGATTGATCCGCTCGCGGTTGACCGCCAGGGTGATCGCTTCACGCACGCGCTGGTCGCCAAGGATCGGGTGCGGCGCGTCCGCGCTCGGATCGCCATCGAAGGGGTTCGCGAGGTTGAACCACATGTTGACGACCCAGATGCCGGGCGCGATGCGCCCCATGCCGGCGCCCGCGTCCTCGATCTGCTGTTCGGCCTCATCGCCAGCCCACAGCATGACATCGCCTTCGCCCTGGATCATGCGCGCGGTGCGCGCCTCTTCCGCCGGGACCACCAGGAAGTTGAGGCCGTCGAGATAGGGCTTCCCCTCTTCACGGTAGTTCTCATTGCGGACCAGCGCCAGATATTCGCCCGGCGCCCACTCCTGCAGCACAAAGGGGCCGGTGCCAATCGGGGCCCGGTTGAAGTCCCAGTTCGCCATGTCCGTGGCGGGGCCGGTGGCGTGCTTGGGGAGGACCCACGGGAACTGGTCGAGGTAGCCGGCGTTGAATGCGGAGTAGGTAACCACCGCGGTTTCCGGGTCCGGCGCCTGGACGTCGCTGATCAGCGCAAAGTCGCTGGCGAAGGCGGAGCCATTGGCCGTGTCCTTGACCGCCTCCCACGTGAACTTCACATCCTCCGAGGTGACGGGCGTGCCATCCGACCAGAGGACGCCCGGGCGCAGCTTCCAGGTGACTGTCGTCAGGTCTTCTGACACCCCGCCATTGTCGAGCGTCGGCAGCTCGGCGGCCAGCGCCGGCTGAAAGCTGCCATCCGGGTCGCTGTAAGTCAGTCCTTCCAGAATCGCCGTCGTCACCTGCGCGGCAATCGAGGTCTGCCCAATCCAGGGATTGAGCGTGTCAGGGTCCTCATAGAGGAGGAAGTTGGCAGTGCCGCCCGGCTGCGGCGGGCCCTGGGTGTCGGAGTAATAGGGCGCCTCGCCCTCGGTGGCCGCGTCGTCCTGGGCAAAGGCCGCGCCAGAGCCCAGGAGCGGCGGCGTCAGCAGCGCCACGAGGGCGACGATTCGCCACCACCGGGAAGATCGTGAGCTTGTCCGCATCTGCACATCCTCCACTTCCACGATCGACAAGTTTTGCAACGCTCCGCGCGGCCGATGCCACGCGGGGATCCTGACAACTGCCAGCAGGCGCTTCCTTTCGTCCGCCACCCTTGTGGCACGCTGAGCCTTGCGCCTGTTCGTTCGGCAACAGGTGTGTTACGGCAGGATAACAGGCCGCGCGCGACCGTGACACGAACAGGTCGCCAGAACGGACATTGGCGGCTCGCGAACCATCAACGCGGAAGCCAGAAATATGTAATCCTTCGGGTATCGAGCCGGCGTTCCAGCGTCAAGAATAGCCAGGATTTGTGGTCAAGCCGGGCGGATGCGTTTGCGAGTTCACCGTGGGCAGCTTCTGCGTCCCCGTAGGCTGTCCGGCAACCGGGCGGCGATGATCGCGGGCAGGGCGCCGCTTGGAGCCCCTGCCCGGCGTCGCCGGCTCCCGTTCGCTGCCTACCCCGCGGTGACGGTGCGCGGGGACAGGAAGCCGCGCACGGCCTCCAAATAGCGGTCGAATTGATCCCGGCGGATATTGTGCCCCGCCTCCGCGATGTGCACGACCTCCGTTTGCGGAACCAGATCCTGAAGCGCCGCGGCGCTCTTTTCGGTCACGATGCCGCCCATCTCGACGTCGGAGACGATCAGCAGCACCGGGCAGGTGATGTTCGGCAGCATGGCCGCCCAATCGACGGCCTTCGGATTCGCGCGGTCGAAAACGCTCATCACGCTGAGACTGACACGTTGCTTGGCATCGGCCCAGGGCTCCATCTCGGCGTCAGACCAGCCCGGCTGGCGCGCTCGCTGGTCGGCGATCAAGGCCTCGCGCGTCATCTCCTTGCGGGCGATGGCGTGCTCCCGCATGGTGGCCACGCGCTCGCCAGCCTCGAGCGTCTCGTACCAGCTCGTCCACCAGGCCGGCGGGTCCTCGAGCAGGATCGCGCCCGGCAGAGCTGGGTGTTTGCCGGCAAGCACGAGCGCCGTCGCCGCGCCCATTGAATGACCGAGAACGGCAGGCTTGTTCAGGCTGAGCCCGGAAATCAGCCCGGCGATGTCGTCAGCCTGCGTGGCCGGGTCATAGCCGCCATCCGTCTCCTGGGAAAGCCCGTGCCCTCGCGCGTCGACCATGATCACGTCGTAGTCGTCCTGCAGCGCCTCGGCCAGCGGCGTCCAGCATAGGCCGCTGTCGGTCACCCCATGCGCCAGCACAAGCGCCGGCCTGTACCCTCCCGTCCGCGTGTAATGCAGCCGAATGCCATTCGCCTCGACTTCACCCGATGTCCAATCGCCCACGAACGATCTCCTCGTTACCTCTACCCGCCAACACCCCATCACCCTACCACCCCTCCACCCTCACCAGGACCCAACTTTGCAGTTCATCAAAAATTGCCTCCATTTCCCCCTTGACATCCTGTCACAATGCTATAAAGTGTCCGTACTGAAGCACCGGGAGCCGCGAAAGCGGCGCGGCAAAAGGAAGCAATTCCCAAGCCGAGGCAGAAGTCGGACTTGCCAGCAATGGCTGACCGACGACTCCCGTGATCCATTCCAGGCGGTGGCAACACCTGTCGCGGAGTGTGATCGGGCTAGTGGCAGCAATGTCATGTGGCCTAAGGACAATCGGCTCCGGCACGAACACCGGGTGTTGAGCGTCCGTGATCGGGGAGCGGTCGAGCAATCGGGCGTGATGAACCGGTCAACGGGATCCGGCGGGCTTGTTCCGCTGGAAGCCGCTGGAGCTCCAGGACGAAACGCCGATGGCCGTGTAAACGGCTGTCGGCGTTCTCGTGTTTGGCGCAGAGACCCTGTTCGTCTCGCTGCTCGAACTTCCCTGAGGCGTGCCGCCTGCAACCCAGCATGACCCCGGGACCCATTCACTGAAGCCAGAGGCCTTCATGGCGGCTCCTGCTCCCCGCCCGGTGTTGTCTCGCGTCGCCCGATACGCCTGAACGGCAACTCCTCGAGCGGGGCGTGTCCCTGCCCAAGCGCCCGCTCGCGCGCGATGCCGACCGCGCCTGGAGGCCCTACCGTCGTGACCACGTTGTCCATCATGGGGCGTCATCCTGAGCAGAGCGACGGATGCCGGCTCTCGCGGACGGTCGTCCCATCGTGCCGGGATGGTTCGCCGCGCTCACCAGGACATCTGAGGCTGGACAACGTGCTCCGGAAGCCAAGGCGGTGGAAGCGGGAAACCTGGAAGCGGCAGATCGCGAAATAGGAGACAATTCCCAACAGTGAAGTGACGTTGTCGCCATCGTCTCCGGATGCACCCCCTTACGGCCACCTCGCCGCGACCAGGACTGACCGCGCCTTCCGCGGGGATAGATGGCCATGCAGGATGAAAGGACGACCGCATGACCACCGCCCCCGCCACATCGCTTGAGGAAAGGATCGCCGCCCTCGACGTTGCGCCTGGCACGACCGCCTGCGTCTGGCTAGGCCAAGGTGGCTATCTTTTCAAGTCGCCCGGCGGGACGGCCATCATGCTCGACCCCTACTTCTCCGACTATGCCGAAGAGTTCTGGGGCATGCAGCGAGCGATCCCGCCAACCATCGACATCACACGCTATACCCCGGATGTCCATCTGGTCACGCATTGGCATGAAGACCACTTCGATGCGCCAACCGTCCGCCACTACGCGCGGCAACCGGAGATCGCTTTCGCCGCTCCGGAGTCGTGCGTCATCAAGACGCATGTCTGGGGCTGGCCCGCGGAGCGGACGGTGATCCTGGAGCAGGGAGACAGCCACCAGTTCGGCGACGTGGCGGTGACGGCAACCTTCGCGCGCCACCACGTGCCGCTGGCGCCCGCGCTCGACGCCGTCGGCTACCTGCTCGACATCGGCGGGCTGCGCCTCTGGAACGTCGCCGACAGCGAGTACGACGCCCGGCTGCTGCCCATGAAAGACGCGGGCATCGACGTCATGTTCGTGCCGATCAACGGCGTTGGCGGCAACATGAACGTCCACGAGGCCGCGCTCCTTGCCTGGCAGGTGGCGCCGCGCATCGTCGTGCCGATGCACTATGGCATGTGGCCGCCCGAGCAGTACGGCCCCGGCGCAACGCTCGACCCGGAGCTCTTCCGCGACACCTTCACCCGCCTCGGCGGCGAGAGCGAGGTGCGCCTGCTGGAGCCGGGAGAGATCGTGGTGTTCGGGCGCGCGTGAGGACGCGGGCGGACGATGCCGGGAAGGTAAGACCTCTCCGCGGCCGTGCTATGCCTTGGCGATCTCTCGACTACGCGGATTGCTTCGCGGCGATCAGCGTTACCGCGGCGTCCGGGAAGACGATGTTGACGTCGAGCCGGCCTCCCAGGGCCTCGGCATAGCTTCGCGGCGTGGAGAGATAGCGATCGTCTTCGTGCTCAATACGAGAAATGTCGGCTTGTGAGACGCCGAGCGTTTCAGCCATCTCTCGCCGCGTGAGGCCCTGCCGGGTGCGAAGCGCAGCAAGCGCCAACGCATCCACCATCGCCCGCTTATACGAAATCCGGATGATCACTCCCTCGTTCGCCCGCGTGCCTCGGACGTCGCGCTCCCCTCTCCCATGGCCATGGGAGAGGGGTTGGGGTGAGGGCGCTCTCCGCGCATGAGGCACTGATCAGCCGGAAACCGTATTCTTTATTTCGATGTCCTTCCGGCGAACAGGATCGGCCTTGATCGTGTCAGCGAGTTCGGAAA
>CAYSXO010000229.1:6035-6276 GCA_964434995.1 uncultured Sphaerobacteraceae bacterium
GGCCTTCTCTCTGCAAGTTCGCCAAATGCGTATCCTCGTGTTTGTCCCTGGTTCCCATCATGCCGTGTGAGCGACTGGATAACAGAACTCAGCTCGTTGGCGGCGGCAGGAAACCGTGCTGCCGCGCCCAGTAGAGCCAGAGTTCGATGGCCTCCCGCCCCATCGATTCCGCTTCCTCACGCGTCGCTCCGTGAGTATGTAGCCCCGGGAGGTCCGGCACGATAACAAGGAACGCATCATC
>CAYSXO010000229.1:6291-8026 GCA_964434995.1 uncultured Sphaerobacteraceae bacterium
AGGCGTCGATTACTTCTGAGTCAAACTCGGTTTCATCACCCGATTCCATCGCGCTCCAATTCTGGCCAGACGTTCCGCTGGCCTGGCGCGCCCGGGCAATCATGTCCTGCAGCAGGCGCTCTTGATACGGCTTGGCATCATCATCGTCATCGCCAGCCAGGGTCACGATGAAGCCCGTAACCGATGGGTGGACATAGATCGAGTGTCGTGAATCCCAGTCCGTACCATCCATGGCCTCTCCCCCATTCGAGATCGTCATCGTTTTCCATGCATGAACCTCTAGTTCTCGTGCGATCATCTCATGGTGAACAGTCGCGTTTGCACGGAGAAAGGACCACGATGCCGAACAGTACGCCATGGAATCGGGTTCTCGATGTCACTGAGGAGGCGCGCCAGCATTTTCATGTGCCGGGGGTGGCCATCGGCATCCTGGCCGATGGCGAAACGAAGACCGCCGGGTTGGGGGTCACCGATCCGCGCGCGCCGCTGGAGGTGGATGGCGACACCCTCTTCCAGATCGGCTCCATCTCCAAGACCTTCGCCGCCGCTCTGGCCGCGCTCCTCGCCCAACACGGGCGGCTCGATCTCGATGCGCCGCTGCGCGACTATTTGCCCAGCTTTCAGGTGTCGGACGGCGACGCCACGGAGCGGGCCACGCCGCGCATCCTTTTTTCGCACACCGCCGGCTGGCTGGGTGATTACTTCGAGACAGAGAATCCCTCACTGGCAAGCGTCGTCGAGCGGATGCGCTGGCTGCCGCAGACATATCCCCTCGGCAAACTCTGGTCGTACAACAACGCCTCCTTCTACGCTGCCGGGCGGCTGATCGAAGTCGTCTCCGGCAAACCCTACGCGCAATTGGCGAAGGAAACGTTGCTCGACCCGCTCGGAATGACCAACACCGGCTTCCGCCTCACCGATCTGCTGACGGCGAAGGTGGCGATGGGCTTCAGCGCGGTCTATGACGGCGAGGGCACGCCGCAACCAGGCCGCTGGTACGGCATCGGCGCGGTCGACCCGGTGGGCGGCCTCTCCTCGACCGCCAACGACATCCTGCGCTGGGCGCGCTTCACCATCGACGGCCGCGACAACGAGGGGAACGAAATCCTCGGCCCGGAAAGCCGCGCCTTGCTGCGCGAGCTGCGGGTGCCGGCCGAGGCCGGCGAGTATGTCGGGCTCTGCTGGTTCACGCGCGATCTGGGCGGCGTGCGCCTGATGTCACACGGCGGCAGCATGCGCTACCAGCAATCGCGGCTGATCATCGCCCCGGAGCGCGGGTTTGCGCTCGTCGCGCTCACCAACAGCGAGCGCGGCTCGGAAACGATCGACAAGACCGCGAAGGCAGCGCTGCGCGCCTATCTCGACATCGAGGACCCGACGCCGGAGACGATCTCAGTCGATCGCGCAACGCTCGCCCCGTACGAAGGGCGCTACCACGCCGCGCTCGCCGACTACACCGTCACCCTGGAAGCGGACGACATGCTCTGGCTGCGGACCTCCCGCAACGACGACGCGCCGGGAGAGGACACCAGCCCGCCGATCCCTCCTTCTCGCCTGGCTCTGACCACCTCGCCCGACCTCCTGCTGGCGCTCGATCCTCCCTTCGAGGACGAGCGCGCCGAGTTCCTGCGCGAGGGCGGCGAGATCGCCTGGCTGCGCATCGGCGGCCGCGTGCATCGGAGGGTGTTAGGGTGTTAGGGTGTTAGGGTGTTAGGGTGTTAGGGTGTTAGGGTGT
>CAYSXO010000230.1:0-1884 GCA_964434995.1 uncultured Sphaerobacteraceae bacterium
GTGTCGAGCTCCGCGGATTCGCCAACGCGCGAGGTCATCCTGGACGTTGACGACGCTGGGTTGCCTGACGGCCACGCCATCGTCGCAGTCGATCGTTGGTCGCTCGAGCCCGGCCCCGATCCTCTCGTGATTCCCCCGCTTGGCGGCGGCCAGATTGTGGTCGTCGAATCGGGATCGGTCGCCCTGGAGACCGCGGGCGAAGAACGCATCCTGAAGGCGCGGGACATCTTGCTCATTCCAGCAAATACCAAGGCTGTTTATCGAGTGTCCGGCGGAGAACCGGTGATCATGTTCGTCGTCTCCATGGTTTCGGGCTTTGCCGACGCGGAGGGTTGGTCCTCCGATCCGGTCCGCCACACGGTGGACTATCTGATTTCCTCGTCGTCAGACGAATTTTCCGGCGGCACGGGCCGCGTTGTCCTGGAGCGAGTGGCAATGCCTCCGGCGGCATCGCTTCCGCCGATGGCGTCGGATCCCCTCGTGTGGATCGAGGTTGGTGAAGGCGCGTTGGGCGTGACGCTGGAAGGCGACCAGTTGCCGTTCCGCTGGAAGTCAGGCACGGAACGGACCTTTCGCCCCAGCCAGTACCTGCCGGCCATGCAGCCCGGAACGATGCTGACGCTTCGGAACGTCGAAGACGCGCCGCTGGTGCTCTATCAGCTCAGTATTGCGCCGGCCATGTCCAAGAGCGATGGCACGCCAGCCCCAGGCGAGTCGCCGTAGCAGCCGCGACGACGGTCAATGGCTGGCGATCGTATCCGTCGGAGATCCGTCTCGCCGTAACGCCGTGAACGGAAGGCCTCAGATGCCTTTGAGGTCATTCAGCTCGGGAAAGGGCGAGAATGGCGCGTGCGGCTCGGCGTGATACCAGAAGGCCGCGCGCGGCAACCGCTTCACCACATCCCAGGTCGCGCTTGCCAAGTGTGAGACCAGACTTCGCGCCGCGCAAAGCGGGTGCGATCCGCTTCAGTAGGGCGGCTCATTCCTTCTGCCGCGATTCCATTGTGCCGGCGAAGTGCAAGTTCGCCTGTTCAACCGCCTTGTGCATGGAGTTTGGTGGAATGGAGGAGCGGAAACCGGGGCGACAGTTCTGTCGCCCCGGCCGATCGACTCTGCCTGGAGTGGTGTGTGGACTGGTGTTCCTACCCCTCCGGGTTGGGCACGCACGTGGGGACGTTGTTGTCGTCGTAGGAGCAGTAGTAGTCGCCACAGCAGTCACACTCGGTGCACCGGCCGCCTGGTGGAACACAGCACCAGTGGCTGTCACCGTCGGGGACCGAACTGCTACAGGTATGGCGTGTCGTTGGAGATCCGCATGCGAGCCCGCTGGCGCATTTGTCAACTGACGGCTCACAGATTTCCTTCAACTGCTTCCTGGAGCCATCCTGGCTCCCACCGCCCGATCCATCCTGGTTGCCGCCACCGGACCCGTCCTGATTGCCACCACCGGCGCCGGACTTGTTCTTCTTCTTGCGCCGTCGGGCGTCGCCCGGCTCGGCAATAAGCAGGCTGAGTCCGCTGGCGCCGAAGGCGGCCAGCCCGAAAAGACGCAGTGTGCCGCGACGACTCTGAGTGTGAGCGAAAGAGCTCGTGATCCGATCAAATCGCTGGCTGTCCATGATCGCCTCCCTGGGTGCTCGGGGTCGTGATCCGGGTTGCCTGACCCGATGCCAACATCCTGGGGGTGGCGCGTCATGGCGTCTGCCAAGTGCGGCACAAAGCGGGTGTCAACTCGGGAACACCGCGGGACCGCGGCTCTACCTTGGCTTCCACCCAAATGGTCACGTCCTGTCAGGGGCGAGGGGTAGGGGAATGCGGATGATGTATCAGACAACCTCCAGCTCGTTCAGGCTCGGAAAGGGCGGGAATGGCGCGTGCGGTTCG
>CAYSXO010000230.1:1894-8005 GCA_964434995.1 uncultured Sphaerobacteraceae bacterium
TGCGCCGGCCATGTCCAAGAGCGATGGAACGCCAGCCCCAGGCGAGTCGCCGTAACAGCCACCACGGATGCCTGACTACGCCCGAGCCCTTTCGTTGGACGCTTATCCCCCGGAGGCCGCGAACGCCATGCCTCAAATGACCTCGAGAGCATTGAGCTCTGGAAAGGGCGGGAATGGCGCGTGCGGCTCGGCCTGATACCAGAAGGCCGTGCTGGCGATATCGTCCTGCAAGGGCAGATAGCGTCGCTTCCCTTCCAACGGCGCGCGCCAGCCGAGCGCCTGAATCGTGACGCGCAGCGCGTCCGCGAAGCGGATAGGGTCCATGACGTGCCATCGGTACATGCCGAACCGCTGCTGGCCGCGGTAGAGGCCATCGGGGGTGATGATTTGCGGCAGGCCCAGAAAGGGCGTGGAGTACGCGCCGTATTGCCCGATCGGGTGCTCGAAGTTCCAGGCGCCGCCAAAGTAGTCCTCGGTTCCGGTGCCGCAAATGGTCGGCCAGTCGCCATCCCCATCGAAATAGAACTTGATCTCGCCCTCGCCCCACCAACCAGAGTTGTTGACGCCCCAGGCGATGTACGTCCCGACATACTGGCCCTGACCGCGCACGCCATCGAGCAGCGTGTGGACCTGCTTGTACGGCAGGGGGTTGCTGCGGCGCCATTGCGCGTGGAAGTAGGCGCGGTCGTCCGGGATTTCTGTCAGGGTGTAGGTAATCTGATAGTAGAGCGCGGGCGCCGGATCGGGGCTGAGATTCTCGATGGCGATCCGCGCCCGGCGTCGAAATGGCATCTCCCAGTAGCTGTTGAACCCTCCGGCAGGGTTGACCGCGATGGGGAGCGACGCGATGTTGCAGCGCTCGCACCAGCCATTGGCGAAAAAATCACCCAGTGGCGTTTCGACCGATGGCGCCTCCTCGTCATCCCACCAAATGCGCCAGACCAGGTTCCGCCAGTATTGCGGATGGCAGGTCAGCCAGATGTGCTGGATTGCGCCCGGCCCTTCGATGTCAGCCAACACCACGTCCGTGTGGCCGCCAATCGGGATTGATGGGGAAACCTTCCACCCCTGGCCCAGCTCTCTCGCGGCGACGGCGCCCGTTCCCTCGGTCGCCATGCCGCCGCTGCCCGGAGCGCCGGTGACGTTTTCGGGGCTGATCGACCGCGTCTTCGCCGCCGATAGCCGCGACAGCGAGCCGAGGCCCATATCGAGTCCGTTGAATCCGCCTTTCACCGGAGCAGCCTTTCCGAGGGTGATGGGTGATGAGACGAACCGCTCGTTCGAGGTGTCATGAGGTCAGCGAACACCCTCAATCCTCATCCCCGTGTGACCCTATGACCCTATCACCCATCACCCATCGCCCTCAGTACTTCAGTGGCAGTCGTGTCAGCCCGCGCAAAAAGCTCGGCGCCCACTCGATCTCATGGGCAGGCGTGGCCAGCCGGAGGCCGGGATAGCGGCGGAAGAGCGTTTCGATCGCGATCTGCGCTTCCAGCCTCGCCAGCGGCGCGCCGAGACAGGCGTGAACGCCCTTGCCAAAGGCGACGTGCCGGTTGGCGTCCTCGCGGGTGATGTCGAAAATCTCTGGCTGCTCGAACCGTGCCGGGTCGTGGTTGGCCGCGCCGAGCACCGAAAACAGGAGGTCACCCCGGCTCAGCCGCTCGCCACCGAGGGTGGTGTCGGTCCGCACGTAGCGGAGCGTCGTCGTCTCGGCGGGGCCGTAATAGCGAAGGATTTCCTCGACCGCGTTCGGCACGAGGCTGCTATCCGCGCGCAGCGCGTCAGCCTGCTCGGGATTCGTCAGGAGGGCAAAAACGCCATTGGCGATCAGGTTGACGGTGGTGATGTGCCCGGCGACGAAGAGGATGAAGACCATGGCCAGGATTTCATCCTCGGTCAGCCGGTCGCCATCAACTTCGACGTGAATGAGCTGCGAGATGAGATCGTCGGTGGGCCGTGCGCGCTTCGTCGCGAAAAGGCCGCGTAGATAGTCGATAAACGCCGCGAGGTTCTTCTCCAGTTGCTCCAGGCTCTCTGGCGTTTGCGGCGTGAGGAGATGTTCCGACCAGATGCGGGTCTGCTCGCGGTCTTCCGGTGGAATGCCGAGCATTTCGCAGATGACGGTCACCGGCAGCGGATACGTGAACCGTGAGATCAGTTCGATGGACCGATTGGGCGCGGTCTCGCCACGCTCGCCGGCCGCCGCTTCGGACGCATCGAGCAGGTCGTCGGCAATCTGCTGAATCCGTGGCCGCAATTTCTCGATCGCGCTGGCGGTGAATGACGGCTGCGCGAGCTTGCGCAGGCGCGTGTGTTCGGGCGGATCGACGTTCAGAATGTTCTTCTGCAACGGTTTGAAGGCATCGGCGACAGCGGGCATCTCCGCCAGTTGTTCAGGCGTCATGACTGCCGAGGGGTCGACCGTGATGTCGCGGCTCAGGAGCGCGCGCGAGGCCTCATCGTAGTCGACCGCGATCCAGATCGGGCGATTGAGAAACGTGTCCTGAGTTGGGGAGGTGTCGTTGGACGTAACCACAGCGCGGGCGACGGGGCAACGGGCGCGGATGTCGTCATAACGGGCGAAGGCGTTTGCTCGAAACTCTGGCGAGCTGATGTCGATGTGCTCTACGCCCGGGGGGAGCTGGGCTGGGTCGATCGTTCGCGGCGCGTCATTGGGCGGGGCTGAAGATTCCACGAGTTCGGTGGCGTTGTTCACAATCGTCTCGGTGGCGCTCTGGGTCACGATGCCTTGTCCTCCTGAATCGGCCTGAGGCTCCTGATTTGCGCGGGCTTCGTTCTCGCTGTCAGCATTTCGTCCGCCGCTCGGCGAGGAGACGTCCCGTCGCGACAACGCGCACGGGTGTTGCCTGGTTCCTGCCGAGCCTATCCGACTCGGACGAAGCCCCGGTCGGTTACGCGTGCCTCTGGAATAACGGAGAGCGCCAGGAAGGCAAGGAGGCCAAACGGCGACGGAAGCGGACTCCCCAACGCCCGCGCGGCGTCTTCGACCGCGCCATAGCTCGCGGCGACCTGATCGAGGGGCAAATCGGAGAGGATGCCGGCAATCGGCATGGCCATGTGCGCGATCACCCTGCCGTCACGAACTACCGCTAGCCCGCCGCCGCTTTCCGCGATTGTCGCGATGGCCAGCAGCATGTCGCGGTCGTCGGCGCCGACCGCGACGATGTTGTGGGCATCATGCGAGATCGATGATGCGATTGCGCCTTGGCGCAAACCGAAGCCCTGCACGTAGCCAACGCCGACCCGTCCTGTCGCGTGATGCCGCTCGACACAGACGAGCTTCAGGAGATCGCGCTCTGGGTCGGCCACCGCCTGACCATCGCGCACCGTCGGTTGGACATCAAACAACCGGGTCGCGATTTCGCCGGAAATCGCGCCCACCGCCTGGCGCGCATCTTCCGGGTCGAGCCGCAGATCGGTCAGGAAAAGCGGCGCGAGGCGCATGGTGTCGCGCATCCAGGCCGGGGCCGCGATGTCCGCGGCCATGACGGAGTCGGCCAGCGCGCCATTCTGGGCCACCACCTTGCCGTCGTTGAGGACGATGGAGACGTGGACATCGCGGAGGTCGTCAAGGACCACGAGATTGGCGCGGAACCCGGGCGCAACGGCGCCCCAGCCATCGAGCCGCCAATAGGTGGCCGGATTCCAGGTAGCGAGGCGGATGGCGCGGACGGGGTCGAGCCCTAGCGCAATGGCCTTGCGGACGTTGAAGTCCATGTGCCCATCGTGCAGCAGTTCGTGAACGTCCCGGTCGTCAGTGCAGAGGCAGCATCGTGGATAGGTGTTGTCCGTGACGATGGGGAGCAGCGCTTCCATGTTCCGCGCCGACGACGCTTCGCGAATCATCACCATCTGGCCTGCCCGCAGCTTCTCCCAGGCCTCCTCGATCATGAACGACTCATGATCCGATTCTGGGCCAGATCCGGCGTAGGCCTGTAGTGCGGCGCCGCGCACGCCGGGAGCGTGACCATCGCGCCGCCGTCCACGCGAAACAGCGAGCTTCGCGGCGATCTCCGCATCGCCCGCGAGAACGCCAGGGAAGTTCATGAGCTCCCCAAGCCCAACGGATTCATCCCAGGAGAGCATGCGCTCCATCTCGTCCGGTCCGAAGGTCGCGCCTGGCGATTCCCACCGGCTGGCCGGCACGCAGGAGGGGACGGTGAAATAGACGCCGAGGGGAAGCCCACGCGCCGCCTCGCGCATGGCTTCCATGCCCGGCAGGCCGGCGACGTTGGCGATTTCATGAGGATCAGTGACGATCGCTCCCGTGCCATGTGGCACGACGGCCCGCGCGAACTCCGGCAGCCAAACGAGCGCGCTTTCGGTGTGGATATGCGCATCAATGAAGGCCGGGGCAACCCAGCTCCCGCTTACGTCCAATTGCTCGTGGGCCCAGGGGTACGACCCGATTCCAGCGATGACGCCATCGGCAAGTGCAACGTCGGCGGTGTAGGTGTCTCCCGCGAAGACATCGACGACCATGCCCCCGGTGAGGACGAGATCCGCCGGCTCTTCACCCAAGGCGACCCTGACTCGCCGCCGCCAACGATCCGGATCGAACGGGGTGCGACGATCGGTCATGCCACTCCTCGATGAGGCGCTCCTGCTGATGATGTAGTCGCGGCAGTATAGAGGCCGGGCAATTTTCGGGAAGTGCGTGGCCTCCGCGTTTACAGGGCCGGGCCGTCGATATCGGCGTGAACGGGCTGGGAAGGGGCTGCCCTGATATCACCATAGAATGTTAAGATGGTTCCAACGCTGGTCCTCAGAGGCGCTGGCCTCGGTGTTTCTTCTGGTTCCTGAATCGTGACCGTATCGCCGGAGATGCGGAGATGGCGCCGCTCGCGGGAGAGCAGCCGTCCGTGGCATTGTCGTACCGCTCAACGCCTGGCCACGTCACCAGTGACCAGCCGCCGAATGCGCGAAGTTTCCTGGTCTTGGCCGGATTCGAGTGCCAGGGATTGCCATCGGCGATCACGATTGCGTGACCTGATTCTCGCGTGGTTTTTCAGAGATTCCGTGGAATGGCCGCATGAAGACCGGGTGCAAGCCGCTAACGCGGAGTCGTTCGAGGCGAGAGCATCGAGCGACGCGGGCGAACGAATTGACGCCGCGGCCGTGACGTGCACGGCGACCGGGACCGGAGCACCGGATGGAGGATGTTCGCCTAATCGTTGATCTGGTCATCGGACTGGGCGCCGCCACCGTCGCCGGCTATGTCGCGCGCCGGCTCGGCTTGCCCGCGTTGATTGGCTATATCGCCGCTGGACTTTTCATCGGACCGAACACGCCCGGTCTGGTAGCCGACCAGGGACGAGTCCTGCTTCTGGCGAATCTGGGCGTGGCTCTCCTGATGTTTGGATTGGGAGTCGAGTTTTCCCTGGCCGGGATCATCCGCGTGCGCCGCGCCGCGCTGCTCGGCGGCGGGTTGCAGATTCCTCTGACCATCGTGCTTGGTACGGCGAGCGGTCTGGCAATTGGCTGGGGTGTTGGCGCATCGCTCCTGCTTGGCGGCGTCTTTGCCATCTCCAGTTCCATCGTCGCCCTGAAAACGCTGCTTGGCCGGGGTGAAATGGAGAGCCCGCACGCGCGGACGGCGCTCGGGTTGGGGATCGTCCAGGATTTGAGCCTGGCGCCGATGTTGGCGCTCGTCCCCGTGATCGCTGGAGAACGGGGCGGATTTGGCGGCATTGCGCAGTCGTTGATCATTTCGGCGAGTGTCCTGATCGGCGCCTACCTGCTTGGGACCAGGCTGGTGCCTCCCATCTTGCGTGTCTTCGCGCGGACCGGCTCGCGCGAACTCTTCATGGTCTGCGTGGTCGCGGTTGCTCTTGGCGTTGCATTGGCGACCCACATTGCTGGTCTCTCGCTTGGCCTTGGCGCGTTCCTGGCCGGCATCGTCGTCTCCGAATCGGAATTCGAGGAGCAGGTGCTGGCCGACATCATTCCCGTGCGCGATCTCTTTTCAACTCTGTTCTTTGTTTCCGTTGGCATGTTGATCGATCCACGTGTCCTGCTGGCCCAGTGGCAAGTCGTCCTGGCGCTGACGGCGGTGCTTGTCGCGGGAAAAATGCTGATTACCGGCGGCGC
>CAYSXO010000231.1:0-7999 GCA_964434995.1 uncultured Sphaerobacteraceae bacterium
GAGCCGGACGAGCAGCGCCGCCGCGTTGAACGCGAAGGCGATCAGCCCCGCGCCCAGACCGATGCCAAGGAGCCCGGCAAGCCGCTGGCGAGTCGTCCATGCTGGCGGTGGCGTCGCCAGAGTACGCCACGCGACCCAGCCAGCGAAGACGAGGAGCGAGTAGTAGGCAGCCTGGCCCAGCCATGCGGCGAGGATCTGACCGAGGGCGAACCCGGAAAGGGCCAGGCCGCCAAGACAGCCGAGATCGCCACGCGCGCCTCGAGTGATCTCGACGCCAATCAGTGCTATGGGGAGCCAGGTCGTGACCTGCATCATCAGGACCGCGCCGGCTGCAGCCGGCACGAGCCACGGGAAGGCGAACGCGGCGCCGGAGACGAACGCCGCCGCCGGGCTCAGCCCGGTCAACCGCGCCAGGAGGTAGGCAGCGATGGCCGAGAGGACAACGTGGAACGCGATGAAGAGCGCGGTCGCGGGCTCAGCGGGAAGCAGGGAGTAGAAGAGCATCGCCGGGAGGTACATCCACCCAGACGACGGGTCGCCGATGAATGGCGCGCCGGAAAACTGGTATGGGTTCCAACCGGGAATATCGAATGCCCGCAGGCGCTCGCCGAGAAAAGCGTAGATGGGCAAGAACATCGTCGGCCAGTCGCCGCGAATGTACGCGAGCGCATCTCCGGCGGCGCGTGCGCTGACCGTGGCCGCGATCAGCGCCAGCAGCGCGAGCGGGCCGCTATCGTGCCGGAGGCTGAGCGGCTCGCTGGCGGAGGGCGGCCTACTCGTCAAACGATTCGACCCCAGTCATGACAACAGGGCGCGATGTCGCTCATGATGCGATCAGGAGTCATTGCCGTCGCCATTGGCGGCCTGCTTGCGGGCATCGCGCGCCCGCTTTCGCTCCTCACGCGCGGTTTTCCAGGAGCCGTCCCCCGTCTCCCCGGCCGTGCTGCTCCGCTGATCGATAAGCGCCTTTCGCTCGTCAGAAAGGATGTCGAGCTCCGCGCGGGATGGCGGATTTGCGATCGGTCGCGCGGTGGCGACTGCCGCGCCGAACGGAATGGCGATGGCCACGGTGATGCCGGCCAGCTCCAGCAGGAGGCGGCGACGAGAGGCGCTCTTCACAACAGGATCGTGGTCTTTCCCTGGGGAGGAGCGGTTCATTGGGGGAATGTCGCCTCCGGCGTGCTGCCCGATCTCTGGCGCGATTTGAGAGCGATGGCCGCGATCGCGGTCAGGAGCGTCGTCGCCGCCGTCACGATCAGGCCAGTCTTCAACAGGGGAGGATCGTAGCGCAGAACGACCGTATGATCACCCGCCGGGACCGGGACGGCGCGAAAGATGTGATTGGCCAAGAGGACCGGCGCGGGCTCGCCGTCGATAGTTGCTGACCACCCCGGGTCCCAGATCTCGCTCAGCATCAGTAACGCGGGTGCGTTGTTCGACACGGCGATTTCGATATGATCGGGATCGTTTCGCGCATAGGATGCCTGCTCGCGCGCGCCGTCGACTGGAACTTCCAGCATGGGAAGCGGTCCTTCGAGGAGTGCCTCGTACCGGGGGTCGATTGCTTTTCTGGCAAGGAGTGTCAGAGCCTCGCCGGGCGCGACTTCCCGCGCGGCGTGGACGAGCCAGGCGCGTGGAAAGGCTGATGCTCGCTCAAGGATACGCACCCGTTCATCCTGATAGACGGCGGGCAAGCCGACGACGAGCGGGGCAATGTCGCCGCGGCGCACGGCATCAGCGGGGACGATGAGGTAGCGCATGTTGAGCGGATCGAGAAGGGGGGAAGCCAGCCCGCGAGGATAGAGATCACGTTCGTGGTACTCCTGCCCGTGGGTGTTGAGGGCGTCGATATATTCGACATAACGTCGAATCTGGAGCGGGTTGTAGCCCTGGATATCGTCGATGCCGAACCAGGTGCCCCAGTTGTAGACGAGCAGCCAGTTGACCAGCGGGCTCTTCATGGCGCCGGAGCCGCGATAGCCGATATCCGGGACGCGGCCCTCGATCGTGGCCGAGGCCGGCAGGAGCGCGGGATCGAACCCGGCGTAGCGCGCTGGCGATGTGGCCGACTGGTCAGCAATGAACGAGGCGGGGCCATTGTCGTAGAGAAACGGCGCGGAATTGGTTGCCAGCGAGCTTTGCAGCGTGTGATTCCACTGGGATTCGTCGTTGTACCCATGGAGGGCGATGCGGCCCCCCGGATCCCAGAGGATGAGGGCAAGCAGCCCGAGCAGCGACGCGCCCTGCAGTGTCGTTGAAGGCGCGAGGCCGGCAAGGGCCGCCAGCGCGCAGGCAGAGACCACGATGATCTGGGAATCGCGCGAGATGACGTCGGTTCCGAGCCAGGGAGTCCGGGTGACCAGCAGGGCAAGCGCGGCTGGGACCGCGGCGACGGCGAACAGGGCAAAGCGAGCGCGGTCCCAGCGTGGCAGGTAGGTGACCGTGGCCCCGGCCAGGAGCGCCACGCTCGGCCCGAGAATGATGAGGGCGCGCTCCGGCGAGTGCTCGTGCAGCCCCTCGAAGCGCGGCAGCAGCGCGTAGAGGATCGTGTGGAGGGGCGTCGTGTTGTCCGAGGCAAGGACGAGGCTGCCGGCAGCCGCGCCGATGAAGAAGAGCAGCGGTTTCCAGGCGTAGGCCACAACGGGCGACATCAGCGCGAGGGCCACCGCGCCCGCGCCCGCGTACCAGAGCGCCCCGGAATAGCCGCCCGCGACCTGCATCAGCAACCCCAGGCCGGAGTAGCCGACCTGGGCCAGTTCCCAGGTCGACTCGACGTCATAGACGCCGCCCGCCAGGTTCGAGCGGGAGACTGCATCGAGGCGTGGCAGGATCGCCGCGGCCGAGACGCCCGCGCCGATGCCGAACACGCCGATGCCGGTAAGCAGACAGTGCTCGACGCGGGCGCGGGGCGTTGCTGGAGCAAAGGGGACGAGGAGGGTGCGATAGACGATCCACGCTCCCATCGCCAGCAGAACGTAGTACGACGCCTGGCCGAGCCAGACGGCGAAGACCTGGCTGAGGGCAACGGCCGCGAGCACCCAGCACCAGAGGCGGCGCGGCCAGGCAGCGGCGCGGGTAGCCAACTCGACAGCGGCCAGACCGACAATCAGCCAGATGGCCACGGGGAAGAAGATCACGAGCTGCATCGCGCCGGGCGCCACCCAGGAGAATGCGTACGACGCCCCCGCGATGAGGCCGCCGAGGACGCTCAGCCCGAGCAGTCGCGCGAAGAGGTAGGTCACGACGCCAGCCATGGCGATGTGGAAGCCGATGTAGGTCACCGTCGCGGGTTCGGCGGGGAGGAGCGTGTAGATGATCATGGCCGGCAGATAGGCCCAGCCCGATTCCGGATCGCCGGCGAAGGGCGCGCCCGAGAATTGGTGGGGATTCCAGCCGGGGATGTCGAGGGCGCGCAGGCGCTCGCCAAGATACGCATAGACGGGGAAGAACTGCGTTGGCCAATCGCCGCGGATGAAGGCGTGCACGGGCCGTATGACAACCAGCGTGAACGCCAGAGCGGCGAGGATCAGCCCCGCAATGGCGAGGAGATCGTGTTGGCGGCTGTAAACACCGGCGAGCGACAACGGCCTGGGCGCGTCTACCGCCCGTTCCCTTTGAGCGGCCGCAATATCGTGCCCCGGTGGCGTGGTCAGCTCAGTCACGATGCGCTACGGCCGAGCCATGGGCGGCACTGCGACGCACATTCCAATGGGGCGAGAATTGGGGATACCGCGATCCTTTCAGCCTGGCACACGGCGCTCAATGATGCCACATCCGCCGCGACAGGCCGCGATCGGAAGTCCGGGACGTGAGGCAGCGCATGCCAGATCATGAGCGGTCGATCTGGAAGGCTGCAAGGGGCTCAGGGCGCCTCGCGCAAGCCAATCTCGTCAAACCGGCACGACGCGCTGCCAGTTACCGCGACCGTGATGGTTACGGCATCCGCGTCTTCCGGCGCCCGCCGCCAGATGAACTGGCTCCCGTGCTCGGCGCCGGGAAGCACGCGTTCTACCGAGGAGTCGAGGACCGTTCCGTCCGCCGACTGCCACTCCAAAGAAAGGTCGATCTGGTCTCCGGGGTCCACGCACGCACCTGAGGCCGTAAGCAGATAGGGCGTGCCACCGCTCACGGGAACGCGCTGCGAAATGGCGGCGCGGCGTTTCAGTGTCAGGACGCCATTGTCGACGCTTGCCCTGTCATTGATCGACCACGGGCTAGCGTCGTTGCGGACAGTGGCGAATTCGGGATCCACCACGAGATTTCCGGGCATTCCCGATCCCCAGCGATGCGCGGGCTCTGCCAGCACTTCGAACAGATAGGCGTTGTCGTCTCCGGCAAGGATGCGCGCATGGTTCTCGAGAAAGCCGGACGACAGGAGCGGTGAACGCCAATCTGCCGGGAAGGCATCGTTGCGATTCCAGATGACATTCGATATGCCAAGCTGGTCCAGGTTCGCCAGAATCTCGTCGGCGGCCGTGCCCAGGTGCTCTGGCGCGAGGTAGATCAGGCGCGCTTCGGAGTAGATTTGCGGACCTTCCCAGATTCCTCCAATGTATGCGAGTGGCGTGTCGGGCGGAAGGAGCGTGCTCGAGACCAGAAGGACATCTGCCGAGGGGACATTCTGGCCCAGAAATTCGGCGGCGCTTTGCTGGTCGAGGAGGTAGCCAACCGGCAGCGTCGCGCGCTGGTTGGGGAGGACGAGCAACGGTACGGCAAGGCAGCCGGCTATGAGTCCGGCTCGGGCAACGAACGACAGCACACGTTGCGGTCGAGTTGTTGCGCTGGCAATGGCGCTGGCCACGCCGATTCCAGCCAACGCGGAAGCGATGGCGAGTGTGGGCAGAAGATGCCGGGCGATCTGATGCGGGGTCAGGAACCAGATCGCATACGAGACGAAGGCAGTAATGGCCAGAAACGCGGTCGCCCGGTTCCGCGGCCCGAGGAGCGCAAGAGGCAGAAGCATGAGCAAGGAGATGCCGATCTCGCCCCGGCCGAGGAGGGGGAACCGGAACTGATCGCCGTGAAACGTCAGGGTCCATGGAGCGCGGAGCATGTCGATGGGCGCGTGACCAAGGCCGCGCTGATCGAGGTAGGCAACCGCCGCACCTTGTGACGCGGTGTCGAGAAGATACGGCGCGCGCGGCGGGGAACTCGACTGCAGGGACGCGCTCAGGCCGGGGACCACTCGGTCGAGCAGCGTGAGCAAGAAGCCGGCCCCGGTGATCGAGCCGGTAAGCACGTACCCGCGCGCGAGCCAGGGCAAGATGACCAGCAACCCCAGGGCAAACGCGGCCGCGGAGAGAACGCGGTCGCGCCAGCGCCATGGCGCCCTGCCCGCGAGGACGATCCCCGCCAGAAGTCCGACGATGCTCCAGCCCATCGTCACTTTGCAGGCGAAGCCGATGCCCGCCAGTGCCCCGGCGGCAACGAGCCAGGAAAGGGCAGCGTTCCGTTGCCAGAGCAGGACGCAGATGGCCGCGGTGACCATGAAGAGGACCGGAAAGAGATCCATGAAGGCGTGGCCGAACTGCCAGAGGACGATTGGCATCGTGGCGAAAATGGCCGCGCCCGCCCAAGCCGCTGCCCGGCCAGCGACAAGCCAGGCGATGGCCGCGACCCCGGCGATGGCCGCCAGGCCAGCGATGGTCTGGACCAGCGTGGCGGCGGTTGACCCGCCAAATCCGTAGGCGACCGCATAGAAGATGTGGCCCTGAACGGGATCACGCGAGACGTCCATGGGGGAAAACGCACTTACTGACCCGGTTTGCCAGATCTCACGGGCGATAGGCAGATGTTCGCGTGTGGCGTCCGTCTGAATCTCCGGGACGAAGGCGGTCAGGAGAGCGAAGGAGACGAGGCCAGAAGTAAGGCCAAGCACGATCGTTTCGAACCAGGTTGGGGCCTCGGGGCGACACGACCGCCAGCCATCGACGCTCGCGCGAAGAGCGTCGCGGCCAACGGCCAGGGCGGCGAGAAGGGTGATCGCGATAGCCCCGAGTACCGTCCATGCATTGAGCGCGTGAAGCGCCGCGAGGAAAAAGAACGTTGATCCGAGCAGGCCGAGGCCAAGCGCGATGGCGACCGGAAAGGAGATAAGCGGAATTCCCGTGGATGGGGGCAGCGGCAGGCGATGCAGCACGACGCTCCCGGCCAGCCAGGCTATGACGAATCCGCTGGCTACCGTGGCCAAGGCGGCGAGGGAGCCGGTGACGACGGCGCAGGCAAAGAGGATCGCGCCACTCGCCGCCAGCGTTGCAGGCAGTGTCGCCTCGGCCCGGACGGCGCGCGCCGCGACGGCCGTCGAGGCGCAGATGAGGCCAATGACGAGGGCCAGCCAGATCATCCCCGGCGTCGAGAAATTGCGCGGCGCCTCGCCAGCGAGCGGGACATCGAAGACCTGCGCGGACAACAGCGTTCCCCGCGCGGTGACGACAACGATCCAAAGCGTCAAGATGGCCAGCACGATCGCGGCGAGGAGTCCGGACCGCGAGCGAAGGCCAGCGTTTTTCATCGTTGAGCCGGGCTCAAGCATCATGGAGTTGGCGTGGGAATAGGCTGACCATCGCTGTCCAGTGGGCATCGATCAGCGTGCGATTGCGAACTCATCGAGCGCCAAAGAGCCCGATTTCGGCAAACTCGCAACGGGCGCCGCCGCCTCCTCCCAGTTCAACGGAGGCGAATGCCGCGTTGTCTGGCGCATTGCGCCAGAGAAACTGACTGTTGAACGTCGCGCCCGGTTGTACCCGCTCTTTCGCGGCCTCGAGCGTGCTGCCGTTCTCGTCGAGCCAGTGCAGCTCGAGGCTGGTACGCAGGCCAGGATCGGGACAACGAAGGTCTGCGACGAGCAGATACGGTTCACCAGCATGCACTGGCACGCGTTGTGTCACCTTGGCATCCTGCCGCAGAACGAGCGCGCCGTCGTTCTTGGAGACTCTTCCAGAGACAGTCCAGGCGCTTTTTTCACCGCGGATACGGCGGAAGTCAGGCTCGTCCAACAGGTTCTCGGGGTGCGCGATCCCCCAGAACTGCCCGCCATCAGGAAGCACCTCAAACAGGTACGCATCCCGGTCGCCGGCGAGGATTCTCGTGTGTTGCTGGAGGAATTCGCCTGAGAGGAGCGTCGATTGCCAGTCCGCAGGGCGGGTGTTTTGCCGGTCCCAGATGAAGTAGCGCACGTCGAGTCGCTCGAGACTCACAAGAACCTCCTCCAATGATGTCCCGAGTTGTTTGTTGAGCATCGTCGAATCGTCAGGCGAGTACGCGCCGAGGAAGACCAGCCGCGCTCCAGTGTATGCCTGCGGTCCTTCCCACAGGCTGATGTAGCCAACGCGAGTGTCTGGTGGCAGCCTCGCATCCGCCGCGGCAAGCGCCGCAATTGCCCATTCGTTGGTGCTCACATATTCGGCGGCGGTCTGTCTGCCCAGAATGAGATCGACTGGGAGAAATGCCGCGCGGGCAGGGAGGAAGTAGAAGAGCGAGGCGAGCATGCACAGCAGGAGACCTGCCCGCGCTACCGCGCCGATTGCCTGGCGTGGGCGATCCGCTCCTGGTGCGAGGACGGCCGCGACACCGATCCCGGCCAGTGCCGAGGCAAGAGCCAGCGTTGGCAAAAGATGCCTGGACACCTGATCCGACAAGACCCAACCGAGGTACGTGAACGCGATGGTAAAAGCCAGAAAGAGCGTAGAGCGATTGCGCGGTCCCAGAAATGCCAGCGGCAGCAGCAAGAGGAGAGCGAGGCCAAACTCTCCCTCGAGAATGACCCGGTAGTAGCGGGGAGCGCCATCAAACGTCAGCGTCCAGGGGCCGAGCAATAGGTCCAGAGGTGTCGAGCCAATGCCCGCATCGTGGGCGGCGGCGGTGGACACCATCGAAACCGTGGTGGACGCCGGCGATGATCTCTCGAACAGCCGGAGAACCCTGTTCGCCATCATCTCCAGTCCCGGCACGCCGCCAACAATCGCGTAACTGCGGAGGAGCCAGGGCACGGCGACGAGGG
>CAYSXO010000232.1:0-7974 GCA_964434995.1 uncultured Sphaerobacteraceae bacterium
CGGCCAGCCTGGAGTATGACCTGCACCCCATTGGTCCGCTGGTGCTGGGCGGCCCGGTGCTCTGGCCGCTGGAGCAGGGGGGCGCGGTTCTGCGCTTCCTGCGCGACTACGCGCCGATGGCGCCGGACGAACTGGGCATCACCTTCGCCGCGTTTCGAGCGCCGCCGCTCCCCTTCCTCGTGCCGGAGCAGTTCGGCATGCCCGCCCTGGCGCTGATTCTGATTTGGGCGGGTGATCCAGATGAGGGACGGCGGGAGATCGCGCCGCTGCTGGCGCTCGGCTCACCGCTGGGCGAGATGGTGCGCCTGACACCCTACGTCGCCTTGCAGTCAGCCCTCGATGGCGGCGCTCCGCATGGGCGGCATTCCTATTGGAAGGCGCACCGGGTTCCGGCATTCAGCGACGGGGTCATCGATGCCATCCTGGCGAGAGCGGTGTGCGTCACCTCTCCCTTTTCGCAGATCAGCGGTTGGGCGGTTGGCGGCGCGGTCAGCCGCGTCGACCCGGAGGCGACGGCGGTCGGGCAGCGGGAGCCCGGCTTCGAGATCAACATCGCTGCCGCCTGGCTGCCCAGCGACCCGGACGGCGACCGGCACGTCGCCTGGGTGCGCGAGGGCTGGCAGATGCTGCGGCCATTTAGCGCCGGGGTCTACGCCAACTTCCTCTCAGACGAAGGCGCCTCGGGCCTCGCCGCGGCCTACGGCGAACGGCTGGCGCGGCTGACCGCGCTCAAGAGCCGCTACGACCCGGAAAACGTCTTTCGCCAGAACGCCAATATCCCGCCAGGCGGGTGGGCGAAGGGTGAAAGGTGACGGGTGAAGGATGGAGCCGGGAACGGCCAGGAAGAGGAGATGACGATGAACGCGGCTGCTTTGATGCCTGGGGAGAGCGAGATGGTCGAAATCGAAGTCGCCGAGCCGCTGGCACGGGGTGATCTGGGACTGCTGGCGCACCCGGTGGCGCGGGAGCTCCTGCAATCGACGTTGCCGGCGCGGCTGGCGTACATCGCGGGCGACGGCACGCCAAGGGTCGTCCCGCTGCACTTTCATTGGACAGGTCAGGAGTTGGTCGTCAACTCCTGGCCCGACGACCCCAAGGTGGCCGCGTTGCAGGCGCATCCGCATGTTGCCGTATCGATCGACACGAATGCGCCGCCGTTTCGCGTGGTGCAGATCCGGGGAACTGCCGAGGTGCGGCTGGTAGATGGCGTCTCCGACGAGTTGGTTGCTGCCGCCGAGCGCTATCTGGGGCGCGAGGGCGGGCAGGGGTGGGCCTCCCTGGTCCGCCAGCTTTCTCCACGGTCAGCCCGTATCGCGATCCGACCCACCTGGGTCGACGTGCTCGACTTCGAGGCCCGCCTCCCCGGCGGCATGGCCCGGCGGACGGCGCCGGCGGGGACGAGTGCGATGGCCACCTGAGCCGCGAAGCCACACTTCCAACGCGACCGAACTCCTGCAGGATGCCCGCCCAGATCAGGCGGAGGTCGGCAGGAGCGGGGGCGGCGACGGAGGACGCGGAGTCGCGTGCTGGCGACGTGAGCGCGGAGGCGGCCGCCGCCACGGCAGAACAACGAACGCGGTATCTGGCGGCCCTCGCGCTCACGGCGCTGATCCTGATCGTGGCGCTGGCGCTTCTACCGCCGGTCTTCGCCAGCATGTACCACGAGGTGCGCGAGCAGCAGGCCGGCCGCACGTTTCGATCTCTCTACTGGAGAGGAGATCGCGCACGATCAGCCGATCCCTCCAACGGCACCTTCGTTAACCATCCTGGTGACCGCGCTGGACGAGGCCAGAGGCGTTGTCTCGTTGCCGCTCTACGGACACCGCGTCTGTCCCGCCGTCTGCCCGGCGCTGGCCGGGACGCTCTACGCGCTGGGGAGTGACTCAGCGCGGCGGCATGGCCTGCCGCCTTCCGCCTCGGTGACGGTCCCGGGCGTTCCCGGCTCGTACACCCACGAGGGCGAGCTACCAGTGCGCGGCACGCCCCAGAACGACCTGTTCGACCGCTATACGCTGGTGCTCGGGCTGATTCCAGAGGCAACGTTTTCGGATGGCCGCAAGCAGATGTCGATTCCCGCGAGGTGGTGCGACAGAGCGCGGGAATGACGCTCGAGGACCGGGTGGCGCGGCTGACCATGAGCCTGCCGGGGCCGAATGACCCCGCGGCCGTGCGTGCGCCAAGCGACCCCTCTACGTTCCCGATCGTCGACCGCCTGCAGTGGGAGCGGCCGCTCTACCTGAGGATCCTTGCCGGGTTGCTGGTGGTCCTGAACTTCATCTCTGGTAACTACGCGCTCGGTCCGCGGTCGCTGCACGAGTTGGTGCTGGGGAGCGGCGGCATCACCCTTGGCATCTGGGGCATCCGCTCGATCGTGGTGCAGTCCGAGCTATCCGACGCAACGCTGATCGACATCATCTTCGGCTTTGTCATCCTCCTCCTGCTGGTGGAGGTCTCCATGCGGGCGGCTCGGTACGTCTCTCTGAAGAGTGGCGGGCTGCGCCCGAGGAGATAGGGGCACGTTAACCACGTGCATCGGGAAGAAACCGTGCCGCGCGCTGGCTCGTTCTGGACACTGGATTGTCAAGTTCGGCGCGCGAGTGCGCCCGCCCGGGTCGATGAGGAGGAGACTTGCGATGAGGCGCATGGTGTGGATAGGGGTGCTGGCGGCCACCCTGCTGCTGACGGGGCCGGCCAGCGTGGAAAGCACACGGGCGATGCCGGCGGCCCAGATGCCGGGCGGCATTCCGATGTTCGTCTGGACGCTGACGAGCTTTCCAGGGGCGGGCGAGATCAGCGAGGGAAATTACTCCATACAGTTCCTGCCCGACGGCACGGTCGGCATTGGCGCGGATTGCAACCGCGCGTCCGGAACCTGGACTGCCAGCGATGGCGCGCTCGACATCACCGTGACGTTGCAAACGCTGGCGCTCTGTCCCGAAGGATCGTTGGAGCAGCCGTATCTGGATGCGCTCAACGGCGTCACCGGCTATACCCTGAGCGGTACGACGCTGGTGCTGCACGGCGCGGCGGGGGACCTGACGTTCTCGATATAGCGGCTATTGGCTATTGGCTTCTTGGTGATGCCTTATGGAGTCCGCTGGGCGTTTCAGGGTGTCCTCGTGAGGAGACTGCCTGGCGTGAATTGTTCTGCTTTGCGCCAGCGCAAGATTTCGGCGCATCGCGGATGTCCGCATCCTGAGGAGAGATGGTGCGCCGCGCGCACCATGAAACATCACCAAAGCCGCGGTATTGAGCGTCGAGGACCAGTCAACCAGATCAGCCAGGTGCATGGCGGCTTGGTGTGAACCGTACGGATCGGCTCTACGCGCTGGTTGAAGCGTTGCGCGCTCGCGCGCCACGGACGATGCGCGCGGCCGAGCTGGCCGCGCGCTTTGCCGTCAGCACGCGGACCATCGAGCGCGATCTACTGGCCCTGCAGGAGGCCGGGGTGCCGATCTGGGCCCAGCCGGGACCGGGCGGGGGCTATGGGCTCAATGTTGACACGACGCTGCCGCCGCTCAACCTGACCCCGGATGAGGCGGTGGCGCTGGCTATCGCCCTGGCGGCGATGCCGGCCATGCCCTACGCACCGGCTGGCCAGGAGGCGCTGAAGAAGCTGTCCGCGGTCATGGCCCCCGCCTCGAAAGCAACCGCCGCGCGCCTTGCCGAGCGCATCCGCGTGGCCCCGGTGGCCGTCGTGCCTGTTGATCCGGTTGCGACGACGATACAGCAGGCGCTGCTGGAACCGGTGGCGCTGGATCTGACCTACCGCGACCGGGAGGCGCGCGAGACGACGCGGACCGTCGAGCCTGCCGGCCTGGTTGGAACGCACGAGGGCTGGTATCTGGTCGCCTGGTGCCGCCTGCGCCAGGCGCCGCGCACCTTTCGTCTCGACCGCATCCACCAGGTGAGCGCGACCGGGGAGGCGATTGCGCTTCCATCGCTCGATGCGCTGCTGCAGGAAGTCCCGCTCGATTTCGCGGAGCCGAGCCTGCACTAGAACGAGTGTTCCCTTCTGGCCGCAATTCCCGACATAGGGTTGTCGCCACGCGCTGATAGGGTGTGGGGAGAGCCCATCTGGGGCCGAGACGCTCACCTCTGGAGGAGACGCTGATGATCGGGAATCTGCGATTTGGATTGGTCATCGAGTATGTCGATGACATCGCGGCAGCCAAGCCTTTCTATACCGATGTCCTTGGCCTGAAAGTCGACCGGGAGGCTCCGGATTTCATCCAGTTTGCCGACCCGGCCGGGGTCAATGTCGGCATTGCCAGCGACGGATCGCTCGGCAGCGCCCGGGAACCAGAGCTCTTCTGGCTGGTGGACGACGCCGCGGCTGCCTACCGGGCGCTCCCCGGAGCGGTCGAGGTGAGCTACCCGCTCACCGAGAAGCCGTTCGGCACCGTCTTCGGCATCAAGGATCCGGCCGGGGAGGTGCAGTATGTTCTGGAACTGGCCCCGGAGCGGCCGAGTGCGGCGGTGAATTAGCGAACGGGCTTGACGTCGCCTGTCGATTCCTCCCTCCATGGATCGACTAGCTGGTAGGAGCGGCCTGCATCCGACGATGCAGGCCGCATCGTGACGCCGGGATCGCCGGCGCGGTCAGGGAGGAGAAACGCATGCCGCCGCCAATTGCCCCGTGCCTCTGGTTCGAAAACAACAACGCCGAGGAGGCCGTCAATTACTACGTTTCGGTCTTCAAGGACTCCAAAGTTCTCCATGTCGATCGCTACATCGACGTCGGCCCCGATCCCGATGCTCCAGTCGTCTTCATCGAGTTCCAGATCAACGGGCAGCCGTTTCAGGCCATCAACGGCGGGCCATTCTTCACCTTCAGCGAGGCGATCTCCTTCTGCATCGAGTGCGCCGATCAGGCGGAGCTCGACTACTACTGGGACACCCTGATCGGGGACGGTGGAGCAGCCAGTGAATGCGGCTGGCTGAAAGACAAGTACGGCGTCTCCTGGCAGGTGGTGCCGAAGGTGCTCAACGACATGATGCGCAGTGCCGACACGGTGCGGGCCGGCCAGACGATGCGCAAGATGCTGACCATGCAGAAGCTCAACGTGGCCGAGCTGGAGGCCGCCTACAATGCGTAGCGGACGAGGGTGTCGGGGTGTCGGGGTGTCAGGGAGAATGACAGCCTGAACTCCTGACACCCTGACACCCCAATTCCCTGAGAGGAGCGAACAATGGCCTATACCAGCACCTACCTCAACTTCACGGGCAGCGCCGAGGAGGCGTTCAATTTCTACAAGTCGGTCTTCGGCGGCGAGTTCATGAATGGCATCATGCGACATGGCGATGTGCCACAGGAGGAAGGCGCGCCGCCACTGAACGACGATGTGGCGCGAATGGTCATGAACGTGGCGCTGCCGCTACCGGGAGGCCACATGCTGATGGCCTCGGACATTCCGGCCGAGATGGGCATGACCATCACGCCGGGGAACAACTTCAACATCGGCATTCATCCCGATACCCGCGCCGAGGCCGACCGCCTCTTCGCCGCCCTCTCCGAGGGAGCTAACGTGGAGACCCCCATGCAGGAGATGTTCTGGGGCGGCTACTACGGCGCGCTCACGGACAAGTTCGGGATTCAGTGGATGGTGGAGACGACGGCGAAGGACTAGGGCGGACCAGTTCGAGCAAGTTGCTGGTAAGAGTTACGAGTCAGCGGGCGGAGTTTCGCCCGCTGGCCCATTTCTGTCGACTTCTGCCTCAGCGCTACGCCGGCTTCGATGTGGACATGTTCAGCTCAGGCAGCCGTGGCCGAAAAGAGTTCCCGCACTTCGGCCGGGATCACCTCAAGCCACGCTTCGGCCTTCTCCCGTGCCTGCAATTGTCGCAAGAACGGCACGAATTCGTCCGCGTTCACGAATTCAACTCCTAACGGCCTGCCACTCGCATCGACGTCGATAAAGACCATGTCCGTGACCTCGATTGTGCCCGCCACGTCGCCCTCGTGGAGGGCGATGTAGAGGGCATTAGCGTCTTCATCAAAGCGAAACTGCATGGCAAGCTCACCTATTTCCACATCGCGGTAATGACGAAGGTAGAGGGCGTTCGGGATGGACTCTGCCGATCTTCATAGACCACGCGCAGGGTTGCCGGTCCGAATCTCTTTTCCGCAATCATGTTTCCGCGCGACCCGCGAAACCGGCGATCCGGCAAGGCGAGAGCGACAATGACCTGCTGTTCGGAGATCGACCTGGCACGCATTCGCTCAAGCGCATGTTGAGAGAAGACTTCCACGAAACGCGTTGCCCATCATTGCCACGCGACCAAACGTCCCGTGTGAATATAGGAACGCATGGATTGTGTCGCAATGACCCGTGCCGTTAGTGGAGCGAAGGCCATGAACGTTACCGACCATATCGACCCAACAGAAGCGTTCGTCCCGCGCGAGATTCACTCGAAACCGATCCGGCTGGATACGATCGATCCGGAAAAAGCCGTGGTCAGCTTCGATCGCCGCAGCGACACGCTGCTCATCCACCTCTTTGGACGCGGGCGCGGATTGGTTAGCGTGCCGGTGGGGAACTATCTCTACGTCATGGTCGACCCAGACACGGAAGAGACCATCGGCTTCCACGTCGAAGGCTTCCTCAGCCAGGCGATCAAGGATATTCCAGAAGCGATCGATCTGCTCGACTACGCGGAGTTGCGCGGCATTTCACCAGCGGAAGTCAGGGAGCTCCAACGAGAGACTTTCATGTTGGGATGTCGGCGTTGTGCAAATCTGGGCAAGTCGAACGGAAATAGTGTACGGAACAACGGATGCTGACCATAGCTTCGTTTGTTGGTGCCGAGCGGATGCGTCAGTACTTCTCAATGATGCCAGACTTGATTTCCTGGCGCACATAACCTAGCGCATCGGCTGCCGATGCGCTGCACGATTTGGCAACTCCAGGGCAACAGTCGCCTTCTGCTTGCCTATCGACTGGAATGCTCTGTGCGATGCCGCTCCGGAACACAATTACGATATCGGCAATTGCTGAATGGCATTTACAATCTGATCCTTGTGATTTGCCAGTACGGTCACGAGGGGAACCGCAAGCTCCTTTGAGTTTGCTGCCATCTCCAGCGCATCTTTGATCACGCTCCAAGCAGGCCTCGATTTCTGCAGTTCGCGTTCAAGTCTAAGAGCCGTGAGTTCGTACACCTTTCTCTCTTCATCCGAGACAGGAAGATTTGCGATGACATCAATCACCTGCTGGATCTCGACATTGACAGTGACTTCAACTCTTGGACTCAGGCCCCTATCCGCCTTGAAGTCGATCATAGCCCACTGAAACCCGCGCTCGGTTAGCTGACAAAACCCCGGCACATTACTGCCGATTGGATAGGTATTCTTTATGAACCCGGCGCCTTCAAGTCCACGAACGGCTGCCACTATGCGCTCGTTGGAGGCACCGATCGTCCCGCGCCAAGCTTCGGCATCAAGGTTGACTAGAGTACCATCGGTCGTTGCCAACTCAAAGATATGCCTGCCGACCGCCTCGCGCACTTCCGCATCAGTGAGAGGATGCAATTCACGGTACCAAGACAGGATCTCCGGTCGAAATCGAAACTTCTCCCAGCTCAGCCCGTCGCCGAGAATGACGAAGCCGTTGTGCACCAGCCAGTAGCCTAAGTCCCAGTCTTCATTTACCGATGAGCAAGACGGGTGACATTCCGATAGAACGATTCGGTAACCGTAAGGCTTGCTCTTGACACCACTTTTCCCCGCATGGACTTCATGGCCGTCAGGAGCCAAGATGGCACAGCGCAACAATGCATATATCGAGTCTTGTGATCGTCCTGACAATTGTTGAAACTCGTACTTCTTGTGATCGTCCCTAGATTCTGATCTCGCCTCTGTCAAAAGGAGGGGAGCGTGTTTCCTTGCTCCCCCCAACGAACCCTAGTCCCAACTCAAACTCGACCCACTCCGATACTCCGTCACCCGGCTCTCGAAGAAATTCTTCTCCTTCC
>CAYSXO010000233.1:0-7942 GCA_964434995.1 uncultured Sphaerobacteraceae bacterium
CGGCGACATAGGAGTAGGCCGGGTCGATTTCGATCCTCGTGCGCGCCGCCAGGACAATCGAGCGCTCAAGGTCGGCCAGCGCGGCGCCGCTGTGCAGGCCGGCCAGCACCTCCTCGGCGATCGCCTTGGCGGAAACCCGCTCCTCGTAGCCGGCGCAGGCCTCGGCGATCCAGGAGCGAAGGAGCGCGAGATTGAGCAGCACCTCGGTGCCGTCGCCGTCGACCAGGCGCAGCGCTGCCTCCTCACGGCGGCGGGCCCGCGCCTCGCGGTAGACGATGTAACGCCTGGCCACGGCAAAGGCTCCGGCGGCCATCAGGGCGCGCTCGACCTCGTCCTGGACCTCTTCGACGCTGGCGATGACCTCGCCTTCGCCAACCGCCGGCAGAAGAGCGAGGACGGTGTCGACGACGTTCTCCACCTGCCGGGCGGCAGCGGTGGCGATTGGGTCAGGGAAGGGGCAGCCGAGCTCGGCGCGGACGGCCATCTCGACCGCGTGCGCGATGCGCGAGCGGTCGAACGGCACCACCCGCCCATCCCGCTTGCGGATCATCCGGCCCGTGAATCGCGCCCCTTCGCCTGCACTCGCGCCATTGCTGGAAAACCCGCCCGCGCGCTCCGCATCCTGCCCCAGGACCATCGATAGCTCTCCGCACAAGCTGACCGCCGGGGGAGCGGCCGCACGAATAAAGACGGGGACGGTGCGAGGACGATGCAGATTGCCGCGAGGCAGGCATGCCAGCCACCATGCCGAAACGCGCGGCAACCCCAGCTATCGCCCCCGCGGACGACAGCCAGGCCCGAAGCCTAAGCCGGGATGCAGACGAGGAGCGCCGTTGCCAGTTACCGGAAAGCCCGGCACGACACGGACACCCAGCCCGCCAGCCTCACCCGCGGAAGCCCTGGGCACGCTCGCGCCAGCCTGGCGCGAGACAACGGCAGGTCTTCGGGCTGGTGGGCAAGGCCGGCCATGAGCCTCACGGCCGATTGCGCCTACTGGCCGTCGCTTCCCAGCCCGAATGTCGCGGGCCAGTGCTTCTGACGGCGGTCGTTCCCAGTTACCGCTGCGGGGCAGCCCCGGAATCGCACCGGGTTCCCTCTTGCCTCGCCCAGGTGTACGTACACCTGGGTCGAACCGTTGCTGAAATGACGATAGGGCGGTGCGGCCCCGTTGTCAATATGTGCCGTGATGTCACAGATTGCGGTCATTGCGAAAACTCGATACACGATGTAGTAGTGATGGCGGTGGAGATGCCTATTGCTTGCGGTCATGACCCTTGACCGACCGCTCCTCGCGCGGCATGGCGGCCAGGCGTTCGAGTAGGTGTACGTACACCGAGAGCCAGAAAGGATCGTGCTCATCAGACAAGGCCTCCTGGCGACTCTACAGACGGTATCGATTCAGCATCCCGATCTCTCGCTGATCTGAGCCCGCCTCCGTCGCGCATCGGGGAGCCATGCGCGGTGAGGCCAGATAGCGGATCATCCGTCCTGAGCGTGCGTGAGCCAAGGGAGCGGAGTCGGCGAGCAATGCGTTCCGCGCTGGCGCGGGGTGTCAGAATGATTCAGGCGAACGTCGTCACCCACGGCGTCCGCTCCATCGCCACGCGCGTCTTTGGCTTCCGCATCGACGTGCAGGGGCAGGAGCATGTGCCGCCGGGCGAGCCGCTGATCGTCGCCGGCGGGCCGCATCGCAACTGGATCGATGGCTTCCTCCTGATCGCCGTCCTGCCCGCGCGGCCGCGGCTGGCCTTCCTTGTCTCGGAGACGGCGGACGATCTCTGGTGGCGGCGCGCCGTCGTCCTGATGGTCGGTGGGTTCGAGCCGGTCTCGACGACGAGCGCGATCAACCGCGAGGCGCTGACTGCCGCATTGCGTGTCCTGGCGCGAGGCGACCGGCTGGGCATCTTCCCCGAGGGATGGGACCGCCTGGAGGAGTCGCCGCGCGAGATTGGCGAGCTCCGGCGCGGCGCGGCGTTCATCGCGCAGCAGTCCGGCTGCCGGACACTGCCGGTCGCGATGGCGGGGACCAAAACGCTCTGGCGCGGAAAGACGTTGCGGGTGCAGATTGGGCCGCCGCTCGATCCGCCGCCACCGGAGGCGGGCAAGCGGGACCAACAGGCCTGGAGCGACGACCTGCGCGCCACGCTGCAGGCCTTGCTGCCGCCCGACCCTCCCGAGGTTCCCGTCGCGCGGCGGCGCTGGACCTGGCTGACCGACTGGTTGAATTGAGAGCATTTGCCAGACGCAATCCTCCGTTGCCGGCGGGCATTCACGCCCGCCACGCTCCGCGTCAGTAGCGTGCAGGCGCGGGAACAGGTCGCTCGCGCATGGGCGCCAGAACCGGCTTCGCTCGCCTATCATCGAATTCGTTCCGCGCCAGTAGACGTGATTCAGGCGCGGGACGCGCGGCGCACGATGTCCTCTGGCCGGCGCCGCGAGGCGGCGCACGCGCGTCCACGGCGAGGAGAGCGCCTGGCTGCTGCTGCACCTCAAGGTCGCGGAAGCCCTGCCGTGTCGAGCGGCCGTCTTCGGTCAGCCGAACGGGTGCCCCGCCTGAACCGGGCCGCGCGGCTGGCGGGATAACGGGCTCTGGAACAGGCGCTGGCATGGAGATGGTTCGAACGAAGAGCGCACGTCGCCGCATTGCGCCGCGCTCCGTGGGCGTGCACCTCCTCGGGCTGTTCTCACTCGCCGTCAATGGTGTCTGCCGGCCTGGACTCGTGGTCCGCTGGCTCAGCCGGCGCTTTCCGGACGTCCTGTTCCACCAGCCGAAAGCGGGGCGCCTCATCGCCCTGTCGTTTGACGACAGCCCGCACGAGACGCTGACGACGCGCATCCTCGATCTCCTGGCAGAGTACGACGCGCGCGCAACCTTCTTCATGATTGGCGAGCACATTCCCGGCAATGAGGAGGTCATTCGCCGCCTGGTCGCCGAGGGGCATGAGGTGGGCAACCACATGATGTCGGATGCCTCGAGCGCCGAGTTGCCCCCCGACGAGTTCGAGCGCCAGCTCCTGCGCGTGCACGAGCTGCTCGCCCCATTCGGACCCGTGCGCTGGTTCCGCCCCGGCCATGGCTGGTTCAACCAGCGCATGCTCGATCAGGTCCACCGCCATGATTACCGGTGTGGGATGGCGTCCGCTTACGCTCTGGAGTTCCTGCCGGTCCCGGCGCCATATGCGGCGCGGCACATTCTGCGCAATATCCGTCCCGGCGGCGTGATCGTGCTCCACGACGGCAAAGCCGACCGGGTGCGGACCGTGGCCGTCCTCAAGCGCATCCTGCCGGAGCTTCGCCGCCGCGGCTACCGAATCGTGACGATGTCCGAGCTTGAGTCGGCCGCTGCCGCTGACGAACATACCGGACGCAATTGGCAGGGGTGAGACGATGCCCGGACAGAACGGCCTCTCTATCGGGGAGCTTTCCGGCGAGAACTTCGCATCAGGGTCTTTCTGGCCCGCGGTCTGGCGCTTCAGCGTCAGCGGTAGCGGACTATCAAACGGAGTACCCCGAAACGGCTGAGACGGGATTCAGGAAGCTCCTGCACGCGGTGGTGCACAATTAGCGGAGCGGCCTCTCCCTGCCGCGCCAGGTCTCAATCTCCGAGGAGTGAATTCGCCCATGCGCAGTCCGGGCCAACCAGGTAGCCAGAGCGAGGCGCAGCCTCTCCAGATCGTACCGCGTGGAAGCCATCGGGCCGTTCCGGGGCAGAAAAAGCCGGATTGGCTCAAGATCCGGCTCCATCATGGCGAGCATTTTCTGGAGCTCAAGGAGCTGATGCGCGGCAAGGAGCTGCACACGGTCTGCGAGGAGGCGCGCTGTCCGAATATCTACGAGTGCTGGAACCAGCGCACGGCCACCTTCATGATCCTCGGCGATACCTGCACCCGCGCCTGCCGCTTCTGCGCCATCAAGTGGGGTCGGCCAACCCACCTCGACCGCGAGGAGCCAGGACGGGTCGCGGCCGCGGCGAAGGCGATGGGCCTCCGGCACGTGGTGGTGACCTCGGTCAACCGCGACGAGCTTGCCGACGGTGGCGCGGGCATCTTTGCCGAGACGATCCGGGAGATCCGCGCGGCGCTGCCCGGCTGCGGCATCGAAGTCCTGATCCCCGACTTCAAAGGGAACTGGGACGCGCTGGCGACGGTCATTGAGGCCGGTCCCGACATCATCAATCACAATCTGGAAACGGTGCCCCGGCTCTTTCGCCAGATTCAGCCATGGGATTCCTACGAGCTGAGCCTCGATCTGCTGCGCCGCTCGAAAGAAGAGGCTCCCGAGATTCTGACCAAGTCCGGCGTGATGGTCGGGCTGGGCGAGCGGGTCGACGAGTTGCACGAGGTCATGCGCGATCTGGTCGCGGTCGAACTCGACGTCCTGACTATCGGCCAGTACCTGCCGCCGACGCAGCGGCACGCGCCGCTTGACCGCTATTACCACCCGGACGAGTTTGCCCAACTGAAGCGCGACGGCGAAGCGATGGGCATCCGGCACGTTGAGTCGGGGCCGCTGGTCCGCTCGTCGTATCACGCGGGCGAGCAGCTCGAGACGCTGCGTGGCAAGGAGCAGAGCAGCGCGCTCGCGGGAGATTGATCGGCATGCTCACCGCGGCAGGGCGCGGGAACAGCAAGTAATGGCCTCAGCCGCCGCTGATCCGACTGCCCGCGACAGCATGTCGCTCGATGTTGTCCATCTCCCCGGACTCACGCCCTACCTGCCGATGTGGGAGCGCCAGCAGGCGCTGGCCGGAGCGCGTGGCCGGGGCGAGATTGGCGATCTCCTGATCCTGCTCGAACACCGTCACGTCTTCACGAACGGGCGGCGCGGCCGGCGCGAGCACCTGCTCGTGGCCGAAGAACGGCTGCCAGACCTCGGGGTCAGCTACATCGAGGTCGACCGGGGGGGCGACATCACCTATCACGGCCCAGGGCAACTCGTGGGCTACCCCATTATCGACCTGGCCGTGGCGCACCTGGGCGTGCGGGCCTATGTCCGCCTGCTGGAGCAGGCGCTATTGCAGACGGCGGCCCACTTTGGCGTCGAGGCCGAGATCGAGCCTGGCAGCCCGGGCATCTGGGTTGGCAATGCCAAGCTTGGGGCGATCGGGGTGAAGGTGAGCCGCGGCGTCGCCTGGCACGGATTCGCGCTGAACGTCGATCCCGACCTGCGCTGGTTCCGCCACATCGTCGCTTGCGGGCTTGAGGGCAGGTCTGTCACGTCGCTGGCCCAAGTGCTCGGCCGTCCTGTTGCGGTCAGTGATGTGGCGCCTATCTGCGCGCGGGTGTTCGCCAGCCTGATCGGGGCCGAGGTGCGCTGGAGGGCCGGGATCGGGATAGGAGCTCTAGTGTAGGAGGCCCATCCCGGACGCGGACAACAATGGAATAGCGCTGAACTATGAGCTCGTGGGCGATGGCGAACCCGTCGTCTCTCCCGCGCTTGGCGCGGCGCCGGGATCATCCTGACGGTGGGACGAACACAACACCGTGGCGCGGCTGACGGCTCGAAACGCGGGCGAGCCGTGACTTCACAAATATGGGCCGGGGTGCGCGTTGCACACCCCGGATTATCACCGTGATTGTTGAAGGCCGTGCTCTGGACTAGCCGAGCGCCGGGTCGCCGCTGGCACGGCCCCAGAGCAAGGGAGCCGCAATGGCCACGAAGCCCCCCTCCACAAGCAGGCTGAGTAGTCCGATCGGCTCCGCGAACTCCTCCCAGGTGTTTTCGCGGAAGCCGGGCAGCCCGACCGTGCGGCTGAGGAGATAGGCAGTGAGCGAGCCGCCCGCGACTACGAGGCCCAGGCTCCACCCCCAGCGCTGATCGCGGGCGATGCCAATAGATGCAATGAGGGCGCCCACGACGCTGATGATGAAAAGCACGCCGATGTACCGCATTTCTTCCAGATACTCCGGCGTCTCGATCAGGTGGATCACCCCGCTGGCGGCAATCAACGCGATGCCCACCGCCTTCTGAACCGTGCCTGCCTCTATTCTGCTCACTCGGCGGTCCTTTCTCTCGGGCCGCCCTCCGGCCCGTGCCGGCCGGCGCCCGATGTGTTCGATCGCAGCCTACGAGGCCCGGATTTGAGCGCGATTTGAATGGTGGAGGCAGCCGGCTCAAGACCCTCGCGGTCTGGCAGCCGCGCACAACGGCAGCGTGAACCAGACGAGCGTACCTTGCCCAAGTTGGCTCTCGAGGCCGATCTCGCCCTGGTGGACCTCGATCAGGGCGCGGGCGATGGCCAGCCCCAGGCCGGCGCCGCCGCTGGCCCTGGACCGCGCCCGATCGGCACGATAAAACCGATTGAAGACCTGCCGCTGGTCCGCCGGCGCGATGCCAGGGCCGGTATCGCGCACCGTGAACCGTGCCCGGCTTCCCTGTCGCTCCACGGCGACCGCCACCGCGCCAGCGAGGGTATACGCAATCGCGTTGTCCAGCAGGATGCGCACCACCTGCCGGATCCGGGACGGGTCGACCTCGACCTCAACCCCCACGGGCGCGGAGACTGTCAACGCCAATCCCGCCGCTTCCGCCAGCGGCGCCATCGGCGCTGCCGCGTCACGCACGAGCGCGCCGAGATCGACGCGCTGGCGCTGCATGGGAAGCTCGGAACTATCCAGCCGCGCCAGCAAGAGGAGGTCATCCACGAGTCGATTGGTGTCATCGATCTCGGAAATAATGGCCGCGACCTCGTCGCGCACCGCCGGTGAAGCGTCGGGCAGGCGCTGGACCAGCTCCGCGGTGGCGCGCATGAGTGTCAGGGGCGTCCGCAATTCGTGCGAGGCGTCCGCGACGAACGCGCGCTGCCTGGCAAACGCGGCGTCAATGGGGCGCATGGCTCGGCGAGCGAGAAAGAGGCCCGCGGGAACCGCGACGATCGTCCCTAATCCGATGCCGGCGAGCGTCATCAGGCCGACCAGACGCAGCTCTTCCTGGTGTTCCCGATCGCTCCGCGCCGCCTGAATGGCGCCGACGATCTGATCGTCGGCTTTGACAGGCATGGTGTAGAGCCGGATCGATTCGTCGCCGATGCGAATCCCGCGCGTGTTTGCCGTCCCAGCCAATGCCTCGCGGACCCCCTCGGCATCGGGCAGGTTCGGCAGCGTCACTCCACGCGAGTTCGCCAGCAGATTTCCATGGCTATCGACGGCAAAGAGCAGCGTATCCCCGCTCTCCAGCACCTCATGCGACTCATCCTCGTCGTCCTCCTCTCCGCGATCGTGCTCGCCCTCGTCATCCTCCCTGGCCGTGGCCGCCGGCCAATTGGCCGAAGGGAGCGGCTGCCCGGTTGTAAACACTTCGGACCACGCTGTGCGCGCTGCCTTGGCGCGCTCGGCCAGCGCCTGGTCCGCCTCGCGGTCAAGACTCTGGCGGAGCAGGAGCAGGGTGGTCATGCCGATGCTGGCGATCACCGCCACCACCACCAGCGCATTGAGGAGCGCCAGGCGGCGCCCAACGGAGGCAAACATGGGTTATGGGCCAGGGACGAGGTAGCCAGCGCCACGTACCGTGCGGATCAGGGACTCGGTTCCCTGCCTGCCGGCGTCGAGCTTGCGCCGGAGATAGTGGACGTAGAGGTCGACGCTTTTCCCCTGGGGTTCGGCGTCGTATCCCCAGACCCGCTCCAGGAGTTGATCGCGGCTGAGGACATGGCCCCGGTTACGGACCAGCGTTTCGAGCAGCGCAAACTCTCGCGGTGATAGCTCGATCGGCCGCCCTTGTCGCGAAACGGCATGTGACGTGAAGTCGATGGCAACGTCGCCGATCGTGACAATCGGGTCGAGCAACGGCCGTTCGCCCCGCCGCACCAGCGCCCGCAAACGCGCCATCAGCTCTTCGAAGGCGAGGTCCTCTTTCCCGTCGAGGGTGACCAGGCGCGCGGCGAGCTCGTGCGCGTGCGCGGAGCGGGGGCTCGCCTTCATCGCGTCGCCCGCGAACTCGCGCA
>CAYSXO010000234.1:0-7889 GCA_964434995.1 uncultured Sphaerobacteraceae bacterium
TCTACCGTGACGGCGTCGGCCTCTTCTCCTTCGGCGCTGACAGCCGAGGCATGTCGATCGACGACAACTTCTCGGCCATCCGCGGCCACGAGGGGGACCACGTCGAGACGCTGACGAAGGTCATTACCGATCTCGGCGGCACGCCGGTCGAGGAAGCGACATACGACTTCGGCGATGCCTACAGCGACCCCGTGGCCTTCATGGCGACGGCAATGGCGCTCGAGAACACGGGGGTGAGCGCCTACGACGGTGCGGCGCAGTTCCTGACGAATCCCGATCTCCTGACCGCGGCGGGCTCGATCGTGGCCGTCGAGGCGCGGCACGCCTCCTACCTCAATCTGCTCAACGGCGACGTGCCCTTCCCGGCTGCCTTCGAGACGCCGCTCTCCCCTGACGAAGTTCTCGAGATAGCGGCACCGTTCATCGTCTCGTGATGGCTATTGCAGACCAGAACGAGACGAACCTCCCGATCGCGATGCCGGCTGGCGTCGCCCGACGAACACAACCACGAGGCAATTCGATGCAAGACGAGATGATCCTCAACTCCCCGATCGACGTGCTCAACTACGCGCTCACGCTCGAGCATCTGGAATACGCCTTTTACCGTGACGGCCTTGAGGAGTTCTCCGCCGAAGACTTCGCCGCCGCTGGCTATGCGCCAAATGTCCACGAGTGGTTCGGCCTGATCCGCGACCACGAGCGCGATCACGTGATGACCATCACCCAGGTGATCGAAGATCTCGGCGGCGAGCCGGTGGCGGAGGCGGAATACGACTTCGGCTACAACGATCTGGCCGGGTTCATTGGCGTGGCCCAGGTGCTGGAGAACACGGGCGTCAGCGCCTACCAGGGCGCGGCGAAGTTTCTTATCGATGAAGATGCCCTGCTGACCGCCGCACTGACGATCCACGGCATCGAAGCCCGGCACGCGGCTTACCTGAACGGCCTCCAGGGCGAATCGCCGTTCCCGGAGGCGTTCAATCCGACCCTCACCCCGAACGAGGTTCTCGCGGCGGCTGGGCCGTTTATCGTTTCCGGGTAGGACGCATCACGGGTTTCACGCGCTTGCATCCCGAGCCAATGAGATTGCCGGCGCTGGCCCTCACCCCAAGCCCCTCTCCCAGCGCACAGGCTGACGGGGGAAGGTATGCCAGGTTCTCCGCGATCGCGGCGGGCACACACCCCTCTCCCATCGCCATGGGAGAGGGGTTGGGGTGAGGGTTCGTCGCGGCAACGCCGTTGCCTGAGTCACTACCTCCCCCTCTCCCAGCGCACTGGCAGAGGGGCTTTGGGGTGCGGCGAGCGGGCTGAATCGTTGGAACTTCTCGCTCTGGCGCTCATACGAAGGGAATCCAGTGTCGTGTCAGCGGACCCCGAGCAACACCCGGTTGTCGAAGCGCTGCCAGACAACGCCGACTTCGCGAAAGCCGGCATTGCGCAGCGCCGCGGCATGCACATCGAAGATCGGCGCACCGGCCCCATGATCCAGACCGGCGAAACGCTGTGATCGTTCCTCCAGCAGGGGAACGGCGTCCGGCTCCTGCGCCAGCGCGGCCCACCATGCGTCCCAGTCCTCGGCGCCACCCGCGTCAAACGCCGCAGCGCGTTGCCTTTCAGTCATTGCCTCGGAGAGAAGGCGCAATGAGTGCTCATGCGGGGCGAAGTCGAGGTTGTCTCCATTGAGCACGACGCCCCCCTCCCGCACAATGCGGCCGAGATCGGCGTAGAGCCGAACCAGCGGCTCGACGGAGAGCCAGTGGAGCGCCGTCGTGCTGAGCACCGCATCGAACGACGTCTCGCCAAGCGCCTCGGTCCACCCGGGGTCGGCCAGATCGGCTGTCACCCAGCGCAGCCGCCCATCGGCATGACCCAGCACGCCCCGGCCCATGGCCAGCAGCACGGGATCGAGATCGACCGCCACACAGCGCGCGCGCGGGAACCGCGCCAGGAGCCGCTGGCTGATGGCGCCAGGACCGCAGGCCAGATCGAGCGCGACGAACTCTTCCGGGAGGAGCGCGGAGAGAACATCGAGCATCGCCGCAAAGCGCTCTTCGCGGTCAGGCAAGTAGGCGGCCTGCTGGGCGTCCCAGCGCCGCAACCAGGCGCCCCAGTCGATGGTTGGGCCTGTCACTCCCATGAACCTCCCCACTCGAGCAACAACGACGCGCCAGGACTTCCGTGCGAAGTATTGCCAATGCCCAATGCGAAGGCGACCTCCGCGCGGCAGCAGGTTCGTCGCCGGAACACAACCAGCAAAAAGACCGGGCCCCAGTTGGGCCCGGCAGGGAGATCGTCGTTCAGCGTGGCGCCAGGTCAGGCAGTGGCCAGAGCCAGCGGCGCGCGCTTCACACGGACGCCGCGGATGGCGATGAAGAGGGCCACACCCCAGACAATGGCAAGGACCGCGTAGACCGGCAACTGCACGGAGGCCTCGATGCCAAAGCTATTCATCAGCGTCCTGCCATTGGTGAGGATGATGACGCCGCCGATGGTCGCGCCAAGAATGCGCGGGTGGAGCCAGCGTACCAGCCAGGCGGCAATTGGCGCGGCGACAATGCCGCCGAGGAGCATCGCGGCGACGACTGGCAGCGCAATCACGGATCGATTGAGCGAAATCAGGAAGCCAATGCTGGCGCAGACCGCCACCAGGAACTCGCTGGTATCGACCGTGCCGACCACCTTGCGCGGTTCCATGCGTCCCGAGGCGAGGAGGGTCGGCGTGGAGATCGGGCCCCAACCGCCGCCGCCAACCGCATCGAAGAACCCGGCGACGAGGCCAAGCGGCGCCAGCAACGGCCGCCGCAGCGCCCCTTCGCGCACCGTGATGCGGCCGCCGAGAAAGGCGAAGCGAACCAGTACATAGACGCCGAGGGAGACGAGGAACAGCGCGATCCAGGGCCGCGCGGCCTCGCCGTCGAGATTGCTGAGGAGCGTGGCGCCGCAGAACGCGCCGATGCCGCCGGGGAGGGCCAGCCAGCGCACGGACGCCCAATCGGTGTTGCCGAGCTTCCAGTGGGCGGCTCCGGAGACAAGGGTGGTGCCAACCTCGGCGAGATGGACGCTGGCGGAGGCGACAGCCGGGGCGAGGCCAGCCGCGAGGAGGAGGGTGGTGGAGGTCAGGCCATAGGCCATCCCAAGCGCCCCGTCGATGAGCTGCGCGCCAAGGCCGAAGAGCGCCAGCAACAGAAACTTCTGCAAACCCATCAATCACGTCCCCCTATTGTCCACTATATCCGTAGACAATAGCGATTCTAGAGGAAAGACCTGATTTGTCAAGCGGCCCGCGACACCCGATGGTCAGGCCCGCGGCGGGTCGAGCGGCGGCGAGGGCGCGCCACGCGGGGTCTGGCCGGGTTGCTATGATCCCGAGACTCGATGCCCAGGAGGAACGGGATTGACCATAAGGAGAGACGGACGGATGACCATGCGCGAGAAGGCAGACCACCAGAGCCGGTTGCACGCGCTCTTTCTGGTGAACGCGGCCTTCATCGCTATCGTCTCCCTGCCCCTGGTCTTCGCCTATCCGGCGGTCTTCGCGCGGCTTGGCATCTCCACGCTGGAGAATGGCTTTTTCGTGCGCCTGGCTGGCGCATGGCTCTTTGTCGAGGCCATTGCCAGCGTGCTGGTCTGGCTTCGCCCTCGCCAGAACGTCGACATGGTATGGATCATCATCGCCATGAAGGTGGTCTTCATTCTGCTCGTTCTCGCGGCCCTGGCGACCGGCGCTTTGCCGGCAACCGCGTTCATAGGGGGCGCCGTGATCGACTTCCTCTTCAGCATCGCCTTTCTCGCCTATCTGCGGCGAGTTGCTTGACGTGTGGCGGGCCGAGCCCGCCACTGGCCTTTTTCTTCGTCCATCGACTCCGCGCACGTTCGGTCCGGGAGGCTCGGCTCCCAAAGGGTCGTCAACGAAGCGCCACTGGCCGGCGTTGAAGCGCTGGTGTGCCTGCCCTACGTCCGGGCATACTGCATGGCTTGCCCGGGCGTTGACCTGTTCGACGGCGGCGCTAATCCTCCGCGGGGACAATGATCGAAGCCCAGCAGCCGATGCATGCCAACTTCGGCCGCGGGAAAGGAGAAGTGACCCATGAAAACACTATGGCGCGCGACCGGGATGATCCTGGCATGCGTCATCGCCATTCAGCCGGCGCCGACCAGCACGACGGCGACGCCGGTCGCGGAAAGCACCGCCAGCCCTGCTACCCAGATGCTTTCGCGGCTGCCCGATCTGCCTCTGGGGAAAGATGGCGCGATGGTGACCTATGCCGATTTTGCCCTCCAGGCCGGGGCTCTCGGCATCGACGCGGCGCCGCGCGTGCGTGATGAAGAAGCAACCCGGCAATGGCTGGAGGCCGTTGGGACACTGGCCCTTCCGCAAACCACAGGCCAGCACTGGAGCCGGCCTGAATGGCGAGATGCATTCGGGTTTGATCTCTCCCAGGTCGAGCAGGCGGTGGAATATGCCGCGCCACCGCTCAGCCTGACCATCGTGCGTGGATCGTTCGACCCGGCGGAGCTGCGCGCCGCTTGGGCCACCGGCGGCTACACGCCAATCGATCTCGGCGCGGGAGAAGCGTATGCCGTCCGCGACGATTTCGCGGTCGACATTGCCGATCCCGGGAGCCGCATGGCGCTCGCGTACTTCAACGTTGCCGCGCTGACCGATGACGGATCGCTCCTGTTCGGCAGCTCGCGTGAGATCGTCAGCCGGGCGCTGGTCACAATTGGAGGCGAAGGCGCCTCGTTCGCGGACAGGGCCGACGTACAGCCGCTGCTGCAGGGCGCGCCAGAGGATCTTGCCTCGGCAATCCTGCTGCACGGCAAAGTGTTACAGGCAAACCCAGACCCTGCTGGCATTCTGCTCGGTGACGAGTCGCCCGAGGAGTTCATGGCGCGGGCGGAAGCCGAGCGGGCCAAGGCGCAAGCGCTGCCCCCGATCGTCTCCGCGTTGATCGGCCAGACGGCGGGGAGCTTCCCGTCTGTGACTGGCGGAGAAGAAAACACGGGTGCTGAAGCCGCACTGGTTGCCGTTCTGGCAACGACGAGCGCTGCCCAGGCCGAACATGGGGCCGCGGTCATCGCTGAACGCCTCGAAACCGAGACGGCGCCCGCGAATGTGGGGGAGCGCCCCTGGGCCGAGATGTTTCAGGAGCGTAGCGTTCACGCCGTCCCGGGTGAGCCGGCCATCCAGATCGCGTTGCGGCCTGCCCCTGACGTGTCGCCGTTCATCCTGCAAACCATGATCTTCCAGCGCGCTCCCGGCTTCCTGGGCTGGTCCTGGTAAGGGAGCGTCAAGCTTCGCACGCCTGATCTGCCGGCCCCCCCGTCACAATCAGGCCAGCCGGCGGCAAGGCGAAACGCGCCGCTGGAACGTTTCAGAGAACCGGCCCGCGGAGCCGTTGACACATTCCCGCGTCTATCCCTAGACTCCCCTGAAACGACTCAGGGAATAACAGCGTGATCCGGTGACCGGAGAAGGCGCCGGTGCTGGGCGGGACGATCCGTTTCCAGCATCCGGCGACGAGCAGCCTCCCGGAATACCCATACCCGCGGGAGGCGAGGTCCGTGATCGAGTCACCAGCGCAGGAGCGAAGTGTGAGCGCCAACGGCGCATCGGCAGTGGCGCCGATTACCATGTCGGTCCGCCACGTCAGCAAGCACTACAAGACGCAGACGGGTTCGGTTCACGCCCTGGAGGACCTCTCGATCGAGATCCCCCAGGGCGAGTTTCTGTGCATTCTCGGCCCGTCCGGGTGCGGGAAGAGCACGCTGCTCTGGGGGATGTCCGGCCTGCACGATCTCACCTCCGGGCAGATCATCCTGAACGGCTCGCCGGTCGAAGGGCCTCGGTCCGAGATTGGCATGATCTTTCAGGATGCCAACCTCCTCCCCTGGCGCAACCTCTGGCAGAACATCCAGTTCCCGTTCGAGATCAAGAAGCTCGATCCCAAACCGTATGAGAGCCGCATCCACGGACTGCTGGACGAGGTCGGGCTGGCCGGGTTCGAGAAGAAGATGCCGCGCGAGCTTTCGGGCGGCATGCAACAACGGGCCAGCATCGTGCGCTGCCTCTCCTATGATCCCGGCGTCATTCTGATGGATGAGCCATTCGGCGCGCTCGATGCCTTCACCCGCGACGAGATGAACCTGCTCATCCAGAAAATCTGGATGGAAACCGGCAAGACGATCATCTTTGTGACCCACAACGTCTCGGAGGCCATCTTTCTTGCCGACCGCGTGGTGGTGCTGACGCCGCGGCCGGGCCGCCTGGCGCACATCTTCCCAATCGATCTGCCCCGCCCGCGCACGATTGAGATGACCTTTGAGCCAGACTTCATTCATCTGGTCAAGGAGATCAAGAACACCATTGAAACGGGCCGGTACGCGCCATTGCCGCGGGCCAATGGCGGCGCGAGCATGGATCGGAGCCAGGGACAGTAGCGATGGCGAGCGAACTGCGGGAGACGATTCCAACATTCAATCAGGCAGAAACCGAGGGCGGAGAAGAAGTCGGCCTGACCAACTGGTCGGCGCTCACCAGCCAGGGGTTCGCCAGGAACTGGGGAGAGGCTGGGCTGATCCTCCTCGTCGCGGTGGTCCTGGTTGCCGGGGCCGAGCTGGCCGTGCGCGTCTTCAACATCCAGAGCTATATCTTCCCGCCGCCGAGCGAGATCGGGCGGACGCTCATCACCCGGTTCCCCGACCTCTTCTGGCCCCATATGCAAATCACGCTGATCGAGCTGCTGACCGGCTACTTCATCGGCGCGAGCATCGGGCTGATCCTGGCGGCGGTCATCACGCAGTTTCCCCTGGTGGAGAAGCTCATTACCCCGTACATCCTGCTCCTGGTGACCACGCCGATGATCGCGCTGGTGCCCCTGCTCATCCTGGTGTTTGGCTTCACGCTCACGCCGCGCATTATCGCCGTGGCGCTGGCGGCCGGGCCGATGGTAATGATCAACGCCGCGACCGGCTTCCGCCGCACCGATCTGGCAAAGATCGCGCTGGCACGTTCCTACGGCGCGTCGACGTTCCAGATCTTCACCAAGATCCGCTTCCCGCTGGCGCTGCCGATGATCATCGTCGGTCTGATGGTGGGGGCCATCTTCGGGATGCTGACGGCCGTCGGCGCGGAGATGGTCGGCGGCAAGAACGGCCTCGGCAACCAGCTCATGTTCTGGTCGTCCATGGTCAAGATGGAGAACTTCTACGCCATCATCCTGCTCCTGGCGCTGATGGGCGTCAGCATTTACGTCATCTTCTACTGGGTCGGCAAGAAATGGGCTGGCTGGCAAGCGTAGGACGGAGGTGATGGGTGACAAGTGATGGGTGACGGAATGAAGGTGTTGGCGTGTTGGGGTGAAAGGGTGGCAGGAAGTACGACGAAGCCGATAGCCAATCGCTCGTAACCCATCACCCATCACCGATCACCTATCACCCTCGGTGAATCCGGAATCGAAGGCGCAGGGCGCGCCGCGTTCAAAGGAGAGCGACGATGCGGGAACTGGACAGCTTGATCGAACGATTCGTCAATGGCCGCCTGTCGCGGCGGGGACTGGTCAAGGGCGCGGCAGCGCTGGGCGTCGGCGGCGCGGCGCTGCAGGCGCTGGAGCGTAGCCATGTCGTGATGGCGCAGCCGGCCGACAATTCGGTGCGCTGGGTCTCGCCCCGCGGCACCATCGACGTTCTCGACGACTACGCCTACTGGGTAGCGGTGAAGTTCGGCTACTTCGGCGACATTTCGACCACGCTGGAGCCGGGCCCGATCGAGGCGACCGCGGGCACCAAGGCGGTCGATACCGGCCAGGCCGACGTCGCCTACCCCTCGCCAGGCGTCTACTCGCTCATGATTGAACAGGGAAGCCCACTCATCTCGGTCTTCGAGATGG
>CAYSXO010000235.1:0-5392 GCA_964434995.1 uncultured Sphaerobacteraceae bacterium
AGCTCGTTCAAGAGAGGACAAACCCTGCACGCAAGGCATCCATCCGCTTCACGCGGAGCCGCCCCTGATCTGCCAGGCGCGCGCTGAGCGAGGCGATCAGGGTTTCCACGGCGGCCATGGCCGGCGCCAGGGAGTCGAATGGCGACGGGGCGATGATGCTGGTCGGCAGGACATGACGGGCGAATCCCGCGACCGGTGATAGCCAGGGATCGGTAAAGAGCACGATGACCGCGCCCCGCTCCTGGGCACGGCGCGCGAAATCAATGGTATCGGTCTGGTAACGCCGGTAGTCGAAGACGACCAGCACATCCCTCTGCCCAAGATCGACGAGATGGTCAACGCGCGGCATGAGCCCGTCGCCAAGGACACGCGTGTTCGCCCGCAAGGCCTGCAAGTGCGCGCCGAGGTAGACGGCCAGAATCTGGCTGAGCCGGCCGCCGGTGCAACTGATGCGCAGCCGCTTGTCCGCCAACAGGTCGACCGCCGCATGGAACTCTGCCGGCGGAAGATTGGCAAAGGTCGCTTCCAGGGCGTCGACAAAGACGCGCCGCCCGCTGGCGAGGACGTCCGCATCGTCGATAGGAGCGCTGCGGCTGCCGTAGAGCGTCAGGGGGGAGGCGATGCGCTCCTGGATCTCCTCCCGCAGGCGGCGCTGGAAGGCGGGGTAGCCGTCAAAGCCGAGTCGAGTGACAAAGCGGAGCACCGTGGCCACGCTCACCTCGGCCCGTTCCGCCAACTCCGGCATCGTCTCCAGACCGGCCACCGGGTAGGCCGCGATCAAGGTGCGGCCGACTTTCCGCTCGGCCGGGGTCAGCTCTCCCATGGCCCGCTGGACCATCTCCATCACCGGCGGTTCATGCATGGCGCATAATCCTCTCCGCTGAAATGCACATTCGTGTTTTCACTGGAACATCGTAATCTGAAACGCTGTTGACAGCGCGGGCGATCGAACGTACTCTCGTCCCTGACGAATCTCCGTTCCATGGCGCAGTTGTTGCTCGTGACCCTCTCAGCCTGGTTGCGGTCCGGTTCTGTCGGAGCCGTTTTCGCTCGCTTGCCTCGTTCGCTCGGGTGAAAGGCATTGGGAAGTGGCCAGGGAGCCGGGAGCAGCACGGTGACACGTGACACCATCGCGGACGCGTTGGACCTCGCGGCCATTCCGGCCATTGATACCCACTGCCACCCTTTCCCGCCGGAGCAGGACGTCGTCTCGCCGCAACATCTGCTCAATTCCGTCTGCGTCACGCTGACCGGCAATGCGCCCGCGCTGAATGAGTCGGCGCTGCTGGCGCGCAGGGTTGCCAAGGACCTGGCCCGCCTGCTCGGCTGCGAGCCGACCTGGGAGGCGGCCGTGGCGGCGCGGAACGAGGCCGTGGCGTGCGGGGCCGCCGCGTACCATCAGCGCCTCTTCGCGGACGCGAACATCGCTATGCTGCTGATCGACCCTGGCTTTCCCCTGGACCGAGTGATAACGTCCCAGGATTTCGCCGCGGTGCTCCCCTGTCCGGTGCTTGAGGGGTATCGCATCGAGCGCTACTTTCCCTATCAGCCGCCGTCGCCGGACGGCCAGCGATTCACCTGCGGCCACAGATGGAGTTCCTCCAATCGGCCCCGCCCCGCCTCGCCGAGCACCCCGAATCCGTGGGCGTCGTCGAGCAGCAACCAGGCGCCGTCGCCGGACGGCCAGCCGTCGTTCGCGAATTTCATCGACGGCTTCACCGCGCGGCTCAAGGAAGAAGCGAGCCGGCCAGAGACCCGTTTCTTCAAGACGGTGATCGCCTACTACACCGGGCTGGCGATTGAGAAGGTGAGCGTCGATGAGGCCTGCCGCGCCTGGGACGAGCGCGCCGCCCCCGGGGATGCCGCCGACAAGACGGTGCGCGACTATCTCTTCTGGCTCACCGCGCTCGCGGCGCGCGAGCACGGCCTTCCGGTTCAGGTCCATACCGGCCACACCTCACGCATGATGACCTGGGACAAGGTCAACCCGATCCTGATGACGCCGATCCTCAATGAGACGGAGTTGAGCGACGTCCAGTTCGTGCTGGTGCATGGCGGCTATCCCTATTGCGCCGAGGCCGGCTACATGACTTCCTCCTATCCCAACGTCGCGCTCGACCTGTCGCTGATGATTCCGTGGGCCTCGATCGGGGCTGCCCGTTGTATCGAGGAGACGCTGGAGTTTGCGCCAACGGCCAAGGTGATGTATGGCTCGGACGGCATTCGGACGCCGGAGCTCTACTGGATCGGCGCCCATATCGCCCGCGGCGCGCTGGCGCGGGTGCTGGGACGCCTGATGGATGACGAGATCCTCGACCGCGAGGAAGCCAGGGAGGTGGCGCAAGACATCCTGCATCGCAATGCCGAACGGATCTATGGAGTAACGATCGCCGCACGGGATAGCAGCCTCGCCGGAGTAGCCTGACGCTGGCAGGAAGCCAGCAAACGGGGCCGCGCCAGCGATTTCGACCAGAAGGAGCGCCTGCAATGGGTCGGCAAAGAAACGGGATTCAGGACGTAACATCCAACGTGCTGGCCGCGCCACTCAGCCGCCGCGCGGTGATGCGCAGGGGCGCGATGCTCGGCGCGGCGCTGCCGGCGCTCTCGACCCTCGGCGCGCTGGCCGAACTGCCGGTGGCCCGGGCCCAGGAGACAGGCACGGGCGGCATCATCGTCTTTGACCTCGGCAGCGAGCCGGAGAACCTCGACCCGCCTCAGACGCTGGCTTACACCACATCGCTCCTGGCGGGGCAGATGTTCGAGCCGCTCGTCCGATTCGCCCATGGCACCCTGGAGGTCGAGCCATGGTTGGCCGAGTCATGGGAGTCGTCGGAGGACGGCCTTGACTGGACATTCACTCTGCGCGAAGGGGTCACGTTTCACGACGGCACGCCATTCAACGCCGAGGCAGTGAAGTTCTCCTTCGATCGCCAGATGGACGAAGAAAGCCCCTTCTACGCGATGGGGCAATGGACGACAACGGTCGATCTCAGCATCATCGAGTCAGTGACCGTCGATGACGAGAAGACCGTCAGCTTCCGCCTGACCGGCCCGTACAGCAAGTTTCTCGAGCGGATGACCGGGGCACTGGACTGGATCGTGTCGCCGGCGGCGGTCGAGCAGTTTGGCGAAGCGTTCCTGGAGAACCCGGTCGGCACCGGGCCGTATGTCTTCGACCGCTGGGAGAAGGGGCAGCAGGTGGTGCTGCGCCGCAACGAAACCTATTGGAACGGCACGCCGGGGCTGGATGAGATCTACTTCCGGGCCATTCCGGAGGAGGGTGCGCGGTTGGCCGCGTTGCTGGGCAACGAGGTCAACATGTCGCTCGACATCGGCCCCGAGACCGTCGATCTGCTGCGCGCCTCCCCGGGCCACACGATTGCCTCCGGCCCGACCGGGGCAGTCTGGTTCCTGGCGATGAACGTCGAGTCGGAGCCGTTCAAAGACCTGAAGGTTCGTCAGGCAGTGAACTATGCGGTCGACAAGCGGGCCATCGTCGAGGACGTGCTGCGGAACACGGTCGAAGTCGCGCATGGGCCGCTGGCGCCGGCGTATGCGGAATACAACCCGGCGGTCGAGGAGTTCTTCTCCTTCGATCCGGAGAAGGCCAAGGCGCTGTTGGCGGAGGTGGACTGGCCGGCCGACCGCGAGGTCGTCTTCCGCTGCTCGATCGGCGGCTCCGGCATGCTGTTGCCGGAGGAGATGGCAACCGTGATTCAGGACAACCTGCGCGCGGTCGGCATGCAAACGCGGCTGGAGGTGACCGAGTTCGTGAGTTGGATGGACGCCATCCGCAACGAGCAGAACGAGCTGACAGTGATGTCCTGGAATGTGGCGCCGACCGAGCCAGACTACGTCTTCAACGGCATCCTCTCCAAGGGGTCATTCCCGCCGGGCTTCAATACCAGCTTCTGGTCAGATCCCGAGATGGAGGAGTTGCTGGCCGAGGCGTTGAACACGCCCGACCCGGAGGTGGCGAAGGCGGCCTACATGCGGGCGCAGGAGATCGTTATGGAGCAGGCCCCGATCGTGCCAGTCTGCCACCGGCAGCAGATCTACGGCTACGCCAACACGATCCAGAATTTCTCGCCAACGCCAAGCATGGCGCTGGACCTGATCAACGTATGGGTGGAAGGGTGATAGGGTGTTGGGGTGTCAAGCAGAACGACGCACCTGACACCCCAACACCCCAGCACCCACGGCTATGACGAAATACCTTCTCGGCCGGCTAGCGCAAGTGATCCCGACGACGATCCTGGTGACGGTCGTCGTCTTCCTGATGCTGCACCTTGCGCCGGGCGATCCGGTTTCGGTCATTCTCAGCGCGAAGGCGGTGGCCTACACCGAGGAGGACGTTATCGAGCTGCGGGAGCAGCTCGGGCTCGACAAGCCGCTGGTGGTGCAATACCTGACCTGGGCCGGGGAAGCCCTGCGCGGCGACCTGGGCGAATCGCTTTACCTGCGGCGGGAGATTCGCCCGCTGCTGCTGGAGCGGATGAGCGCCACCGCGCACCTGGCGGCCGGCGCGCTGCTCTTTGCCTTACCGGTCGGCATCATCGCCGGGGTCGTCTCCAGCCTGTTGAAGGGGACGGTCTGGGACCGGCTGATCAATATGGTGGTTGTCATGGGGGTGGCCCTGCCGGTCTTCGCCCTCGGGTTGCTGCTGATCGTCGTCTTCGGGGCCAATTTACGCTGGCTGCCCGTCTCGGGCATGTCCGACATAGGCGGTGGCGGCTTCGTCGACCGGCTGGAGCACCTGATCCTGCCCTCCATCGCCCTGGGCGTGGGGCCAGCCGCCATCCTGGCGCGGCTGACGCGCTCCTCGATGCTGGAGGTGCAGAATGAGGACTACGTGCGGACGGCGCGAGCCAAGGGCCTGCGCGAGGGGATCGTCACCTGGCGCCACACGTTCCGCAACGTCCTGATCCCGGTGACGACGGTCATCGGGCTGCAGGTCGGGTTCCTGCTCGGCGGCGCGGTGCTGGTCGAGGTCGTTTTCGGCTGGCCGGGCATGGGGCAACTGATTATCAACGGCATCCTGCAGCGTGATTTTCCGGTGGTGCAGGCCGGCGTGCTGGCGGTGGCGCTCTCCTATGTTCTGGTCAATCTGGTGGTCGATGTGCTCTACGCGGTGATCGACCCACGGATTCGCTATGGAGGATAGGCAAGGCTCTGGCGCTCTTCCCCGGGACACCCTCACCCCCAGCCCCTCGAACGCCCTCACCCCCAGCCCCTCTCCCGTCGCGACGGGAGAGGGGAGCCTCAGCATCTGGCTCATGGCCATCCGGGAACGGAGTTCTATGGCAACGTTCCCCCTCGACCGGCTCGACAGGAGAGGGAGGCAGGGGGTGAGGGCGGGCGAGGGCGCGAGGACATTGATCCGCATGCTGAC
>CAYSXO010000235.1:5402-7881 GCA_964434995.1 uncultured Sphaerobacteraceae bacterium
GCCGGCTAGCGCCGCGAGGCGGGTGAGTGAACGCTCCTGGTGGCGGCTGCTCCTGAAGGACATCCCCGCCGTGGTCGCCTTGCTGGTGCTGCTGGCCTTCGTCCTGGCGGCGATCGCCGCGCCGCTGCTCGCGCCGCACGATCCGCTGCTGACGAATACGCGGGAGAAGGCGGCGCCGCTCTTTTCGCCGGGATACCCGCTCGGCACGGACCAGCTTGGGCGGGACATCTACTCCCGATTGCTCTATGGGGCGCGGCTGACGCTGATGGTCGGCGTCGTCGGGGCGCTCGCCTCGGCGGCCATTGGGTTATTGGTCGGCCTGCTGGCTGGCTACTTCGGTGGCTGGGCCGACGTGGTGGCCATGCGCGGGCTCGATGTTCTCCTCTCCTTCCCGGACATTCTGCTGGCGCTGGCGATCATCGCCATTCTTGGGCCGAGCCTGCAGAATGCGTTGATCGCCGTGGCCATCCTCGGCGTGCCGTTCTATGTGCGGCTGATCCGCGCGGACGTGCTGCGGCTGCGGCAGGCCGATTTCGTCACCGCGGCCAGGACAATCGGCGCCTCCGACCGGCGGGTGATCAGCGGACATATCCTGCCCAACGTGATTGCCCCGATCATCGTCACCGCCAGTATCCACGTTGGCTACCTGATCCTGAGCGCGGCCGGGCTCAGCTTCATCGGCCTGGGAGCCCAACCGCCATCGCCAGAGTGGGGCGCAATGGTCAGCTCCGGGCGCGACTACCTCTTGATCGCGCCGCACGTGGTGCTGGTGCCGGCGGCGGCCATTTTTGTTGTGGTGCTGGCGTTCAATGTGGTCGGTGACGGGCTTCGTGACGCACTCGATCCGAAGGCGCGGTGACGAGGTGATGGGGTGATAGGGTCATAGGGTGATGGGAAGAACGGACCGCCTATCACCCCATCACCTCGTCACCAGCAAGGAGGGAAGACATTGGCTGGGATCGCATCGCAGAAGGGACAGAACGTTGCCACTGGCGCCGGCGTGACGCCGTCAGCCGCGGCGAGCCTGCCGGCGGAGTTGGTGGAGCGGATCTCGCGGGCCGTGGACGAGAGTGCCGATGAACTCGTGACGCTGACACGGGATCTGGTGCGCATTCCCTCCGAGAACCCCAAGCTTTCCGGCGTGGAGGATGGCGGCGAGGCGAAGGTACAGGACCGTGTGGTCGCCGCGCTGGAGCCGAACGGGTTTGCGATCGACCGTTGGGATGCCCTGCCCGGCCGCCCGAACGTGGTCGGCACGCTGAAGGGGAGCGGCGGTGGGCCTTCGCTGGCCGTCAACGGGCATATCGACGTGGTGCCCGCCGGGAATCCTGCCGATTGGCCGCACGAGCCGTTCGCCGCGACGATTGCCGATGGCATGATCTGGGGCCGTGGCGCGTCCGACATGAAGGGGGGCGTCGCGGCGATGATCCACGCCGCGACGATCCTGCAACGCCTCGGCATCCATCTGAAAGGTGATCTCTTCATCGAATCGGTGATCGATGAAGAGACCGGCGGCCCTGGCACGCGGTCGACCATTGAGCGCGGCTATCGGCCCGATTTCGCCATCGTCGCCGAACCGACGTCGCTCGGCATCTATCCTGTCGAAGGCGGGCTGGAGTGGCTGCGGGTCACCATTACCGGGCGCAGCGGGCACTCCGCGGTGCGCTACCGCTCGGTCCACGCCGGTGGCCAGGGCTACGCGGTCAATGCCCTTGAGAAAGGGATGAAGATCCTGACGGCGGTGCAGGAGCTGGAGCGCGCCTGGGCCAACCGCAAGGTCCATCCGCTCTTGCCAGCGGGAATCACCACGATCAATCCGGGGGTGATGGCGGCGGGGAGCGGCGGCGGCAAGGATGGGATGCCGAACGTGATGACCGCCGTCTCGACGATGCCTGACTACTGCTCGCTGGAGTTGAGCCTGAAGTATCTGCCGAGCGAGAAGACGGAGGACGTGCGCGCCGAGTTCGAGGACTATATCTCCCGCGTGGCGCAGACGGACGATTGGTTGCGAGAGAACCCGCCAACCATCGAGTGGGGTCTGCGCGGGGTGGCCTTCCCGCCGGTCAACACCGCGGTCGACGATCCCGGGGTGCAGGCTGTTGTCTCCAGCCTGGAGGCGCTGGACCTGCCGGTGCACATCGGCGGCTTTCAGGCAGTCGCGGACATCGCCTGGTTCGCCGAGGCGGGCATCCCCTGCGTCCTCTTCGGCCCGGCCAGCGGTCTCGGCGCGCACGGCGTCGACGAGCGGGTCGAGATCGATGGGCTTGTCACCGGGACGAAGGCGCTGGCGCTGGCGATGGCCGCCTATTGCGGGATCGAGGGGGAGTAAGGGGGTCATAGGACACGGCGACGAATGGCATCGCCGTGTCGTGACTACGTGTGCGCTGACGCGGGCTCCTCAAAGCGGATCTGAAGGCGCGTTCCGGTCGCTCGCGCGAAGCGTTCCAGGGTGCGAACCGAGGGCTTCGTCTGCCCGCCT
>CAYSXO010000236.1:0-2234 GCA_964434995.1 uncultured Sphaerobacteraceae bacterium
GTGCGCTCACCCACCCCGGCGAACACCGACAAGCCGGAGTGCTCGGTAGCGATGGAGTTGATCAGCTCCATGATGATGACCGTCTTGCCGACGCCCGCGCCGCCGAAGATGCCGGTCTTGCCGCCCTTGGTGAAGGGGGCGATCAGGTCAATGACCTTGATGCCTGTCTCGAAGACCTCGACGGCGGTCGACTGGTCCTCGAACCTTGGCGCGTCCCGGTGGATCGGATATTCCGTCTTGGCGACCACCGGGCCTGCCTCGTCGATCGGCTCGCCGACGACGTTGAGAATGCGGCCGAGCGTTTCCGGACCGACGGGGACGGTGATCGGCGCGCCGATGTCGCGTACTTCCGTACCGCGCCGCAGGCCGTCGGTCGAGCTCATGGCGATGGCGCGCACCGCGTCATTGCCGAGGTGGGACTGCGTCTCCAGGGTCAGGATGCTGCCGTCGTCCTTGGTGATCTCGAGCGCGTTGTAAATCTCCGGCAGCATGTCGGCCGGAAACTGCACGTCGATCACCGGCCCGGTAATCTGCAGGATGGTGCCGGTTGCGCCGGCCTTGTGTCCGTTACTGGCCACGCTGCTGGCGGCCTCGCTGGTCGTTGCTTCGGTCATGAGTACTCCCGCCTGTCTAGCCGGCCATCGCATTGGCGCCGGCGGCGATTTCGGAAACCTCCGCGGTGATCTGGGCCTGACGCGCCTTGTTTCGGGAGAGCGTCAGCTCGCTGACAATCTCCTTGGCATTGTCCGAGGCGCTGCGCATGGCCACCATCCGCGCCGAGTATTCGGAGGCCAGCCCTTCGAGGATCGCCTGATAAAGCTGGACCTCGACATAGCGCGGCAACAGGTCGTTGAAGACCGCCTCCGGGCTTGGCTCAAAGATGTAGTCGGAATAGCCCTCGTGCGCTTCCGGCGGCTCGACAGGAAGGATTTGCAGGACCTCCGGGCGCTGGACCAGCGTGTTGACGAAGCGGGAGTAGACGACATAAACAGCGTCCACATTCCCGGCCACGAAATCATCGATGGCGATGTCCGCGATGGTGCGCACCGTGTCGAGCGTCACATCGTCGTCGATCCCGGTGAACTCCGCGATGACGTTCTGCTTCGTCTTGACAAAATAGTCGCGCGCCTTCTTGCCGACTGGAATGACGCGCACCGGAGCCTGTGCCTCATCAAGGATGAAGCGGGTGCCCCGGCGCAGGATGTTGGTGTTGAGCGCCCCGGTCAGGCCGCGATCTGGCGAGACGACGATCAGCTCGATGTTCTGAATCGGCCGCTTCTGCAACAGGGGGAACTGCGCGAGCTGCTCGGGATCTGGCTGCAGCGTCGCCAGGTCAGACATGATCTGGCGCAGTTGCTCGCTGTACGGGCGGCTCGCCGTCACGCGCTGCTGGGCACGCCGCATTTTCACGGCGGCGACCATTTCCATTGCGCGCGTGATCTGCCCCATGTTCCTGACGCTGCGGATGCGTCGTTGAATTTCTCGTGCGTTGGCCACGCTCCTGGCTCCTTATCGTGGCGGGGTCAGGCCGCGCTCTTGGCGCGCGTCGCCCACTTCGAGCCAGCCTTGAACTGATCGCTCGCGGCCCGCAATTGCGCGGTGATCTCGTCCGTCAATGCCAGTTCCTTGGCGATCGCGTCGAGAACCTCCGGATGGGCGGTACGCAAGAAGTCGAGGTACTCCGCCTCGAAGGCGCGCACTTCGTCGACCGGCACGTCGTCCAGGTAGCCGTTGCCGGCCATCCAGAGATCGGCGATCTGCACCTGCACCGGCAGCGGCTGGTACTGCCCCTGCTTGAGAATCTCGGTCATCCGGGTGCCGGTCTCGATCTGCTTGCGGGTAGCGGCATCGAGATCGCTGGTGCCGAACTGGGCGAATGCCGCCAGGTCTCGGAACTGCGCCAGATCGAGGCGCAAGCGGCCGGCTACCTGGCGCATGCCCTTGACCTGCGCCGCGCCGCCGACGCGGGAGACGGAGATTCCGACGTTGATGGCCGGTCGAATGCCGGCGTAAAAGAGGTCAGGGTCGAGGTAGATCTGCCCGTCCGTAATGGAAATGACGTTCGTCGGAATGTAGGCCGAAACGTCGCCTGCTTGCGTCTCGATAATTGGCAGCGAGGTCAGCGTGCCGCCGCCCAACTCATTGCTCAATCGCGCCGAGCGCTCCAGCAGGCGGGAGTGCAGGTAGAAGACATCACCGGGATACGCCTCGCGGCCCGGGGGCCGGCGGGTCAG
>CAYSXO010000236.1:2334-7863 GCA_964434995.1 uncultured Sphaerobacteraceae bacterium
CCCGTTTGTCGGTCGCCGATGATCAGCTCGCGCTGGCCGCGGCCAATCGGGATCATGGAGTCGATCGCCTTGATGCCGGTCTGCAGCGGCTGGTCGACGTTGGCGCGCTGAATCACGCCGGGCGCGATGATCTCGATCGGGCGTCGCTTGTCGGAAGCGATCGGGCCCTTGCCATCGATTGGCTCGCCGAGGGCATTGACCACCCGGCCGATCAGCGCATCGCCCACCGGAACGGAGGCAACTTCGCCCGTGGCGCGGACCTCGTCGCCCTCTTCAATGTTCTTGTAGTCGCCGAGGACCAGGATGCCGACCGAATCCTCCGCCAGGTTGAAGGCGAGGCCGGTGGTGCCGGTGCGCGGGAACTCGACCAGCTCCGACGCCATCACGTTGCTGAGGCCATAGACGTTGGCGATGCCGTCGCCAACGCTGACGACGGTGCCCACGTTGGTCAACGACGCGGACTCGTCGAAGCCTTCGATTTGCTGTCGGATAATGTCGCTGATTTCCGTGGGCCGAACCGCCATGGGTTGTGCTCCTCTTAAGACGAACGCATTTCGCCGCGTCCTCCCGTGGCGCCAGGCTTACCGCCCGGTTACGAGGCGCGAGCGCATCTTTTCCAGCTTGTTGCGGACGCTGCCGTCAATAACCTGATCGCCGATACGGACGATGATGCCGCCGATGATCTCTGGCTCGATCTGCATTGCCAGCTCGACCTTCTTGCCGGTGAGCGTTTCGAGCTTCTCGCGGACCAGGTCCTTTTCGGGATCGCTCAGCCGCTCGGCGGTCGTCACATTGGCGACGACAACCCCGCGCTCGGACCGCACCTCGTCATCGAAAATCTCGCGGATTTCCGGGAGGAGGGTCATGCGGTTGCGCTCGATCAGCATTTTGGCCAGATTCCGCGTCTCCTGCTGCACATTAGCGCCGAGCGCGGCATCGAGCGTCGCCAGCTTGCGGTCGGAGGCGACGCTCGGGTTGGTCAGGTAGGCCGAAACCTGCTCGTTCTGCACGACATCGGTGAGGAGCGTCAGGTCGCCTTGCCACGCATCGAGCGTGCCACGCTCCTTTCCCAGACTGAAAAGGGCCTGGGCATATCGTTTCGCGGCGCTGCTGGCCAAGGTGGTCCCTTCTCTTCCGCTCGCGCCAGCCTATCTCCGGTCGCCGGAAGGCGAGCCGGCGGCGGCCAACGTTTCCTCGATGAGCTGCGTCTGCGCGGCTGGATCGAGTTCCTTCTTCACAATGCGGCCAGCGGCCATGACCGCCAGATCCGCCAGCTCCTGACGAAGCTGCAGGCGGGCCTGCTCGGTCTCCTGGCGCAGCGTCGCCTGCGCGCGGGCGAGGTAGGTGTCCGCCTGCGCGCTTGCCTCCTGCTGGGCGCGCGCGATGGTGGCATCGCCAACCTCACGCGCCTGGGTCAGGATCTGCTGCGCCTGTTGCCGCGCTTCAGCCAGGATCTCCTCATTCCGGGCGCTGGCCGCCGCCATCTCCAGCCGCATCTTATCGGCAGCGGCCATGCTGTCGGCGATCCGATTGGACCGCTCGTCGAGCATGTTGGTGATCGGGCCAAGCGCATATTTCCAGAAGAGGTAGACGAAGGCGATGAAGGCGATGAGCTGGACCGCGAGCCCCCACGCATTAATGCCTAGTTCACCCATGCGAGACTCCAGGTGATGGGTGATGGGTGATGGGTGATGGGCTCAGACGGGAAAGCAAACCCTTCCCATCACCTATCACCCATCACCTATCACCCTCATTACACGACGAAGGCGATGATGATGGCGATGACGAAGGCGTAGATCGCGACCGCTTCGGCGAGCGCCGCGGCAAGGATCATGACCGTACGGATTTCACCAGCCGCCTCGGGGTTGCGGCCGATGGCCTCCATCGCGCCGCGCCCAATGAAACCGATGCCAATCCCCGGGCCGAAACCGCCGAGGCCAATGGCAAGAGCCGCACCAATCGCCTTTGCAGCGTCCGCTTCCATTTCCCGTTTTCCTCCCTTGGCCGCCGGAGAGTTCCCGGCTCCTGCCTTGAACGCGAACAGCCCTCCCGTTCGCGCCGTCATTCGTGCTGGCGCCACCCGCGTGACGCGCTCATGAGAAAACCTATCGCTCAGTCGCCCGCGGCGCCGGAAACGCGCGGCGTCGTCGCCGGCCCCGGATGCGCGGCCGCATCATGCTCCTGATCGGCATGGGCTTCGTCGTGACCATGATCGCCAGCGGCCATGGTGATGTAGATCGCCGTCAGCAGGGCGAAGACGAGTGCCTGGATGGTGCCGAAGAGCAGCTCGAGGAAGATGAAGATCACCGGCACAAAGAGGGGGACGATGGCAATCTTGACGGCGTTGGCCAGCGCGTACATGACGCCAAGCAACACTTCGCCGGCGAAGACATTCCCGAAGAGCCGGGCCGAGAGTGAAATGATGCGGCCAAACTCGGAGATGATCTCGATCGGCAGCAGGAACGGCGGATCGGCCATGTGCTTGATGCGGCCGCCAACGCCGTGGGCGCGAATACCGAGGATCTGGACGGTGGTGAAGGTGACCAGCGCCATGGCGAGCGTCATGTTCAGGTCGGCATTGGGGGCGCGCAGCAGGGGAACCAGAACCTTGTGCGGCTCTTCGGCGAGCGCGGCGTCCTCGACGACTCCCACGCCCTCCATGGTGTCGCTGACCGCGGCGACTTCGCCCTCGTGTGCTGCCTCACCCGCGACGGCGGGCTCCGTGTGATAGAACCCGATGGTGCCGACGCCGGGCAGAACGCCCGAGTAGTTCGCGATGGCAATGAAGATAAAAATGCCGCCGATAAGCGGGAAGATGCGCCGGCCGAATGTCTTGCCGCCGGTGCCTTCGACAAGCTCGAGAATGAACGCCGCCGCGACCTCGAAAAGCCCCTGCCAGCGGCCGGGAACGAGCTTGGCGCTCCGGGCGATGGCCGCGCCGCCGATGAGGAGGATCCCCATCACGATGAACATGGTCAGAAGCGAGTTCGTGACGTGGACGGGACCCACCATGAAGAGGGTTTCCGGGGCGATTGAGATATGGATCTCCATCCCTGGGCGTTACTCCTCGTTTCCTTCGCGCGCCTGCGCCGCCGTTGGCTCCTCGCCTCGCGAAGAGCGCGCCGAGCGCGCCATGGGCAAGCGGGCGATCTGCCGGGTGACTGGGCCCGCTTGCGACTTCGTGTTTCCCAGCTTCGTCAGCTCCCAGAGCTGGTAGCCGGCCGCCGCCAGGCCGAGCGCGACGCCAATCAGCGTCAGCACCGGGGTCGTGCCAAATTGGCGATCGAGAAACACTCCACCGCCAATACACACTACAAGCGCCGCGACGATCGAGCACCCGAGCCCTGTCGCGACGCCGATGACGCGCAAGTCCTGCTGGTCCGGAATTGGACTTTCATTCATGCCCGCCTCCGGTTTCTCCCGACCGGAGAGGATACCACATCCGTCCAAATCCGACTGATCCCGTGAAAACGGCCGATTCTGGGGGCCTCCGCGCGCGCTCTCCTACACTTCCCGATCAGCGCTCGTGAGCGCGGCGCCGAACTGGCGCGATTGTGATGGGCAGGACGAGGGACGCCGGCATGCGGCTCGTGCGCATCGGGTTGGGCAGTATTGATACGACGGTTGGCGCGTTCCGCGAGAACACCGGCCGCGCGATTGCCATGGCAACGGCCATGGCCGCCGACGGCATAACGGTCGGCGTGCTGCCGGAGCAGGCCATCGGCGGGTATCCCGTCGAGGATCTGATTCAGTGGCAGGGGTTCGTCGAACAGCAATGGAGTGAGCTAGAGCGCTTCGCCCGTGAAACGGCCTCGCTGGAAAGTGTCTTCATCATCGGGGTGTCGGTGCTGCACCAGGGGCTGCGCTACAACTGCGCGGCCACGGTGGCCGGTGGGCGAGTCCGGGCGCTGACACCCAAAGAAAAGCTGCCGACATACAACGTTTTCTATGAAGGGCGGACGCTCTCGCGTGGGGTGCCCGGGGCGCTTTCCAGCGTCCGCGGCGTCCCCTTTGGCGATCTGGTCGTGCGCTTCGACTTTGGCGTGATCGCGCCGGAGGTCTGTGAGGATCTCTGGAGCCCTGATGGGCCGACCAGGCGGCGAACCTATTCGGGCGCGGAACTGGTCTGTAACGTGTCTGCCTCGCCGTTTCGGCTTGGCGTGGTCCAGACGCGCCGCGAGTTGATCGCCACCCGTGCCGCGGACTACCAATGTTGCATCGCCTATGCCAATCTGGTGGGCGCCAACGATGGATTGATCTTCGACGGCGGCGGGTACATCAATCAGAACGGCAAATGGGTCCTCGATGCGCCGCGCTGGACGTCGGGATTTGCCGCGGCGACGGTCGATCTGGACCGCACCACGCGCCTTCGCGCCGAGAACACCACCTGGCGCGATGATGCCGAAACGTACCTCGAGCGGCACCCGCCAGTGCCCACGGTCGACATTCCCGCCTCGGAGTTCAGCACCAGCGACGGTCGGGCACGGCTCACCTACCCGGTTCCGGAGAATGGCTCGTTCTTCCTGCCAGATCCAGCCACGCCGCCTTCCCCGCGCGAGGAGTTTTTCGAGGAGATTCTCGATGCGCTGACGCTCGGTGTCGGCGATTACTTTGAAAAGAACCGCATCTTCCGCAAGATCGGTGTCGCCCTTTCTGGCGGGCGCGATTCGCTGCTGACACTCCTGGTCGCGCACCGCTACGCCAGCCGGGTCCGGCCGGATGACCCCGGCTCACTGCTGTGCGCCTTCACCATGCCCTCCCGCTACTCGTCCGAGGCTACGCGGAAAGCGGCCGAGACGATCTGCCGCGAGTTGGGGATTCCGCTAGAAAGCGTCTCGATTGATGAGGCGTACGAGAGGGAGCTGGCCGCGGCCGAGGCGATGCTTGGCCCCGATCAGCCCGTGACCGAGCTGACCAAACAGAACATCCAGGCTCGCATTCGGGGGCAGCGGATGTGGAACTGGTCGAACTCCTCCGGGGGGCTCTTTCTGCAGACCGGCAACATGAGCGAGAAGGCGGTCGGCTACACCACCATTGGCGGCGACCTGGAGGGCGCACTTGGCGTGCTGGCCAACGTGCCCAAGACGGTGGTGATGGCGCTGCTCGACTACCTGCTCGAGAAGACCGGCTACGAGGGGATCCGCATGGTGCTGGCGCGGCCGGCCGGCCCAGAGTTGGCGCCGAACCAGCGCGGGGAGGAGGAACTGATGCCCTTCCCAGTGCTGGACGCCTGCTTCCATCTCTTCGGCGCGGAGAAGCTTCTGCCGGACGAAGTGGCGGAGGCGCTGGCCGTCATGTTCCCGGAGTATCCGCGCGAGCAGATACGCATGTGGGTGGAGAAGTTCACCCGCCTCTTCCTCAGCTCGATCTACAAGTGGGTGCAAGCGCCTATCTCCCTGCATATCGGCAACCTCGACCTCGACCGCGAGCGCGCCCTGCAACTGCCGGTGGTGCAGAACCGGGAGTGGGCGGCGCTGACGCCCGAGCGGGACGGGTAGGGCTCTCCCTCACCGCATCCCTTTTCCCAGC
>CAYSXO010000237.1:0-7831 GCA_964434995.1 uncultured Sphaerobacteraceae bacterium
CAGAACCACGGCTGCGGCGCGGCGGCGCCGAGAAGGCCAGCACGGTGCTGGAGGCCCCGGGCGGGCTCGCGTTTCCCGAGGGCAACGTCACGACGTTTCGGCCCGGAGGAATGAACCCGTACAACATCCCCTGGACGAATGCCGCGCGCTGGGAACCGTGGTTCTCCGACGCGGCGGCCGAGGCTGGGGTCGATCCCTACCTGATTGTCGCCATGGCGATCCTGGAGTCGGATGCGAACCAGTACACCACGGGGTCGTCCAGCGGCACGCATGGCCAGGTCATCGAGGTCTTCGACTCCTACGGCGGAGGCCCGTCGGTCGGCATCATGCAGGTGAAGCCCTTCTACTGGCAGAGCATCCTACCCAGCGCCGATGCCTACGATCCACAAGGGAACATCAGGCTTGGCGCCAAGTTGATGTCGATGTTCATCAATGAAACCGGTTCCTGGGAGAACGCCATCCGGCAACGGTATCACCCTGGCCCGAGCGACGTGGGGGTGACTCCCCAGATGTACGTCGATACCATCAAGGCCCTGATGGCCGAACTCAAGGCCGCTCGGGTCTCGCCGGTCGAGCCCGAGAGGGAGACGCGGCATCCCCTTGACATCATTACCAATGGCGCGCCCTGGACCGCCGACTTCGGCTTTGGCATGCCGAACGTCGACGAGAACGGCAATCCGCTGAATCTCTATTCGTACGGCGTCGGGCATGGAACGACGGCGGCCAACCAGCACACCGGAATCGATGTCAACCTGCCGCTCGGCACCGTCCTTTTCAGCCCATTGCCGGGCGCGGTGCGCTGCGTCGGCGAGAACGGCCAGGGAGACTGGGGCCAGGGCTGCGGCTCGTTCGCCGACACCATCACCGGCGGCGTCGGCAACGTCACCATCCTCACTGATGAAGGGCTGAAGCTCACCTTTGGCCATGTCAATCATGCCCTGGTTTCCGTTGGCCAGCGCGTAGAAGCCGGCCAGCCGGTGGCAACCAGCGGCGGCATGTTTGGCCCGCATCTGCACCTGGACGTTGCTATCCGCGCCCCGGAGAGGGTCAATCACGCGATTGCCATCTTTGGCGGGGACTACTTTCTCCTCGATCCCGTGCCAGCGCTACGAGAGGTTCTGGGCCAACCGGACGAGCAACCGGTCCCGGAAATCTCCGGCATCGTCTGGGAGGGCACGAACAACTTTCACGATCGGGGCGGTCAGGAACCGGTGGCGATCATCTACCATGTGACGAACGACCGCGACTTTGCCAACGTGAGGCAGCACTTCCAGAATCCTGGCTCCAACGCGTCGGCCCACTTCGTCGTTACCGAGGATGGCGTGCCACACCAGTTTGTCCGCTCACCGGCCGCGGCATGGACCAATGGCATCATCAACCAGCCACGCACCGATATCCACTGGCTCAATGAGGCCGTGGCCAGGTGCGAGGCAGGCCTGCAGAACCTGAATGACTACACCCTCAACATCGAGACGATCGGTATTCCCCATCAGCCCTTCGCGACCGCGCAGATCGAAACCGTGCTGGAGATCACGCGCTACTATCTGGCCCGGTACCCCGGCATTCGGCGGAACCGGGGCCACATGGGGCGGCACTCCGACATCGACTCGGTTGAACGGGGCTACTGCCCTGGCTCGACGTTCCCCCTGGCGGACATCATCCGGGCGGTGGGAGGCGATCCGAATCAGCTGAATCCGTAAAGTGAACGGTCTTCGCGGAGCGCCGCGGGAGCTCATGTGATGCTGGCGGCAGTTACGCCCGATAGAGCGCGGGGACTCGCTGCCTTGGCGGCACGAGGGCGCGGCCGCGCGATGCGATAACGTCGCCGTCGCGGGCGACGACCTCGCCACGGCTCATCGTCAGCACCGGCCAGCCGGTGACCTGCCACCCCTCGTACGGGGTGTAGTCGCTGATCGACTGGAACCGCGCGGCCTCGACAGGGCGGGTCAACGCTGGATCCCAGAGGACGAGGTCAGCATCCGCTCCTGGCGCGATCGTTCCTTTCCTGGGATAGAGTCCAAGCAGGCGCGCGGCGTAGGCAGACGTGATCTCGGCGAAGCGCGTACGCGAGATCCGGCCCCCGGCGACGCCCGCGGACCAGAACATCGGCAACATGACATCGAGGTCGGCGACCCCAGGAGGAATGGTCGTCAGGTCGAGGTCGGGCGCCGTCTTGTCGGCGTACATCCAGGGCGCATGGTCGGTAGCCAGAGTGTTGATCTCGCCATCTTGCACTGCCTGCCAGAGCGCGGCCTGATTGGCGGCCGAGCGCAGGGGAGGCTGCCCGAAGTACTTGCCCGCATCCGGTTCTGCAAAGCGTTCGTCGGTCAAGAAGAGATACATGGGCCGGGTTTCGATGGAGAGATCGAGCCCGCGCTCGCGGCCCTGGCGGACCTCGTTCAGCGCGGCCTCACTTGAGAGATGAACAATGTACGTCGGCGCACCCGTTTGCTCGGCAAAGGCGACCGCCCGCGCGGTCGCGGCCGCTTCCACGGTCACCGGCCGGGAGAGGGGATAGAACCGTGGCGCTGTCCTGCCCGTGGTAATCAGGTGCGTCACGGCATCGTCGAGCAGCGCCGCGTCTTCACAGTGGATCAGGGTGGGCATGCCAGCCTCCCGCGCCGCGCGCATGGCACGGACATAGGGGCCAGGCTGGGTCAGAAAGCCGCCGAAAGACATGAAGTACTTGAGGGTCGTGTGACCGAGCTCGGCGAGGAGCGGAATCTCCTCGATAGGCTGCGTGGCGGGATCGGTCAGGACAGGGTGAAACGCGAAATCGATGACACCGTCGCGTTCGGCGGCGGCCTTGTCCCGCTCGATGGCTTGCAGCAGCGTCTGACCGGGCCAGGGGTAGGTCATGTGGCCGACAGTCGTGATCCCCCCTGCCGCCGCCGCGCGGCTCCCGCTCCAGAAATCGTCTACCCATCCCGGGGCTGGTGGAGGGTCGACGGGCGAGAAGTGCACGTGCGGGTCGACGCCGCCTGGCAGGATAAAGAGCCCACTGGCGTCAATGGTCTCTCGCCCGGTCAGGCCGGGCTCGATGGCGGCGACCACGCCGTCCGTAATGCCAACATCGGCCTCGCGCTCTCCGCCGGCAGTGACGACCGTTCCGCCGCGAACAACCGTATCGAACGCCGCTTCCGGCATGCCCAGCTCTCCGTCGTGAAAACGAATGAGGGCGGCACTGCTGCCGCCCTCGGTCCATACCGCGTCAGTTCGCTCCGGGTGCGGCTATCCGACGATGCTGCTCTTGCCGGCTGCATAGCGCTCGTTGATGGCGTCCCAGTTCAGCGTGTTCCACCACGCCTCGAGATACTCGGGGCGGCGGTTCTGATACTTGAGGTAGTAGGCGTGCTCCCAGACATCATTGCCGAAGACGGGATAGCCGGTGGTCTCGACCAGCCCGGTCATCAGCGGATTGTCCTGGTTTGGCGTGCTGATGACGGCGAGCTTGCCATCGGAGCCGATGATGACCCACGCCCAGCCGGAGCCGAAGCGGCCCGCGCCGGCCTTGTTGAACTCGGCCTTCAGGGCATCGAAGCTGCCGAACGCCTCGTTGATTGCCGACGCGATGACGCCTGATGGCGCGCCGCCGCCGCCCGGCTTCATGATCTCCCAGAACATCGAGTGGTTGTAGTGGCCGCCGCCGTTGTTGCGCACGGCAGCACGCTTCTCCGCCGGGACCAGATTGATGTTCCGGACCAGCTCGTCGATGCTCATGTTGGCGAAATCGGTGCCCTCGACCGCCGCGTTCAGGTTGTTGACGTACGCCTGATGGTGCTTGTCATGATGCAGATGCATCGTCTCGACGTCGATCGTCGGCTCGAGACCGTCGTACGCATAAGGCAGCGGGGGAAGCTCGAAAGCCATCGGTACGTGACCTCCTCAAATTTGGGCGGAATGGAGACCGCCGCGTGGCAGGCCGGAGAGCCCGGCAGATGACTTCAAGGTACCAGAAAGCCGCCGGCGCGGCGCGATCCGCGATACCGTCCCTCACGTGGCGAAGAGCCATGGCCCCGGCACTGTCGAAACCAGTCGCTCGCGCAACTTCTCGTCCGGCGTCGGACCAAGACAGTCTGCCGCCAGGAGCACCGCGCCAACAACCGGCTCCGGCGGATTGTGGACGACCTCGACGCCGGGGATTTCCGTCTCGATGCGTCGTTGAATGACATGCTTCAGTAGACCGGACGAGTGCCGGATGACACCGCCGCTGAGGACAAACCGAACCGGGGGGCGGGCCAGGCCGACCGCCCGCGCGGCGATGAGCGCGACATTGGCGTTGCGTTCCCCAGCCTCATGGACGATGGCGCAGGCGACCTTGTCTCCACTGGTTGCCGCGTCGAGCAGGATTGGCGCCAACCGTGCCTGCTGCATCCAGTGGCGGTCGGTGCCGCGCGCCGTGCAGCGATGGAGCACTTCCTCCACATGGGCGGCCTCGAAGAAGACCAGGAGGCCTTCTGTGAGTGACGTCGCCGGACCGAGGCCAAGGTGAGCCTCGTAGACCGCGTGCAGCGCGCGCTCTCCCAGCTCCGCGCCGCCAAATGCTACGGCCCAATGCCCGGAGTACCACTCCCGGCCATCGACGTTGCGCGCGCCAATCGCGATTCCCGTGCCGCACGTGATGCTGACGCCAATGCCATCCGGCGTTCCGGCGCGTAGGGCGCCAATGGCGTCGTTGACGACCCGGATGCGGCGCCCAAGGCCGCGCCGGATCAGACCGCGCGTCAGAAAGTCGACGTCTTCAGGCCAGTCCGCGCCCGCCATGCTGAAAACGCTGGCGGCAAGGTCGGCCGGCGTCGCGGACGCTTCCGCAAGTGCCTCGGTGACCGCCTGGCTGATTTCGTCGAGCGCCGCCTCTTCGTCCGGCGCGTTGTAGATGTCGGAACGGCCGGCACGTCCGGATCCGATCACCGTGCCATCGGCAGAGGCGACAATGGCCACGGTCTTCGTATTGCCGCCATCGACACCGAGCAGCATCGATGGCTGAACATTGCTCATGATTCCTCACCCGCCGACGTCGCGGAGCGCTGCAACGACCGACCTTGACCGCGCGTTTCATGCATCCCTGAGCAGCCGTTCTGGCAGGAATTCGCGGTGGGCCGCCGCCAGATCGTCGTACAGCGCTTCGACCTTCGAGAGCGATCGGGCCAGGGGGTTCGCCAGCAGGGCGCGGATAGCGTCTCTTCTCGTGCCATTCCAGGCGGCTTGCGCGGCCAGCGCTTGATACTCGGCCAGCTCCTGCACCAGACCATTGGCCGGATGCGGAAGGGGACCAAGCGCCAATGTCGCAATGCCCGCCCGGTCGACGTAGCCGAGCGTCTCGACGACGAGGTCTGCTGGAAGGCCGGGAATCGCGCCGCGATTCGGGACATTGACCGGCAGGACCTCGCGGCGGTCGTTGAAGAGGGCGTCCATCACGTCGATGGCCAGCTCCAGTTCGTTGATGCCGCCGCGCGACCGTCCTGGGTCGAGATCCGGGCATTCGCGTTCGGCCTGCTCGCGATAGTGCGCCCAGTAGTCTGGCACGGAGGCCATGATGTCCTGCGCGCGCGTCGTTGGCTTCGCCTGAAGCTCCGCCAGAATCTCATTGGTGAAGAAGTAGTACATCGCGTATTCACTGGGAATCGATCCGGTGGCGAGCGCAATGCGCAGCATGCGTTTGGTCGAGAGCTTCACGGAATCATCTTCAGCGATGCGCTCCCAGGCGTTGGCCAGGAGCGGCATGATGTCCGCGCCATCGTAGAGATGACGAATCGACCAAGAGGCATGATTGAGGCCAATCGAGCGCACGTCGAGGAGCGCGGGGTCGAGGCCGGTAGCGCTGGCCAACTCCTCCGGGTAGAAGATTGGTCCCTCACAGAGCGAGACAAACGGAACGTCGGAGTTCGTTGTGACAGCCTGAGCGATGACGTTCACAGGGTTGGTGTAGTTGACGATAGTGGCTCGCGGCGCCACCTGCTCGACCTCGGCGACGATCTCCTTCATGACCGCGATCGAGCGCAACGCCATGAAAAAGCCGCCCGCGCCCTGGGTTTCCTGGCCAATGAAACCGTGCTTCAATGGGATGCTTTCGTCGAAATAGCGCGCCTGGAACCCGCCGGGACGATAGCTGCTGAGAACCGCATCGCAGTCCGTCAGGCCCTCTCGGCGATTGGTGGTCGCCGTGATCGTCAGGTCGAGGCCGCGGCCGCGAGCCATCCGGTTAGCGAGGGTCTGGACGAGGGCGAGACGCTCTCGATCGAGGTCGATGAGGACGACTTCGGACCCGGCAAAGTTCGCGCCTTGTGCGATGAGTGACGCCATCGTGCCGGGCGCCCTCGTGCTGCCGCCTCCGACGTAGGCGATCTTGATTCGTGCCAAGGCTCTCCCTGTTGTATGCGCGTGGCGCTGCCCTGCTCAGGGCCGCGCCTCCCAATACCGCTGCTGATGGTCCTCGCGTGAGAAGGCGAACGTGCCAACGTCCGCAACGCCAATCGCGGGGGGGTCGAGATGCACCGCCGAGAGATTGACCCCGGCGAACGGCTGAATGCCAAAGGCCTCCTGCAAGTGCTCATGCGGCCGGTTGTAGCCCTTGATCAGGGGGGTCACCCAGGCCACCACCGCGACCCGCGTGGAGATCGGCCGCGTGTCGCGCGTGCTTGCCCGATAGCGCTCGATCGCGCTCGTCATGGCCGCTCCGCCAACCACCACCGCGCTTTCGCCAACCGCCTGGCTCATGGTTGCCTTGTCGATGATGTCGTCCGCTCCCGCGACGCGCAGTTCGATGTCGATTTCCGGCTTCGTCCGCTGTTCGGCGATCTTTCGCGCCACAATCGAGGCCACGATGTCGGCGACCGCTGCCGGGTCGGCGTGCATGACCACGTCCCCCTCGCCGGTGTACGAGGGTATGACGAAGGCTCCTGCCGGATAGGCGTTGGGGTTAGCCTCGTCGAGACGGGACTTCTTCAGCAGCAGTGCGGGAAGCCGCGCCGCCAGGGCGTACATCGCGCCGACCGGATAGCCAGACATCCCTGGGATCAGCAAGAGGTCGGCGCGCTGTCGCCTCAAGTGCTCGGCGGCCTCATGGACATGCGCGGCGATGTAGTCGGGCCGTGCGGCCGTCTTCAGCAGGCTGCCGTACTCGATGCCCGCGCCTCCTCCCGGGAAAACGCGCGCTGAACCGACCCGCAACAACCCGCGCAGCAGCGCCTGTGACCCGGCGGAGAGGGACGACGCGGCAATGGCCTCGTCGCTTCTCGAGAACGGAATGACCTTGTCGGCAGGAGGCGCGGCAGTGACCTCTTCACGCGGCCGGGTATACCGGCGCAGGGCGGATGCCTGGCGATCGGGTGTGGTCACGAAGCGCGATCCCTCCTTATCCGCGAAACCGCGTGCCGGGCACAACGGCGCCTGGAGTCCTTCATGATAAACGACGCCGTGGATACCTCGAACGGTGGATGGATCGCCACACGGCTCAGCCGCGGTCCTCGCGCGTGTAGGCGCGCCCCAGGGCGGCCGGGGCGCTGAGCAGGCGGCGGGTGGCCTCGCGCGTCGAAAGGACCAGAACCAGTATGGTGAACAAATAGGGCAACATGTTCAGGAAAAAGGGGGAAACATCGACCCCAGCGGTCTGCAGGCGGAACTGCCCTGCCTCGACGCCGCCAAAGAGATAGGCGCCGGCGGCGGCCCGCACCGGGTTCCAGGCCGCGAAGATGACGAGCGCCACGGCGATCCAGCCGCGCCCGGCGGTCATTCCCTCGGTCCACCCCGGATTGGTTCCCAGCGAGATCGCGGCGCCGCCGAGACCGGCGAGCGCGCCACCGGCGATGACGTAGAGGGCGCGCAATCGCAC
>CAYSXO010000238.1:0-3496 GCA_964434995.1 uncultured Sphaerobacteraceae bacterium
GGACGCGGCTCCGGTAGACGACGGGTCGGGACAAGGCGGCTGAGAGGAGTCGAAGCACAGCCTGGCCGCCAGCGGCCGCCCTCACCCTAAACCCCTCTCCCAGCGCGCGAGGAGAGGGTGAGATATGCCGGGTTCTCCGCGATCGCGGTCACACGCCCCTCTCCCCGCGCACAGGCGGGGTACCCACGGAGTGGGTCGCGGTTGGGGTGAGGGTTCGTCGCGGCAACGGCGCAGTATATGCCAATGCCTCCCCCTGTCAGCCCAGTGCACTGGCTGACAGGGGCCTGGGGTGAAGGTTCTTCGGAACCGGGGGACGAGGTCGAGTGATGAGCGCCGCGCGCGATCTCGGGGCCGGAGGCAAGGTTATGCGCTATCGCGTCGTCCGCGTGCTGATCCAGGGCATCCTGCTGGCCGCATTCCTGAGCCTGCCGGAAGACGGATCCGCCACCAGGTGGGCGCAGCGCGCGCCAAACGTCGAAGGCGCGGCAGAAGGCGCTGCCTCGGAGTTGGACGAGGCCTGGGAACGTGCCGGTTGCACGCGCAATCCCGGCAATCCCGCCTGCGCCATCATCAGCCAGGCCGCGTCCTGCGCGGACTCCCCCAACGCGCCCGCGTGCCAGGCCGACCGGGATGAAGACGGCTGTCTCGATGTCGCCGAGGTGCGCGCCGGGCTCGATCCCTACAACGCCGCCGACTGCCTCGGCGACGGGCAAGGCGCGCCGCTCGTGAACTGCCTCTTTCTCATCGGGAACGCGCGCTGCAACGAGCCACCGGTGGCCGCGCCAGCCGATCCGTCCATCGACTGTCCACCGCTCCACCGAAATCCCGAATGCGATGGCTTCGCCCCGGAAACCGGCCGTTAACCCAGATCGTCCCCGCCCGGCAGCCCCTGCCTGGCACTTCCCTCCGGCCTTGCCCCCCCGCCGCCTTAGCGATACGCTCATGCCCGATTGCGGGACGATGGCTCGCGCCTCTCCGCGGGCGCCATTTCGCGGGCACAAACCGGGTGGGAGTTCGAGCATGAGTGACGCATTGGGGGAAGCGACGCCCGCGCCCAGCCGCTCGCGGGAGCGCGTGTTGCACCGCATCGCCCTGCTGCAAGCCGTCATCCTCCTGGTTGCGGTCGTCTTCGCGCTCCCGGTCGCGTTTCGCAGCATGGGCATCCAGCTGACCGAGCGGCAATCCGACACCCTCTTCGACTTTCCAAGCGGGCAGCCTCTCACTCATGAAGGCCAGGGCGATCATCTGGGCGTTGAGAACTTCCTCAACATCGCGGCCGTCGATATCGACGTTGGCGCCGGCAACGTGACGCTCGCCGTCTCCGGACATCGCGATTGCCAGGGCGACTGCACACCCCTCACGATGACACTCTTTTCGCTCGGCGACGACGCCGACGTGCGCCGCGCGCTGCCACCATCCGTCACGCTCAACCTCGATCCCCAACAGCCTTTGCTCAGCCAGACCGTGCAACTGCCAATTGCCGGTCAGCCGAGCCAGTACCCGTTTGACGATTATGTGCTCTGGCTCGGCCTGGGTGGAACGGTCACGGCCAACGGCCAGACCGTCCCGTTGACGGACGAGTTGATCGATGGCCACGCGGTGCTCACGACGCAAAATCAACTGCGCGACCTCAACATGTCCGCCCCCATTCAGGTTCCTCCCGAAAGGGTGCGTTCACTCAACGACCCGATCGACTTCGTTGGCGTGCAGGAACTCCATTTTCAGCGGCCCATTCACTTGCAGATTCTGGCCGTTCTGCTCATCACCCTCATCGCCGTCTCTGCCGCCCTGGCGGTCGCCGTCCGCGACGTGCGCGACCTGATCGTCGGCATCGGCAGCCTGGTCCTCGGTATCTGGGGCGTCCGCTCGGTGCTCGTTCCGCAGCCGCTGCCCGTTGTCACGAGCATCGACCTGGCGCTCTCGGTCGTTATTCTCCTCGTCCTGCTCGGCCTTTCGCTGCGCACCGCGCAGCACTTCCACAAGACCGCCGAACTGCCCGAGGTCAAGCTCCCGGTGTCGAATCCCCGGAAGCGCCGCCGGCGATCCGGCAATGGAGGCCATGAACTGGAGGATACGAGATGAGCGCGGGTAACCAGGGGCCAGATCGTTCGTGGCGGAGCTGCCAGCCACCCTGGTCCGCCCAGGCGTTTGCCTGGCCCTGTTCGTGCGTTTGGCACTGGCAAAAGGCCACCTACGGGGCAGGAGCGTAGCAATTTCGATGACCCCGCCTCGCGCATCGTATGGCGCAGAACCAGTACTGCCGCGAGAAGACCCTGACGCGGAGAACGGCGACACCGGGCTGCTGGCCAGGTTGAAGCATCGCCACGCCTCACTCGCCGCCAGCAATCGTGCTTACGCCCTGCTGGCGGCGATTCTGCTCGAAATCAAGGAGGATAATCCTTCGCTGCTGGCGCGGCAGGCCGCCTATTCGCTCCTGTATGCCATTCCTTCCATCCTCGTCCTGATCGTCTCCCTGGCGGCCATCGTCGACCAGAACACCGGCTTCGAGATTTCGAGCTCCCTGCAACAGACGATCGCGGATGTCGCCCCGCGCAATCTGCAGCCGCTCCTGGATTCGCTTGTGCAGTACGCCCTGGTCGAGACCAGCCAGCAAACAGCCTTCGTCGCCGTAATCGTCTCCCTGTCCGTCGCACTCTGGAGCGCCGCTGGCGGCGTCGGCGCCCAGATCTACTCCGTCAACACGGTCTACGGCATTCAGGATCGCCGCTCGTTCATTGTGCAGACGGCTATCAGGCTTGGCCTGATGCTTCTTGGCGGGGTGATGGTGGTCACCGCGTTCTTCCTGCTCGCCTTCGGCCAGCGGGTCCTCGATTGGGCGCCAGAAATCTTCCGGACCGGCGGCATCCTGGAAGCGGTCCTCGCGTCCGGCCTGATCTGGGGTCTGGCGCTGCTGCTGGCCTCCCTGTTGCTGCTCTACTGGCTCGGCCTGGACACCCCGAAGTCGTTCCGCTGGCTTCTGCCGGGAGCCATCGTGGCCACGCTCGCGATCGGGATCATCGTCAAGCTGCTCGATCTGATTCTGACGTATTCCAATCCGGGCGCCGCCTACGGTGTGGCCGGCAGCGTGCTGATCCTGCTCTGGATGCTCTTCATCGTCAGCGCGCTCGTGGTGGTCGGCGCGATCGTCAATGCCGTCATCGGCCACCACTTCGACCGCACGTTGATTGCCGGTCTGCAGAGCCGTTCCCCGAAGCTGCCGCACGGGAAGACGATCGAGGTTTCGACGTATCGCTGAGCGGCGTGGGTTCCCTCGGTCAGAGCGTTACCTTCACGTGCCCATCCTCGACGGTCACCCGATAGGTGCGCACCTTCAGCCTCGGTGAGGAGAGCGCCTTCCCCGTCGTGATGTCGAACTCGATGCCGTGCCACGGGCAGGTGACGACCTCCCCCTCGCGCACCCAGGCAAACTGCCAGCCGGTCGCCGCCGAGCAGGCGGTCGTGCCATTGACTGTCCCCTCGCATAGCGGACCGAACT
>CAYSXO010000238.1:3506-7823 GCA_964434995.1 uncultured Sphaerobacteraceae bacterium
GGTGGGGGCAGACGTTCGGCAGCGCGTGCAGCGCGCCATCGATGTTGAAGACGCCGACCTCGATTCGGCCCACCTGCACCACGCGATGGCTCCCCAGCGGAAAGTCGTCAACCGTTCCAACGATATGCTCAGCCACAAATCTCCCCCAATAACCGTGTCATCCTGAAGGACGCCGTCCACCGTGTGGGGTCATCCAGAGCGAACCGAAGGATCTCGACGCGAACGGCCATTCCATCGAGACGAGATGGTTCGCCACGCTCACCATGACACGTGCTCCGTTGCGGTGGAGGCGGCATGGCGCGAGTTTGCCTATCCAACCCCGATCTTCGCGGCCGGCGCCGGGATGCCAAAGAGCTGCAGCGCGTTCTCGCCCATGATCCGCCGTTTTGCCTCGTGCGGCATCGGCAGCTTCATGACCGCCCGCGGATGGTCGAAATCGTGATGCGGCCAGTCGGAAGCGAAGATAATCCGCTCCGGCCCGCCGATCAGATCGATCGTTGTCACCAGATCGCGCGGGTTGTCCGGCTCCTCGATCGGCTGCGTGGCGAACCACATCCGCTCGCGAATGTAGTCGCTTGGCCGCTTCTCCAGGAATGGGACCATGCGCCGGTATTCGTTGTAGTACTTGTCCATCCGCCACATCATGTACGGGGCCCAGGCGATGCCCGCCTCGGTGAAGACGATTCGCAACTCGGGGAACCGGGCCGGCACGCCACTGTGGATGATGCTCGTCAGGTTCGCCATCATGGCGAAGGAGTGGGAGAGCACCTGCCGGGCAAAGTGGTTCTCGAACTGGTCGAGCTGGCAGGGGAAGGCCGGCGACACGAGCGTGACGCTATGCAGGCAGACGGGGAGGTTGGTTTCTTGCGCGGCGGCCATGATCGGGTCGTACTTGCGGTGGCCCCAGAGTGGATTCACCCCGGCCGTCGGCAAATAGACGCCGACGATACGGTCCTCCCGCGCGCAACGCCGGATCTCCTCGGCCGCCGCCTCCGGGTTCTGCGGCGAGGCCAGCACCACGCCATAGAGCCCCGGTTCCTCGCGCAGCCACTCCTCCAGCAGCCAGCGGTTGTAGGCCCGCGCCAGAAAGGTGGCGTACTCGATGTTCGGAATGGCCGCGAAGAGCAGCATGTGATCCGGGAAGAGAATGCCAATATCGATGCCCAGCGCGCTCAGCTCGGCGCGCATTGCCGCCGCCGTCGACACCGAGCGATAGGGATGCCCGCCCGGAATCGGCGGATCGAGCCGCAGGTTTGGCGCGAACCCCGGCACCTGGAGATAGGGGTAGGCCGCGCCGTCCAGATCCTCCAGGGACATCCGCCACGGTTGCTCGCAATAGGGAGCCAACGCGCCAGGCGTATCATTCACGTGGACATCGGCATCAACAATGATGATGTCGGCACGCATCCCGCGCTCCCGCTCGTCAATCGTCACATCAATCATGGTTTCGCTCATCACCCGCCCTGGCGCGTAGGCACGCGCTCCCGCCCCTCAGTGGCCATGTCGCCTCAACTCGCCGCATTCTATGTGAAGCTCCGGCCGCGCGGGTCGCCAGAGCCGCCCTCCGGAGCCGGCGCCCACTGCGCCACCATCGGGCGCATGCGCGGCGTTTGGCGAAGGGAGCACGCCAATCCATCCCTATTCCCGCGTCGCTGAGCAGCAACGTTCCCCCTCTGTTCCTTCAGCCCGCGCCATGAACTATCCATGAGCGAATAGGTAATCTTTTGTATTGAAATGTTTGGATATCACGTGATTACCACACAATTGAGTTTTGCAATCGCGTTGAGGTCTGTACTATGCATCCGCGCGACATTCTCTCATCTTCTCAACATGACCGTTGGGAATGGAGGCACCGTGAGCAAGGGACTTCGCCAATGGCGCACGAGCCAACTCCTCAGTATCCGCGCCCTGGCCGACGAAGCGGGCGTCACGCCAAAAACACTGACTGACATCGAGTACGGGCGCAGGGTACCGACGTACGAGACGATGCGGACGATCAGCAAGGCGCTGGGCGTCATGCCGCACGACATCCTGGAGTTCGAGGCGGCCATCCAGGCACGCGGTCAGCGACGCGGCGAAGATCACTCCGTCACATCCAAATGAGTTCAGGGCACGCGGCGTGACTTCCGGCGTGTGCCAGCATGACCGGGACGAGAGCCGCCTGCAGCGGTATCGAGCGGCGCCAGCTCGTGGCGCGGCCGGGCCGGTTTTCCCCAGCGTCCGGATCAGTCGTCCGATGTGGCGCCACGCCAGCGCCGCGCCAACACCTGATATGGCGAAGATCGGCCGTGGCCCGGTTTTCGCGGTGGCGAGCATGCGTTCCGGCGCCCGGCCCTCCCGTCGCGGTCCGGGGATCCCATCGGCCCGGCAGACCTGCCGAAATCGCCGGCCTGGTGATTACCGATATATTGCCTTTCGATCATCGACAGAATACATCTCGAATATCTCGTTATTGGCATTTCTGCCGTCGTTGATTACGCGAATTCTTATCTTGACATGCTTTGATTTTCCCTTATGGTGGATGGTAAGCGAATTGCCAAGATTTCCCCTCGCCCGTGGCCACGTGCTGAGTGCCATGTGGACACCGGCGATAGACGACGAAACACGACATCGCTACCGATCCACGTTTCGAGGAGAGCATGGTTTCGAATCCCGCGAGTTCGCTCCAGGCTGTTTGGGAGGGTCCCGCGTCGGGAGGATGGGCCGCCAATGCATCGCGGCAGTTTCACCTCGACGAGCGCCTTCCCGCCGTGCCGAGGATCGAGCCGGTTGCCATGCCGGATCTCGCTGTTTCGGTCGTTTCGGACGATGAGCTGATTGCCGCGCTTGCCGCTGGCGAGACCGAGGCCCTGGGCATCCTCTACGATCGCCACGCTCATGGCGTTCTGGCTCTGCTCGCGCGCATCCTCGGCGATCGCGGCGCGGCAGAAGATTTGCTGCAGGAGGTTTTCCTGCGCGCATGGAGACAGGCCGACTCGTTTGACGAAACGCGCGGCACCGTCCGTTCCTGGCTGCACTGCATGACCCACAGTCTGGCGTTGAACGAGATTCGCCGCCTCCGCCGCCGGCCGCAGATTCAGCAGCAGCCAACCAGGGAGAATCCGGCAGCGGAGGATATCCTGCTCGAATGCGTCGATCCGGCGGCGGACCCGGCGAGCGATGCCTGCTGCGCCGTCCGTGACTCGTTCGTGGCCACCGCCCTCGAACATCTCCCGCCCGCGCAGCGCGTGGTGATCGAGATGTACGCGGCGGGATACAGTCAATCCGAGATCGCCACGCATCTGGGCGAGCCGCTAGGCACCGTCAAATCGCGCATGCGCCGCGGCCTCCTCCATTTGCGTTCATCACTGACTTCTCTTGGCATCGACGCCAGTTAGGCGCCGGCGAATGACCAACGCGCGAGTACACGGGATGAAGTAGAGAGACAGCATCAATGCAGCCGTTAGCGCGGTCCGGGGCGCAAACGACGCGGGAGATAGCCGCCAGAGAACATCTGACGATTGTCTCAATCTTGCCAGATTTCGTTCTGGGCACGGTCGACGAGGCAAGCCAGCAGCAGGTTGAGCGCCATCTTCGTCATTGCGAGGTTTGCCGCGCGGAATATGACGGGGCAATGGCGGCGCTCAGTCAACTTTCGCCGGTGCCCCCTCCTGCGCCGTGGGTGCGCGGCGCCATTCTCCGGCGCGCTGCGGCGCTCCCCCCCAGCGCCAGTTCGACGGGCAGCCCATCAAGAACAGGCTCGGCCATCGGCAGGGAGCCGCGCCGCCCGTGGCGGCCCGGCACGGCGACCTCGCGCTGGGTGCTCGCGGCGGCCTCGGCGATTATCTTCCTGATCGCCAGCGGGATCAGCGACAGCGACAGTCACGGCTTTTCACCAATGGCCGACACCCGCCTCGCGGGGCTGCTTGGCAACTCCGCCGCGGCCTACCCGCTCGATGACAGCGACATCCCCACCCAGGCGACCGGGGTCATATTTGCTGAGCCAAAGGACAGTTCGCTCTTTCTGGTGGCCAATGGCTTGCCAGCGCTGCCGGGGGACCAGCGGTATCAGGTCTGGCTCTTCACCACGGATGACGAACTCGTGAGCGCCGGCCAGGTGGCGGTCAGCCCCGATGGCGCCATTCGCCAGGTTTTGCAGACCCCCGGGCCGTTCGCCTCGTACGTTGGCGTTGCGCTCACCGCTGAACCAACCACCGGAAGTCCGGCTCCAACCTCCGACATGGTTCTGGGCGGCTCATTGCCGCCGCCGAGCGACAGCCTGCCCCTCTCGCCGGAATTGCTGGCAGAGGACACCGGCAGCGCCTGAGTATCAGCTAT
>CAYSXO010000239.1:0-7810 GCA_964434995.1 uncultured Sphaerobacteraceae bacterium
AACCCGCGCGATCATCGATGCCGCGCGCCGGTTGAGCGAACGTGAGGCAGCGATGCCGGGGAGTGTTCGGTAGCGGCATGGAAGGTTCCTGGGCGTTGGGGCGTCGAACGGAGTTGCGTGTCAGCATGCGAATTCGCTATACTCACGACTCGGACTTTCCGAAACGAGTTGCCCCTTTGGGTCAATGAAGGTTCCGGGAAGTTTGCGGCATGTTCGGCTTTTCGGAAGGCTCTATGGACGAAATTGACGTGAGCGAGCAAACCAATCAACCAGTGGAAGAGGCCGTACCGGCCGGCGACGCTGCCGGGGAGGCCGCGAGTTCCGCTGGCTCGATTGAGGTGAGTGCTGAGGCGGCGCCGGCGATGGATGACGCCGATCTGGATGCCGCTTCCCTCATGGAGCAGTTCCTCAACGATCCTAGCCACGACTACAAGAGCCTCAAGTACGGGGACGTCATGGACGGGGTGATCATGCACCTCGACCGTGAGGAAATCCTGGTCGACATCGGTTCGAAGTCGGAAGGGATCGTCCCGTCTCGCGAATACTCCAGTCTCACGCCGGAGGAGCGCCAGGCGCTGTCCGTTGGCGATACGATCCTGGTTTTCGTGGTCCAGCCTGAAAACCAGGAGGGGCATGCGGTCGTCAGCATCGACCGCGCCCGGCAGGAAAAGAGTTGGCGGCGGCTGCAGGAGCTGCATGAAGCGAACGAGGTCATCGAGGCCGAGGTCACCAACTACAACAAGGGTGGCCTCCTGGTGAACCTCGACGGAGTGCGCGGCTTCGTTCCCGCATCTCAAGTGACCGAAATTCGCGGTGGCGATGAGGCGAGCAAGCAGGCCGATATGGCGCGCCTGATCGGAACGTCTCTGCCACTCAAGGTCATCGAAATCAACCGCCATCGCAATCGCCTCATTCTCTCGGAGCGGCAGGCCGTTCAGGAACGGCGTGACGTCATGAAGGAGCGGTTGATCGAAGAGTTGAGCGAGGGCGAGGTCCGCAAGGGGCGAGTCTCCTCGATCTGCGACTTCGGTGCATTCGTCGATATCGGCGGGGCCGACGGGTTGGTCCATCTTTCCGAGCTCTCCTGGAGCCGCGTGCGGCACCCAAGCGAGGTGCTTCGAGTTGGTCAGGAAGTCGATGTCTATGTCCTGGGGATCAATGCCCAGGAGAAGAAGATCGCGCTTTCGATCAAGCGGACCCAGGCCGAGCCATGGAGCCGGGTTGCGACCGCCTACGAGGTTGGCCAACTGGTGCGCGGCACCGTGACGCAGTTGGCGAACTTTGGTGCATTTGCCCGGATTGAGGACGGCATCGAGGGCCTCATTCACGTTTCCGAGTTGGTCGACGATCGTGTGACGCATCCGAAGCAGGTTGTCTCCGAGGGTGACGAATTGCTGCTGAGGATCATCCGGATCGATCCGCAGCGACGCCGCATGGGCCTGAGCCTGCGCCGCGCGCTCGATACGCCCGATAGCGAGCTGATCGACCGGTTCGGCGAGGACGTTCTTCAGGAGCGCGAAGCCCTGATCGAGCGGATTCGAACGAGGCTCGAGGCCGAGGGTATCGAGCTGGGCGACGCCTTCTCGCCGGAAGCGGCAGAGGCAGCGCGGGCCGCGGCGGAAGCCGCTGCTCTCGCTGAGCCGGAGCCTGTTGTCGAACAGGTGGCCGAGCGAGTCGCCGAGCAGATGAAGAACTTCCCGGAGCCGGCGCCTCGGCCCGCGCAGCAGCCAAAGCAGCGGCGGGAGACTTCACGGCCGCAGATCGAAATCCCGGACGAGCTCGATGGCGAACTCTCGGCGATGGCCATGGCGTTTGCCATGGCGGGGGCGCCGGCAGACCTCGTCGCCGAGGCAACCGAAGACGACGCGGAGGCGGAACGAGAAGGTAGCGGTTCCGAATGAGCGCCGCGCGGGGCACGCTTCACCGACCCCGCGTGAGACAGCATGGGACAGCAGAACGAGCGCGGCAGGCCAAACTGGCCTGCCGCTCGCGTCATATTTGGAACCTGGCTTAAACAGGCCGCGTTTCACAGATACAGGGCGCGCGGGACACCTCTTGTCCCGGAGGACTATCATAGTGGTACGAGCGGTCTCGGCTGAAGGGCCGTAGATCGAGGGCGACGGGAGATCCACGCATGTCAGACAAGTTCGACAAATTCACCGAACGCGCCCGGAAGGTGCTGACGCTGGCTCAGGAAGAGGCGCAGCGGTTCAATCACAACTATATCGGAACCGAGCACCTTCTCCTTGGACTCGTGCGCGAGGGCGATGGAGTTGCTGCTCGCGTTCTGAGCAATATGGGGGTGCAACTCCCCAAGGTTCGGTCGGCCGTCGAGTTCATCATTGGCCGCGGCGAGACTATGGTGATGGGGGAGATTGGCCTCACGCCACGGGCCAAAAAGGTAATCGAACTTGCGGTTGATGAAGCGCGAAGGCTGAATCACCACTATATCGGCACGGAACATCTCTTGCTTGGTCTGGTTCGCGAGGGTGAAGGGATTGCTGCTGGCGTCCTGGAAAGCCTGGGCGTGAACCTCGAGAAGGTTCGGGCGCAGGTGATGCAGGTTGTCAGCCAGAGCCCTTCCTACAGTCAGAGCAAGCAGCAAACCAAGACGCCGTATATGGACGCCTTGGGCGTCGATCTTACGGAGGCGGCGCGAACTGGCAAGCTTGGCCCGCTCATTGGCCGGTCGATGGAAATCGACCGGGTAATGCAGATTCTTTCCCGCCGCACGAAGAACAACCCGGCGTTGATCGGCGAACCTGGAGTCGGCAAGACCGCCATTGTCGAGGGGCTGGCGCAGCGCATCATCAGCGGGGACGTTCCCGAGCAATTGCAGAACAAGCGCCTGATCGCGCTTGACATTGGCGCGTTGGTGGCGGGCACCAAGTACCGAGGCGAGTTCGAGGAACGGCTGAAGAAGATCGTCGGCGAAGTCAAGGAAACGGGCAGCATTCTCTTCATCGATGAGTTGCATACCCTCGTGGGAGCGGGCGCGGCCGAGGGTGCGGTCGATGCCGCGAACATCCTCAAGCCGGCGTTGTCTCGCGGAGAGTTGCAGACAATCGGTGCGACAACGCTCGATGAGTATCGCAAGTACATCGAGCGGGATGCCGCGCTGGAACGCCGGTTCCAGCCGGTGCAGGTTGATGAGCCAAGCGTTGACGAGACGATACTGATCCTGACCGGCGTGCGTGGGCTCTACGAAGACCACCACAAACTGAAGATCACCGACGAAGCGTTGAAGTCGGCCGCAAACATGGCCGCGCGGTACATCACCGATCGGTTCATGCCGGACAAGGCGATCGACCTGATCGACGAGGCGTCGTCCCGCGTGCGGATGTACCGGCAGGCGCCGCCGCCGAGCCTGAAGGAGGCGCTGGCGGGGCTGCAATCGCTGAATCGCGAACTGGACGCGGCGGTCTCCAATCAGGAGTTCGAGTTGGCGGCGGAGCTACGGGACCGGGAGCGCAAACTGCGGGAACGAATCGACTCGCAGGAGCAGGAGCTTCGGGACGCGAACGCCTCTGACGAGATCTACGTCACCGAGGAAGACATCGCGGAAGTCGTCTCGATGTGGACAGGCATTCCCGTCGTGCGCATCGCGGGCGAAGAGTCCGAGCGCCTGCTGAAGATGGAGGAGACGCTCCACAACCGGATTATCGGCCAGGACGAAGCGATTACGACTTTGGCCAAGGCCGTGCGCAGGGCACGAGCGGGCATCAAGAATCCCAAGCGCCCGATTGGATCGTTCATCTTCCTCGGGCCGACTGGCGTCGGGAAGACGGAGCTGGCAAAGGCGCTGGCCGAGTTCATGTTCGGCTCCGAAGACCACCTCATCAAGATCGACATGTCTGAGTTCATGGAGCGCCACGCCGTCAGCCGGCTGGTGGGCGCTCCCCCGGGCTATGTCGGCTATGAGGAGGGTGGACAGCTTACCGAAGCCGTGCGTCGCAAGTCGTACAGTGTCATCCTGCTCGATGAGATCGAGAAGGCGCACCCGGAAGCGTTCAACATGCTCCTTCAGATCATGGAGGACGGCAATCTGGCCGACGCCAAAGGGCGAAAAGTCGATTTCCGCAACACGATCATCATCATGACCTCCAACGTTGGAGCGGAGCAGATCAGCCGCGACATGAACCTCGGCTTCGCCATCAAGGAAGATGAGGAAAAGTCAAAGGCGCGAGAATACGACCAGATGCGGGAGAAGGTCACCGGGCAGCTCAAGCAGACCTTCCGGCCGGAGTTCCTGAACCGCATTGACGCGGTGATCGTCTTCCACTCGCTCGCGAAGGACCAGATCCGGCAGATCGTCGAGCTCGAACTGGCACGGGTGCGGAAGCAGCTACTCGAACAGGAGATCGAGCTCGAAGTCACCCAGGCGGCGATGGACCTTCTCGGCGAGCGTGGCTACGACCACACGTACGGCGCGCGTCCGCTGCGACGGATCATTCAGAACCTCATTGAGGATCCCCTGGCTGAAGGCGTCCTCGATTCTCGGTTCCAGGCGGGCTCAACCATTCGGGTCGACGTCGAGGACGACTTGCTCAAACTCGAGCCCGTGTTGTCCGAATCGGGGGCGCTGGCGGGCGTCTCCTAGACATTCTGGCGACAGCATGTGAGCGGGGGCGGCGCCAGTGCCGCCCCGCCGCATCTCTCTTGATGCTGGAGGTCGAGGGCGCGGGGCAGTTGAACGTGCGCCGACAGTTCAGTGCCCCAGTGCTTCGATAGCGGCCACACATATCATCCAGGCCTGCCATGCGCCTCCCTCGTGAGGCGCTGATTCGACGAGCAACGAGGGTACCGTGGCGAAGGCCAGAACCAGTTTCATTTGTCAACAATGTGGCGCATCGAGCCCGGCGTATCTTGGCCGATGCCCTGGCTGTGGCTCGTGGAACTCGATGGTTGAAACCATCGAAGAGCGCCGCCCAGCGGGCCGCTCCGCCGCAACGCGCATCGCGGAGCAGCCGCGCCCACTGCGCGAGCTCGGCGCAACGGCGATGTCGCGCATTCCGGTGCCGATCTCCGAATTGGAGCGTGTACTTGGCGGCGGGCTGGTGCCAGGCGCGTTGGTCCTCATTGGCGGCGATCCGGGGATCGGCAAGTCGACCCTCGTCTTGCAGGCCGCCGCGGCGCTGGCAGCTTCGAGTGGGCCGGTTCTCTACGTCTCCGCCGAAGAGTCTGCCCAGCAAATACGGTTGCGCGCGGACCGACTCGGCGTCGAATCAGACAACGTTCTCGTGCTCTCCAGCACTGACCTGGATGCCATTCTGGCCAGCGCAACTGGGGCGGAGCCATCACTGTTGATTGTCGATTCGATTCAAACCGTCTCGGTCGAAGACATCACGTCAGCGGCGGGAAGCGTGTCACAAGTGCGAGAGTGTACGGCTCGCCTGATGCAGTGGGGAAAAGGTCGCGACGTCCCGGTCTTCATCATCGGGCACGTCACGAAAGAAGGCGCTATTGCCGGGCCGCGCGTGCTGGAGCATATGGTTGATGCTGTGCTGTATCTGGAAGGGGAGCGGCATGGACATTTCCGCGTCCTGCGTGCGGTGAAGAACCGGTACGGGTCGACCGACGAAGTCGGGGTCTTCGAAATGGCGGAGTCGGGGTTGCGGGAAGTGCGCAACCCGTCTCAGGCATTCCTGGAGGAACGAAACGGGACAGCGTCAGGTTCGAGCGTGGCCGTCACGGTCGAGGGCACGCGGCCAATTCTGGTCGAGGTCCAGGCATTGACGACGCCTTCCGCGTTTGGACTTCCCCGACGAAGCGCAAACGGGTTGGATACCGGCCGGTTGCAACTCCTGGTTGCGGTCTTGCAGAAGCGCGTTGGGCTTGGGCTGGGTGGTCAGGACGTCTACGCGAACGTCGTCGGCGGGATGCGAATCAGCGAGCCGGCCGCGGATCTCGCCGTTGCGCTGGCCATCGCATCGAGCTTTCGGGACCGCTCCATCGACGCGGGGCTCGTCGCAATTGGGGAGATCGGTCTCGCGGGAGAGCTGCGTTCAGTCAGCCAGATCGAGCGCCGATTGGGCGAAGCTAGCCGATTGGGCTTCAGCAAGGCGATTATCCCGGCTTCCGCGGCCCGGCGAGGAACGGTAGATGTCGCCGGGATGCGCGTACTCCGTGCTGACACCGTTCAAGAAGCGATTGAGCAGAGCGTCGACGACCAGTAGTTCCCGTTGGCAGTGAACGGACTACCCAGCCTCTCGAGTATTCACGGGACCCCGGCGATAATTCGCGACGGTAAACCAGGACTTCTCGACTCTCAGGATGCGGGCCTCAGCGTTTGCGGTCCCGAAACGTCGACTGGCCCTGGCCGACGGCCACGAGAATCTTGGCCAGCTTCGATGCCGCGTTGGGTTGAGAAACCGACGTTGCGGCGTTTCGCATGAGAGCCATCCGTTCAGGATCCGCGAGGATGCCGAGCAGCTCCGACCATAGCCGCTCCGGAGTGGCCTCGGCCTGGGGAAGCACGACCGCAGCGCCCACGTCGGCGAGGACACGCGCATTAACGGCCTGCTCGTCTCCACCGGCGCCCGGAAGGGGGATGAGGATCGATGGGAGTCCGACGTACGCGAGTTCGGCGACAGTACCCGCACCCGCGCGGCCGATGACGATGTCGGCGGCGGCGTAAACGTTGGGGAGTTCATCTCCAACGAACTCTACCGCGACGAAGCGGCGCTGCAAGGACGTATCCCAGCTCCCGCGCTGGGCCAGCAGTCCCTCCAGGTCGGCATTGGCGCTGGCCGGGCCCGTCTGGTGCAGAATCTGCACGTGCTCCAGCACGTCTGGCAGGAGCGCCGCAATACGCTGATTGAGGGCGCTGGCCCCACGCGCGCCGCCAGTGACATAGATAACCGGCATTTTATCGCTGAAACCAAGCGTGGCCAGGCCCCTTGCCTTGCTGCCCTGGGCAAGTCCAACGCGCACGGGGTTGCCAGTGACCGCGACCCGGCGATGAATCTTGGCGGCTTCTGTCTCGGTCCGCGGGTGGGAAATGGCGAGGACTTCAGCGAACCGCGCGTTGATTCGGTTCGCCAGCCCGAGGATCGCGGTCTGCTCGTGCGTGACCACCGGCGCGATGCCGCGTGCGGCGACGACCGCGGGAACGCTGACGAAGCCCCCGGTGCTGAAGAGGACATCGGGCCGCGCGGCGCGAAGCGCTCGCCTGGCCGCAAGAATGCCTATCGGTATCCGTGCAGCGTCGGTCGCGTTCTGAATGGAGAGATAACGGCGGAGCTTGCCAGTGGGGATTGCAACATAACGTATGCCTGCCTCCGTCGCCGCCTGCCGCTCGTGGCCGTCGTGGCTGCCGATCCAGAAGACGTCCTCAATGAGATTGTCGCGATGAAGAATTTCAAGGACTGAAAGCGCTGGCAACACATGGCCGCCGGTGCCGCCACCAGCGATGGCCAACCGAATTCGTGACGTGGTTCCCGGCATGCAGCGCCCCAGCTTTCCGACGATCCGGGGTGAGTATAGAGCCGGTCACTGGTGGCCTTGACAAAGTTTGAGCAAGATGCCTGTGATACCATCCGACCCACGCTGGAGGATTGCTCGCGCATGCCCATGGGCGGTTCCCGACGTGGCATTGGGAGCAAACGAGGTAGTAGGCAATGAACGACGACATGGTGACCAGACTCCGGCAGGACCTTGAAGCGCGCAAAGCCGCGATCGAAGGCGATGTTACGTACATGGCCAATGAGATGCGAGCTATCGGCGTCGAACAGGATGATGAAAGCGGCAGCGTTGGCAACCATATTGCCGAAGACGGCTCGAGCATCGCGGAAGCCGAGCGGATCGTCGC
>CAYSXO010000240.1:0-804 GCA_964434995.1 uncultured Sphaerobacteraceae bacterium
AGCCCCTGGCATCGCCGCGTTCGCCCCCACCCACACCCCCGCTCCCTGTGCGCCGGGAGCGGGGATTATGGCTAGGGAACATGGAGGCCAAGCCGGGACCAACCTCCCGGAATTCGTTCAAAGAGTGCGATGCGTAAGGGGCTGTCTCGCCTGGATCGCGGGATGTCTCGCGATCCCCGCGAACGGATGCGGCCCGGAGCCGAGAGCCTGTGCCTCGGGGTGACCACCGATCAGCCTACTGATCTAGGGCTGGGGTTGGGCCACCTGGGCCGCGACCTCGTTCCATATTGCGCCCAATTCCTGGACAGAGCGGTACGTCTCCAGCATCGTGCTCCACATCCCGTCGACCGCTGCCTTGGCAGCCGCCATATCGCCAACTGCCAGAGCCTGCTCAAGCGCCGCCACACCGGTCTCCTGAGCCGCCGCGTTCTCGGCCGCGGCCGCTGCCAATGTCTGTGCTGCCGCGACGTGCTTGGCCGTGAGCTCGGACACTGGCGGCGCGGGTTCCGACCACGCCGCTCGCTCGTTCGCCGTCGCCCCGCCGTACCTTGGCGGCAACTGCGCGCCCCGCTCATCCCAAAATGTATGGGTCGGCTCGATGTGCGGCGTCACCGAGAGGTACATGGTCATCGGCTGGTCGCCGATCGTGCGGACATGATGCATCTGATTTGCCGCGGCGAAGCACATCTGCCCCGGCCCCAGGACCGCCGTTTCCCCCTCGATCTCGAACTCGCACTCCCCTTCCAGGATCAGGAAGACCTCCTGCCCAAGATCGTGGGAGTGCCGGGCCCCCACCTCACCCGG
>CAYSXO010000240.1:814-3153 GCA_964434995.1 uncultured Sphaerobacteraceae bacterium
ATCCGCAGAAATCGGGAGCGAATGTCCGGCATGATGACCACGTTGCGCACGTCGGTCCGATAGTCGTAAACAGCGAAGGGCACGAACGCAATCCTTTCGTTCTGCTATCGATTCACAAAGGCCAGGATGATGTCGCGTACGAGGGCGATGTCATGAATGCCGTCCCTGCCCTCTGTCTCCGGTCGTTGGCCGGTCAGTACGCAATCCCGGAAGTGCTCCAGCTCCCGCTCGAAGGCGTTTTCGTGCCAACTCAGCTCCTTGCGCCACGGCGTCCGATCCTCTTCCATCCCATACTGCGTCACCGTGGATGGCTGACCGATCGAGAACCCGGTGGGGAACGTCGCGATGACGCGATCGCGCGACCCGTAGACTTCGAGCGACTCCTTGAAGTCCCAGAGTTCGGGCAGATCGATCCAGGTGCAGACGGCGCGCTTCCCCTCCGGGTACTCGAGCGTGGTGGTGATGCCGTTGCCGTCCGCCCAGATTTCGGTGCTGAGCACGCGCGTGGGCGGGCCGAAGACGCCGTGGAGATTCCCGATGTCGTGGATCATGCTGCCCAGAACAATGGTGTATGCCCGCAGCAGAGCCGCGGGCAACTCGGCGGCGCTGGCGAAACCCAGGGTCTGCGCTACTTGCTGGGCGTGCCCCTCGGCGGCGCTGGCAAATGAGTCAGCCGGGATATCGTTGAAGCGCATCACGTTGAACTCGGCAATATGCAGCGAGTTATCCGGGTGCAAGTGATTCACTTGGATGAACCGAACGTCGGACATCTCGGCGATCCGCGCCTTCGCATAGCGGAATGCGGGGTCGTATCGCTTCATGTAGGCAACCATCAGCAGCGTGCCGGCCGCGTCAGCGGCGGCGGCCATCTGCTCCGCCTCGTCCACGGTCGTGCACATCGGCTTCTCGACCAGCACGTGCTTGCCCGCTTCGGCTGCCGCGATGCTCGGCGCGGCGTGCGAGCCGGAAGAACAGACGATGACCGCGTCAACATCGCTCTGGACCAGATCGCGGTAATCCCCAAACAGCCTATCGGACGAAATGTGGTACTGCGCGCCAAGAGCGTCGAGCAAATCCTGCGACAGATCGGCGATGCCGCCGATCTCGAACTCATCGCTTCGCGCCGAAAGGATCGGCAAGTACTGGATCTGGGCGATCGCGCCGCCCCCGATGAGCCCGATTTTCAGCTTCGACACGCGGTTCTCTCCGTTCCTTCAACGCATTGCCCAAAACCCAGCTACACGCCTGGATCGCCAGCATTCGCCCTCACCCCGGCCCTCTCCCGGGCGCGGGAGAGGGTGTGCTGACGTCGAGACAGGTTGCCATCTGCCCCATGCTTGACGCCATGCTCCCCTCTCCCAGCGCACTGGGAGAGGGGCTTGGGGGTGAGGGCGAACGCTGGCGACCGCGATATTCCTCTGTACCTACCCTCCCCGCTAGCGCCGGATCAACTGCCCGGTCCTGGGATCCATGAAGTCGCGCAGGCCATCGCCAAGGAGATTGGCCGCCATGATGGTGATGGCGATCGCCAGTCCCGGAAAGATCACCAGCCACCATGGAGGATCGAACGACTGCGCCAGTACGCCGCCCAGCATGTTTCCCCAACTGGGATTGGGCGGCGGCACGCCAACCCCGAGAAAGCTGAGCGAGGCCTCGGCGAAGATCGCCGCCCCAAGGTTCACTGTCGCAATCACCAGCATCGGCGCAAAGCACTGCCGAGCAATGTGATGCGTCATGATCCGGCCTGGACTGGCGCCGACGCACCGCGCGGCTTCCACGTACGACGTTTCCTTGGTGGCCAGCACAACCGAGCGGGTGATGCGGGTCGCTAGCGGCACCTGAGAGATGCCAATGGCGATCACCACGGTCGTCAGCCCCGCGCCTAGGCTGACCATCAGGAGCATGGCCAGGATCAGCGTCGGAAACGACATCAGCACCTCCACCAGGCGCTGGCTGATCATGTCGAACCGCTGCCCGCTGTACCCGCTGGCGATGCCCCAGATCATGCCCAGGAATACGCCCAGACCAACCGAGGCCATGCTGACGGTAAGCGTGACGCGCGTGCCGAAGATGATCCGGCTCAAGACATCGCGGCCGAGATGATCGGTGCCGAGCAGGTGCTCTGCCGATGGCGGCGCCTGGGTGGCCAGATAGTCGGCGAAATCGGCGAGCAGGAAATAGCGGTCGCGATGCAGCAGGCTGTCGACCAGATCGCGGTAGCGCCCGGGCTCGCCGGGGCTGAAGGCGCCGCTGCCGATGGCGCCGAGCACATGCCGCAGGCGCAGATCCTGCTCGGCATACAGGCGCGGGTCGTAACCCATGGCGCGCAGCGCGTTGAT
>CAYSXO010000240.1:3163-7735 GCA_964434995.1 uncultured Sphaerobacteraceae bacterium
GCGCAAGCTGCGGCGCGAAGATGGCCACAATTGCCATGAAGGCGAGGGCAACCGCCGCCATCGCGCCGAGCGGCGTCGAGCGACAAAACTGCCGTATCGCGGCGAAACTGGAGTTTCCGTCCCGCGGCCTCGATTCGGTGCGCCCATCCAGAGCGGCGATGGTGCGCGCTTGTGCCATGATCTCATCCTGCCGTTTGCTCGCCAGCGCGGTGCTAACTAAAGCGAATCCTCGGATCGATCCATGCGTAACTGAGATCGATCAGGAGATTGACGACCACGAAAATCAAGGCGTAGAGCAGGACGAGGTTCTGAATAACCATCCAGTCGCGAGTCGTCATGGCCTCGACGAGCAGCGTTCCCAGACCCGGCACGCCAAATGCGGTCTCCGTGGCCACGGTCCCGCCCAGCAGCGCACCAATCGCCACTCCGGAGGTGGTAATCACCGGTAACAGGGAGTTGCGGAAAATGTGATTGGCCACCAGCGCCCCCTGACCGAGTCCCTTCGCGCGGGCCGTGCGCACATAGTCCTCGCCCAGGACTTCGAGCGCGGTCGAACGCGTCATCCGCATGACGACGGCGGCCAGCCCGACGCCGAGCGCGATTGCCGGACCGGCCACAATCTGCAGATTGGTCAGCGGGTCCTCCCATACCTGCGTGATTGTGAGCGGCGGCCGCCAGTAGAAGAGCCGGACCGAGACCAACACCATGATGAGGCCGATCCAGAAGCTCGGGATCGCCATCGCCGCGGTGACGAGCACTCGGGACAGATTGTCCAACCAGGAGTTGCGCCGCAGGGCACTGAGAAGCCCCACCGGCACCCCGATCACCCAGGAGATCATCACCGCGAGCACCGCGATCTGGGCCGAAATCGGTCCACGCCGAAGCACCTGATCGCGCAGCGGCTCGCTGGTCCAGAACGAATACCCCAAATCGCCGCGGGCGACATTCCGCATCCAATCGAGGTATTGCAGATAGAGCGGCCGATCCAGGCCAAGACTCGCCCGGACCGACGCAAGCTCATCTTCCGTTAACACCCGCGTCGACTGGCCCTGCGACCCGATCATCGCCAGCGGGTCGCCGGGAAGGACCCGCATGGCGATAAAGATCAGCACCGTGATGCCAAAGATTGTCGGAATGGCAATGGCGAGGCGACGCAAAACGTACCGGGACATGCTCTACCTAACGGGGGACGGGTGATAGGTGATGGGTGATGGTTTTCGGCCGTTGGCTGTTGGTCAATGGCTTTCAGCGAGGTGATCCCCTAACACCCCAACACCCTATCCCCCGCGTCGAACCCATCACCCATCACCCATCACCAACTATTGATCGAGCCAGCCAGTATCCAGGCGCCCCCACACGGACTGTGTCCGCGCCTCCATGTTGTGTCCCTTGAAGTAGGACTGCCACATGGGGAGATGGAACGTCCATCCGATGAGGAGCCACGGCGGATCCTCATCGAGCACGTCCTCGATCTGACGGAAGGTCTCGGTTCGCTTCGCCGGATCCATCTCCAGATCAGCCGCGCTCAACAACTCGTCGAATTGCGGATTCGAGTAGCCGCCGAAGTTCTGTGAAGCGTCAGTTCGGAAATAGAGATTGCCGATCGCCGAAAAGTCGGAAACCGAGATCGTCGGCGTGTCGAGCACCAGGTCAAAGTTGCCGCCACTCTCCTCTTCGAAGAGCTGCGCGCGTTCCGTTACTCGAATCTGGAGATCGATATTGAGCGAGGTCCGCAAAAGGTCCTGGATCGCCGGGGCCAGGATCTCCGCGTGCGGGGCCACTGAGGCCGCCAGCAGCTCGACGCCGCTGATGCCGTCCGCGTAACCGGCTTCTGCCATGAGGGCCTGCGCGGCCGCGAGGTCCTCATCCTTCTCCGGCCGGTAGCCAGGCAACAGCGCGACCTCCTCGGGGGACATCGCGTACCCACTGGCATGGGAGATCCAGCGAGTCAGAGCGATCGACTCCTGGGTGCGGAACGCCGCGATCAGCGCCTGGCGATTGAGCGCCAGATGCATTGCCCGGCGCACACGGGGATCGTTGAAAGGCTCGCGCGTGGTATTGATGAATGCCGTGTAGACGCCGATGCTCGGCACCTGCTTGGCGCCGATATCGTCGCGTCGCTCCCCCTCGGCGAAGGTCTCGACGGAGACATTCCATGAGAAGGCCGCTTGATCGGTCAGCACCGCCGTGCCGCGGTCTGACCAGGCCGCGACGTGGAGCAGCTCAATGCCATCCAGGTAGGGCAGCTCCGGGTTCCAGTAGTTTGGATTGCGGGAGAAGACCCAGCGCTCGGCTTCGTTGTACTCCTCGTAGACGAACGGGCCAGTGCCGGGTGAGACTACCCCCCGGAGATCCTGGTTGTTGGCGTCGAGCGCGGCCTTCGAGTAGATGACACTGAAAGGAGCCGCGAGCACCGTCAGCAGGTCGGCCTGCGGCTCACTGAGGTTGAACTGGACCGTGGCCGCGTCAACCGCCTCGACACTCTCCACCGACCGGTAGAACGACTGCATGATGCTAATGATGCCTTCGGGCGGGTTGATCGCGCGGCTGAAGGTCGCGACCACGTCATCCGCCGTGAACGGCTCGCCGTCATGGAACGTGACGCCTTCCCGCAGCGTGAACGTGTAGGTCAAGCCATCGTCCGCGATTTCCCAACTCGTCGCCAGGCTGGGAATGATTGACTGGAGGCCATCCAGCGGGTTGAAACGCACCAGACCGTCATACAGGTGGGTCAGCACGGCGACGTTGCCACCCTGGTAGATGTCGTAGCTGGTGGTGGTGATGCCAAACGCGGTGCGCAATATTCCGCCGCGCTTCGGATCCGGCTCCGGCGCGATCAGGAGGCCGGTCTCCGCGGCGGCGGCGAGCAGGTCGTCCTGAGCCATGGCCGGCGTCATGGTCGCCAGATCCAACCAGGCGAAAGCTGGGACCGCCAGGCCCAGCGCCCCGGCCCGCTTGGCCAACTCTCGTCGCGAGATCCTGCCACTCGCGGCTTCGTTGCGCACGTCCCAGGTCGCGTCCGGCCTGACCATCATTCCCCCTTCGCCTCTGATAGCTGGAGCCTCTAGAGATTAACAGCACACCGCGTTCAGGTGAGGCGGCAGTGAGCATATCGCATGAGGAATCGATGTCAAGCGGGGCAAACCGTCAGGCCAACGTCGCCCTACCAGGGCGCGGGCCACGCTGGCAACTCAGTGCCACGGCATGAATGGTGTTCCTCGACTCGTCCTTACGGGCGCCGGGATGCCCCGGCCCGAACTGAAGGCCTCACACACCAAGTCGTCGGCCACCGCCCGCATTTCGCGAACGGCATGAGGCGCGGTCTGGGAGAAGTTGTGGCAGGCGGTGACGGTTGCTCTCGCGGGAACGGCCGTCATCATCGCGGTTTCGCGCGTTGCCATCATGCTGTCAGCCGATGCGGTAGAGCCTCCTGGAGGTGCCCGAGAGGATCATTTCGCCCGCTTCCTGGGCGTCGGCCTCGCCAATCATGCCGTCGGCGATCAGATCGTCGAGCGCCTGGGCCAGCGCCTGCTTGCCGAGTTTGGCGCTGCTGTAGAAACCCTCGGGCAGCGTGTAGCAGTCCGAGCCATAGACGATCTTCGAAAGCGGGGCCATCTCCATCGCCTCGGCAAAGATCGCCTTCGCCGCGCGGCCAGCAAAGGGGATGCCCTCGCTGACATCGACGTAGACGCGCGGCAGGACATTGCTCATGTAGGCCGCCTCGCGCACGTAGGGATAGCCGCCATGGACGAGAATGACGTTGCAGGCGCGGAAGGCCGGGGCGCGCAGGAGATCCATCAGGAAGGCGGGCCGGCAATAGACGAGGTTGACCTCGAAATCACCCATCCCCGTGTGGATCTGCATCGGCACGTCGTGCTCCATGCAGAGCTCCAGCGACCGGCAGAGGAGGTGGTCGCGCAGTTGCTTCATGCTGCCGCCGCCCAGCCCGCGCCGGATGGCGTCGAGCGCCTTGTACCCTTGGTCCGGCGTGCGGCTGAGGGGGGAGACATCGAGCCCGGTCCGATAGGCGATGATCGACTTCACGCCCCGGTAGCCGCCGTCTGTCAGCGCGTCAGCGACCGTTTCGTCGAAGGCGCGCTTGAACTCCGCCCAGCCGAGGTCTGTCTTCAGCAGATCGGCGATCAACGGCTCGATACGGAAGATCGGCACGACCTCGATCGGCAGCTCGGCCTTGACCGCGTCGACGTCGAGCATCGGCAAGGGCACGCCGAAGTCGAGCACAAGCGCCTCGATCCCGGCATCGGCATAGAGCCGCCGCACATAGTCGGTGTAGCAAGCATCAACGGCATCGTTTCGCGCCGCGAGGACCGCGTCGAGGTCCGGCTCCACGCCGAAGTACGCCGCCAGATCGCGCACCAGCCGCTTGAAGTAGACAGTGTCCCGCTTTACACGTTGCAGCTCGGCCCGCACCTCGTCGGTGAACTCGATGCCGCCTTCTTCCATATAGGCGCGGGAGCCGCCGCCAAAGGCGGTCATGTCGGTGAACTGCTCGGCGGTCACCCGGCCCTTGTTGAGGAACGGGTGGCCATGGACGTCAATGACGGGAACGCG
>CAYSXO010000241.1:0-7734 GCA_964434995.1 uncultured Sphaerobacteraceae bacterium
GATCCGCGTCCCGTAGATCACGCGGGAGAGAATGTCGCGTCCCTTGTCGTCCCGCCCCAGCGGATAGTCGAAGCTGGGGGGCGCCAGCCGATCGCGCACGCTCTGGTCCAGCGGATCGTGCGGCGCCAGCATCGGCGCGGCCAGGGCAATGAAGACGATCACCGCGATCATGATCAGGCCGACAACCGCCGTGCGGTTGCTGGCGAACGTGCGCAGGGCGCGCTCTCGCTGCGAGATGAGCTTCGGGCCGTGTGGCTCGGCCAGCGTTACCTCGCCGGCCGCATTGGCGGCAACATCAGCCACTAGCCATACCTCACGCGCGGGTCAACGTACGTGTAGATGATGTCGACCACCAGGTTGATGACGACGATGATGAGCGCGTAAACGACCATGATCGACTGCAAGGTGGTGTAGTCCTTCTGTTTGGTGGCCCCGACCATCAATTTGCCGAGACCGGGCCGCGCGAAGACCTCCTCTACCAGAACGGAGCTCCCGATCAGGCTGATGGCAAAGATCCCCACCAGCGAAACAATCGGGATCAGCGCGGCCCGCAGGGCATGCTTCACCAGCACGATCCACTCTTGCAAACCCTTGGCACGCGCGGTGCGGATGTAATCATCACTCAGGATGGTCAGCATCACCGAGCGAGTCATGCGCGCGATGTAGGCGGTCTCGATCAGGCCGAGCGTCAGCGCGGGCAAGACCAGAAATTGCAGATTGCGTCCAGGCTCGGAAAAGGGCGCTGACCCGACGGCCGGAAAAAGGCCGAGCCGCACGGCGAAAAAGAACATCAGCAGAATACCGAGATAGAAGGCGGGGAACGAGAGGCCGAGCAGGGAGAGCGCGCGGCCGATGTAGTCGATTGGCGAATTGCGCCGCACGGCGGTGATGACGCCGGTCGGGATGCCCAGGACAAGCCCGACCAGGATCGCGGCGGCGGTCAACTCCAGTGTGTATGGCAGGACAAAGGCGATCTGCTCGATCACCGGCTTGCCGGTGATCAGCGAATCGCCCAGGTCGCCCCGCGTCAGATCGCCAAGAAAGGTGAGGTACTGTTGCCAGAGCGGGGCATTGAGTCCCATCTTCTCGCGCAGGGCCGCGACCGCATCCGCCGAGGCGTAGTCGCCGAGCGCCGCCACGGCGGGGTCTCCCGGCGCAACGCGGACGATGATGAAGATGATGGTGAAGACGGCCAGCAGCGTGGGGATCGCCAGCAACAGGCGGCGCCCGATGTGGCGGGCCATGGATCGTTCTCCGAACGAGGGTGTTGGAGTGTCGGGGTGTTAGGGTGATAGGTCTTTCGATCACCCCTGACACCCCGACACCCTGACACCTTATTCCGCCGTGATCGTCGTCATCTCCGTGATCTGCGGATAGAGGGCCAGGCTCGAAACCAGATCGTGTCCGAAGTCGACCGCTGGCGTCCGGGCATAGACCAGGTTCTGCATGTAGAGCGGGTAGGCGGCCAGATCTTCGAGAATCTTGATGTTCGCCTGCTTCCAGAGCTCTTCCTGCGCCGCCGGATCGGTCTCGGCGCGAGCTTGCTCGATCAGGTCGTCGATCCCCGCGTAGTGCGAGAAGTTCGTGATCGGCGATGCGCCAGTAACGACGATCGAATCCGAGTGGAAGAAGTTCGTCAGGTAGACGTCCGCGTTCGGGCGGAAGGCAACGTAGATCACGATCGGGTTGACGTCCTCCCGGATCTGCTCGTGCATCGTCGCGTGGTCAACGACGGTGAGATTGATCGTGATGCCGATGTCCGCCAACTCGGCCTGCAGCACCTCGTAGTTCGCGCGGTAGTCGCTCATCTCGGAGGTGACGAGGTCGATGGTGAAGCCATCGGGGTAGCCTGCCTCCGCCAGCAACGCCTTCGCCCGCTCGATGTCCTGCTCGTACAGAACGCCAGCTTCGGCCGCCTCATCTTTCGTCAGGCCGCCCGGCATGAGCTGAGCCGGCGCCACGGAGTAAATCAGCTCCGACACCGGCTCGCCCCGCAGCGCGGCGTGCTCGTCGCGGCTGAGGGCCAGGGCAATCGCCTCACGCACGAGAGGGTTGTCGAGCGGTTCCTGCGTCACGTTCAAGTTGACCCAGACCGCCTCAGCGACGCCGAAGACGTCGGCGATCAGGTTCCCTTCGGCATTGATGCGCTCGACCCACGGCGCCTCATTGACGCCAGACGCCAGGTCGAGCTCACCCGACTGCAGGCCCAACTCGCGGCTGGAGGGATCGGGCATGTAGCGGACTTCGACGCCGCCGAGCTTCGGCGCGCCCCGGAAGTAGTCGTCGTTGGCCGCCAGGACGACGCTGTTCTGCGGCGTGTAGCTCTCGAAACGGAAGGGTCCTGTGCCGACCGGGTTGGTCTTGAACGCCTCATCGCCGAGCGCCTCAACCGCCTGACTGCAGACGATGAAGCCGCCCGCGTAGTTGGCCACCTTCGGCAGGAAGAGCGTCGGCGATTGCGGCGTATCGAGCGTAATCGCGACCGTGTTGTCGTTTACTTTCTCGAACGTCATCCCGGCATAGTCGCCGGCAAAGGCCGAACGGTCGCTATTCGCCGATTTCTCCAGCGAGTAGACGACGTCGTCCGCCGTCAACTCGTAGGCCTCGCCATCAGCCCACGGGTGGCACATCACCCCGTCGCGAATCTCGAAGGTCCAGACCTGCTTGCCATCGACCACCTCCGGCTCCGGAATGGCCACGGCCAGATCAGGCTCCATTTCCGCACTGTTGCCGGGCGCATAGCGGACCAGGCCGTTGAAGATCATGTCGACCACGGTCCGGTCTTGCGTGCCCGAGGCATAGTGTGGATCGAGCGTCGCCAGGTCGGCGGCATTCACCCCGAAGCGCATGACCGGCCGATCGCCCGCGTCCTGCGCGCTCACCGTGCCTCCAAGACCCGCGGCCGCTGTCGAGGCCGCCATGGCCAGACCGAGCACGGCGGTCAACCATCGACGTCGTGTTGTCATGAAGTGGACCTCCTTGGCTGTCGCACTCCGCGCCATTGCGAAGCCAAAAGCCAGTCTCCTCGCTTGCAAGGCACCGCGAGGGGTTCGATTGTCACGAGCATGTGCGCTCGATCCATTTGACAGGCTCTCATGGTAGTCGGTATCGCGAAATCGTGAAAGCCGGGACATGCGCGTGCTTGCGGTGTCCCACTCCAGATGTAGCCGCCGTTACCCATGCAGCGTGGCGGTGGCCGTCTCCGTGACTCCCGCGAAGCGGCTCAGGCGGAACGGCTCGATCGGAAACGCGGTGGCGCCGTCGAGAGCCAGATCACGCGCGATGCGCCCGGTCACCGGCCCGAGGCAGAAGCCGTGGCCGGAGAACCCGGCGGCGACTATCAGCCCCTCGATTCCGGGACTGAGCTCGATGATGGGCAAGGCATCAGGCGTCATGTCGAGCAGCCCGCCCCAGACCCGCGCCACGCGCGCCTCGCCTAGCGCTGGCATGACGTCCACGGCGCGATTCAGCGCGGATGTCACCGCGTTGACCTTCGGCATTGTTATGTCGTCACCCTCGGCCAGCTCCGACAGGTCATGCGGCCACGGCTCGCCGCCTCCGGTGAAGCGGAAGCGCCCGCTGACTTCTTGGCGCCCCGCGAAATCGGCGCTCGCCACACCGAGCACCTGAGCAATGAGCGGCGGCAGCGGCTCGGTCTGGATTACGCCAACACTCGAGACCTCGATCGGGAGGTCGATGCCGAGCGGCGCGCAGAGGCGCCCCGTGAAGACCCCGGCCGCGACGACCACCCGATCCGCCGCAACGTCGCCAGTCGTCGCGCGCACGCCGCGTACCCGGCCGCCCGCGGCCTCGACGGTGGTTACCGTCGACCCGGTCACGATCGTCGCTCCAAGGCGGGTCGCGGCATCGGCGAAGGCCTGGACCGTGGCTGTCGGGTTCGCGTGCCCGTCCGTCGGGCAGAAGGAGGCTGCCAGCACGCTCTCCGCGATGGCCGGGGCAACGGCCCGCACCGCCGCGTTGTCTGGCAGAAATGCGAGATCGAGGCCGAGCGCCCGTTGCTCGGAGACCATACCGGCGATAACTGGCGCCTCCTCAGGCGTGCGCGCCAGGCGAAGATTCCCTTCGCGCCGGTACTCGAGGTCCGCGTCAAGTTCCTCGCCGAGCGTCGCCCAGCGCTCGACCGCCGCCTTCGCCAGCGGCAGTTCCGCCGGATGGCGGCCCGATTGCCGCACCCCCGCCAGCGTCCGCCCCGAGGCCATGCTGGCCAACGTGCTCTGCTCCAGCAGCGTGACCGTGGCTCCAGCGCGCGCCAGCTCGTAGGCCGTTGCCGCGCCACTGATGCCGCCTCCAATCACGACGACGTCGCTCGCGTGTCTCATGAAACCCGCCTGCTCCCGAATCTCAGCCCTCCGGCGCTCCGAATGCGTCGTCCTGCAGAGTTTGACACGAACGAGACGCCAGGACCGATTCAGGGACGGCTACTCGTGGAGTGGCAGAAACCCGGCGTCGATCAGCACCTGCTGGCCCTCCCCCGCGAGAAGGAACGCCATGAACTGCTCGGCGGCGGGGTGCGCCGCGCTGTCACGACGAACCACGCCAACCCCGAAGACTGCCTCGTCGCGCATGTCCAGCGATTCTGGCAGCGGAACGATCTCGGCAACCTTGCCGAACAGCGGGGCCATGCTGGCGTAGATAACCGCCGCGTCAACTTCACTGTTTACCAGCCATTCGCGCAGCGAAGCCAGTTCGTGCCGCACCTCGCCCCGCTGTCGCTTGCGCTCGATGAACGTGGCCAGACCGGCGCGTGCGAAGAGCATCGCGGCGTACTCGCCCAGGGGATCGCTCCCGGCCGGCGGAATGACCAGACGTACGCCATCTCGCCCCAAGTCATCGATGCTGAGCTCGCCCGGCGTCAGCCCCGCCCGCGCCACCAGGCAGAGCCGGTTGCGGGCCAGCGGGCGCGGTTCCGGCACGAGCCCCTCGACTCGCAGCGCTTGGAGATACGCCATGCTTGCGCTGATAAAGAGGTCCGCCGGGGCGCCCTGCCGGATTTCTTCGGCCAGCAGCCCCGAATACGCGGGGGGATGAAACCGCACCAAGGCATCAGGAGCGACGCGAGCGAATGCTTGCAGCAATGCTTCCCGGGCCGGCGTCACCGACCCGGGCGCAATAACCGTGAGTGAAGGCATGGCCACGGGGTCTATGCCGCCGCCGCGTTTACCTGCCGTACGTCAATGCTGACGATGCCGTGAACGTAACGCCCCCCGCGCAGATCACCGGGGACCACCAGGCGCAATGGTCCGTCTTGCCCCGTCAGCGGAGCCCCGTCCTGTTCCCAGGCCAGCAGAATCGGCGCATTGCCAAAGTTCGGATCGATCTCTCCACCCGACAGCACGACCTGATACCCATCGTTGGCGGTGATGACCAGATAGTGCGTGAGCAGCGGGTTCCGCGCCTCGGGATCGACGGCGAGGCCAACGTGCTCGAGCACGTCGAAGAGGCGGACGCCGGTGAAGTCGTGGTCCTCCGGCGTGCCGCCGCTTTCGTAGGTGACCGACACGGACTCGCTCCCAACCGCCTGCAGGTCACCGATCGAGATCGGGCCCGGAGCATTGACGAGACCGATGAGCTCGATGGTCGCGGCGCTGTCGAGCGCCGCCGCGGTGGCCCCTGGCGTGGCCTGGGCGGCCAGCACTGGCTGCTGGCCAGCAAGATCGCCGCCGCTCATGGAAACGGTTCCAGCCACCACATGAATCGCCACGATCACGGCCGCGGCAATCCCACGGCGCCAGTGAACCCCTGAAGCCCGCATGCCCAACACCCCGTCTTCGGATTCCATGGGCCTTACTCGGCCGGCTTGCCAACCATGACCTCGGTTGCCTTGATGATCACCACCACGCGGTCGCCAACCTTCAGTCCAAGGCGTTCCACCGAGCTTCGCGTGATCACCGAGACGATGGACTTCTCATTGCCGATATCGACCGAGACATCGGCCATCACCGCGCCGAGCGAGATGTCCGTGATGGTTCCAGATAGTTGATTTCGCGCGCTCAGTTCCATCGCCCGTTCTCCTTCCACACCGCGGCCGAACATGGCCGGGATCACCGCAAGATGGTTGCCACCGCCAATTGACATCCCCTGGCCACTGGCATACGCTCATTGACAGGTGGATAGTCACTCGCTGAATATCGGCAAGATTCTGGCACGAGTCCAGGGAAGGGGCAAGTGGTGTACAGATTGACACGACGGACCGCGCTGACTGTCGCGCTGGCGGTCAGTTTTGCTGGAGTTCCGGCTGGCCTGTTCAGTCCGGCAGGCGCGGCCCAGGGGATCACGTTCGAGTGTCCCGCCCCGGCAGCAGCAAGCGCCTCGCCAGCCGCGCAAGAGGCCGCTTCTACGGCGCCGGCCGTGGCAGACGTTCCTTTTCCCGAGGAGGGCGGCGACTTGACCGTCTTCGCCGCCGCCTCGCTGACTGACGCCTTCGAAGACGTCAAGACCGACCTCGAATCGGCCCATCCCGGTCTGGCCATCACCTACAACTTCGCCGGCTCGCAGGCGCTGGTCACACAGCTTTCCGAGGGCGCTGCCGCGGACGTCTTTGCCTCGGCGAACAACGCGCAGATGACCGCCGCCGAGGAGAACGGCTCGATCTCCGGTGAGCCCGTCACCTTCGTGCACAACGAACTGGCCATCGTCACACCAGCCGACAATCCCGCGGGCATCGAGAGCGCGGCGGACCTGGGCGACGACGGCCTACGCCTTGTCCTCGCCCAGGCCGAAGTTCCGGTCGGCCGCTACTCCCGCGAGTCGGTCTGCATGATGGGCGGGGACACCGCCTTTGGCGACGACTACGCCAACCGCGTCGCCGCAAACGTCGTTTCCGAAGAGGAAGACGTCCGCGATGTGCTGGCCAAGGTCCAGCTTGGCGAGGCTGATGCGGGCATCGTCTACGTCTCTGATGCCGACATCGCGGGCGATGACGTAACCCTGATCGAGATTCCCGCCGAATTCAACGTCATCGCTACCTACCCGATCGCAACCGTCACTGGCGGCGATGCGGCCCTTGGTGATGCATTCGTCGCCTACATCCTTGGCCCCGAGGGCCAGTCCACGCTTGAAGAGTTCGGCTTCACCCCGATGTCCTGAGCGAAAAGCGGAGCGGAGGCCGCGAACCAGCCTGAGCGGGTTCCGCTCCGCTTCATGTCCGATCATCCGCTCACGTTCGTGTTGAGCTTCACCGCGGTTATCCAGGCGGAGCGGAGCCAAAGCGACACCAACGATGTCAGACGCGCAAATGGCCATGCCTCGAAGCGTTCCAACGGAAATGCCACTCTACGGCGACCGCACATTTGGCAGGCTTGAGCGCGTTGGCGTGGTGCTTGCCTGGCTCGCGGCGGCGGCGCTCCTACTCTTCCTGGCCGTGCCCCTCCTCTCCGTGGTCTGGCGCATGGCGCAAGAACGAAGTGAGCTTGCGCCAGTCGCCCTGACGACGCTCCGCGATGCCCTGATCCTGAGCCTGATCACGTCTGGCCTCTCGCTCGCGGTGATCATCGTGTTCGGCACGCCTCTCGCCTATCTGCTGTCACGTCGCCGATTTCGCGGCGCGCACCTTGTCGAAACCCTCATCGACATACGCTATCGCCTGGGCATAGGCGAGATGCCCCTCGACCAAACGCCAGAGCCCGATGCGCCACCGCACGCGGAGAGCTGCCCCTAGGGATCACGCCGCTTCACGCGCGCCACCCTGGAGATCCATCGCGGCATGGCGCTCGC
>CAYSXO010000242.1:0-7708 GCA_964434995.1 uncultured Sphaerobacteraceae bacterium
AGAGCTGGTGCTGCGAGTGGAGGCCGTCCTGCGCCGCGGGCGCGGGCGAGCCACGGACCGGGCGCGGATGACGGTGGCCGATCTGGTGCTCGACGACGATCAACATCGGGTCTGGCGAGCTGAGCGGGAAATCGAGCTTTCGCCGACAGAGTACCGCCTGCTACGGTTCCTGATGCTCAATGCCGGGCGCGCGCTCAGCCGGCCGCAAATCATCGAGCATGTCTGGGATTTCGGGTACGCCATTGAGCCGAATGGCGTTGAAACGTACATCAGTTATTTGCGGCGAAAACTGGATGACCGCGATGCGCGGTTGATCCATACGGTGCGCGGGGTCGGCTATGCCCTGCGCGAGCCGGAGCCCGCCGCGATCGGGAATGCGTAATGAGTCTCAGCTCTCGCATCGCGCTTGGCGTGGCGCTGGTGCTGACGTTCACCCTGGCCGTCCTTGGCGTGACGATGGTTCGCGCCACCCGGGCTACCCTGATCGGTGAAATCGACGAACGTCTCAAGACGTCGATCGAGCGGGCTGAAGGCCTGCCGGGGCCATGGGGCGAAACTGGCTCGCATGAAATTGACGTGGACAGCTCGGATTCACCACGCGTCGTTCGGGTGCGGCGTAAACCCGATCGGCTCGATTTCGAGGACTTCCTGCCGAGCATCACCAACCACAACATGACGTTTATCATCTTCGGTCCGGGCGGCAAGGTGTTGGTGCAGTCGCTCTCCGGGTACGCCGATGCGCCCGATGCGCCGCCGGCGCTGCCGGCGATTCCGAGCGCCGCCGCCGACAGCATCAATGGCCGGATCGTGACGTTGCCCGCCGTCGATAACTCGCTGCGTTACCGGGTGCTGCTACGCTCAGGCCCGCGCGGTGCGACAATCGTGACCGCTGCCTCGCTGGCTCCGGTCGAGGAGGCGGTGAGCAGCCTGGTTCGGACTCTTTTTCTGGCGGGTGCGCTGGCTCTGGCTGCCGCTTCATTGGTGAGTTGGCTCGTCATCAGGCGCGGGCTGCGCCCGGTCGATCGCATGGTCGAGACCGCGGCCGCGATCGCCGATGGCGACCTCAGCCGCCGAGTGCCCGATGCCGATCCGGAAACAGAGTTGGGCCGGCTGGGCGCCGCGCTGAACGAAATGCTCGGCCAGATCGAAGCCGGCATTCGCGAGCGGGAGGCCGCCGAGGCGCGGTTGCGCCGCTTTGTGGCCGACGCCGCGCACGAATTGCGGACTCCGCTGACATCGCTGCGCGGCTATGCCGAACTCTATCGGCAGGGGGCGCTGCCGACCAGCGACTCCGTGACGAACGCGATGGGCCGCATCGAATCAGAAGGCGCGCGCATGGCGCGCCTGGTTGATGACTTGCTCCTGTTGGCGCGCACCGATCAGGGGCGTGCCCTGGAGAGGGAGCCGGTTGACCTGGTCCGGTTGGCCCGCGAGGCGACTGGTGATTTTGCCGCGGCCGATCCGGACCGCCCGCTAGCGCGCGACCTGGACGGCTCGGCGGTGGTGATCGGCGATCCCATCCGCTTGCGGCAGGTCATCGACAATCTGCTGGCCAATGTCCGCACTCACACCCCGGCTGATGCCCCAGCGCGCGTCAGCGTGCGGCGAAATGGATCGTGGGCGGAGGTGACCGTGGCCGACGAAGGCCCCGGGATTGCCGCCGAGGATCAGCGGCGCATTTTCGAGCGGTTCTGGCGAGGCGATCCCGCGCGCGGCCGCACCGGGGCGGGCGGCTCTGGGCTGGGCCTGAGCATCGTCGACTCTCTGGTGCGTGCCCATGGTGGCGCGGTGGCGGTGGAGAGCGCTCCCGGCCGAGGAACGGCCTTCACCCTGCGCCTGCCGCTGGCAGAGTCGTGAGTCGGCCAGGAGCCTGAAGCCGAAAGCTGATAACCCCTAGCCAACACCCCGTCGCCCTATCACCCATCGTTTCCCCAGCCCGTTCACAGCAAACCATAAGCCTGGGCCGCGATCATGGGGGCAGGCGGCAATGCGAAACCGCTGAGCGACCCGGAAGGGGCCAGGAGAACTGCTGTGAATCGACATCTCAACCGCAAGGCATTTGTCACGTCGCTCGGGGCGGCAGGGCTTGGGTTGGCCGCGGCCACGGCGGGCCGTGTGCCATCGGCAATGGCGCAGGATGCCGAAACGGAACCGGCCGAACCGGAAACCGATGACATGTTCGAGGACTTTGGCGCGAAGCGGGTCGAGCTGTACAACGCCTTCACGGCGGCGCTCGCCACGGAGCTGGGCGTTGCCAGTGCCGATGAGGTCGATGGCGCGATTCGTATCGCCATCATGGCGGTGATCGATGGCGAAGTCGGCGATGACGGCCTCACTGCTGGACAGGCGGAAGCATTGAAGCTGCTGGTGGCAACGTCCGACGTTCCCCTGCCGGCAATGGCGTTCGGCGGGGGCCCGGATCTGTCCATCACTATGGGACACGGCGCGAGATTCGGCCCCACTGGGCACATGGGGCCAGGCTTCGGGTTCGACGAAACGCATGGTGGGGCCCGCCACGGCCGCATCAAGATTCGCAACCACATGGGCGACGAGCCGTTCCAGCCCGTCGGTGACTTTGAAGCGAGCGAGCCAGCGGACGAGGAGTCTTCTTCGTAAACCACCCGGCTCTGCTTTCCCGGAGCCACTTTCCTTCCTTTCTCCAGCCGGTGCGGCAGGGCGTTCGATCCCCTGCCGCATCGGCTTTCTTGCTCACCTCTCCGTTGCCAGGATCAGCAGTCGCGTCGCTTGCGCCTGCTATGGCAATGCGTGATCGTTCGGTTGCAGTGACAGGTTCAGTCGCCGCATGTGCATCTGCATCGACCATGAACTCAGGCGGTGGCCAAGGTTCTCACTTCAGCCGAGGGAAGGCAAAGGGGCGGCGGCGACAAGAGTCACTGACGGAAATCGATCGTTGAGGCTACTCTTCCCGAAATCATGCTTGAGAAGTCCGTAAGCAGAATTGTCGCGCTGAGATAGCCCCATGACCCACCCGCTTTTCGACCGCCTGACCGCTGGCCCCATCCTCGCTGATGGCGCGATCGGCACCATGCTCTACGCGGCAGGGGCCTCGCTCGACGAATCGTTCGACGCCCTGAATCTCAGCCGGCCCGAGATGGTGCTCGATGTGCATCGTGCCTATCTCGCCGCCGGCGCGGATCTGATCGAGACGAACACCTTTGGCGCGAACCGCTTCAAGCTGGAGCCGTTTGGCCTTGCCGGCCGCGTGCGCGAGATCAACCGCAAGGCGGTGCGGCTGGCGCGTGAGGCGCGCGAGATCGCGGGCAGCTCCGCGCTGGTCGCTGGTTCGGTTGGGCCAACCGGGCGCACGTTGGAGCCGTATGGCGTCATCGCGGCGGAGGCGGCGCGGGGAGCCTTTCGCGAGCAGATCGAGGCGTTGCTGGAAGGGGGTGTTGATCTCCTCATCCTGGAAACAATGGGCAACCTCGACGAAATTCGCGAAGCGATCCTGGCCGCTATGGAGGTGTGCGACCTCCCGGTTGTCGCGTCCATGACCTTCGCCGAGGATGGCCGCACCATCGATGGCAGCTTGCCCGAGGCGGTGGCCGAGCGGCTACACGACCTCGATGTGGCGGCGATCGGCGCGAACTGTTCAGTCGGCCCGCAGCGGCTTCTGCCCGTGGCGGAGGCGATCTCGCGGCGATTGAGCGAGGAACGCGGGGCGCCGCCGATCGTCTCGTGCATGCCGAATGCCGGCTGGCCCGCGCATGTCGCCGGGCGGGTCATCTACCGATCTTCGGCGGAGTATTTCGCCGAGTTTGCCCGCCGCGCCGCCGACGCGGGTGTCCGCCTCATCGGCGGCTGCTGTGGCACGACGCCCGCTCACACCGCCGCCATGCGCCAGGCGCTCGATGCCTGGGTGGCGAGCAGGAGCGAGGCAAGTCCACGCGCCATCCCTGAATCGGAGAATGGCGGCGTCGCCGCGCCGGCGGTTCGCCGCGCGCGGGTAGTGACCGCCCCTGAGACCGATCTGGTGGCCCCGGAAGGGCCGACCCTGTTGCGGCAAAAGCTCGATCGCGGCGAGTTCGTGGTCAGCGTCGAGATCGATCCGCCGAAGGGGCTCAATCCGGCCAAGGCGCTCGACGGCGCGCGGCTCTTGCGGGATGCGGGCGTCGATTTCATCAATGTTGCCGACTCGCCGATGGCGCGGGTGCGCATGAGCGCGCTGACGATGTGCTACCTGATCCAGCATCAGGTGGGGGTGGAAACGATTCTCCACCTGACCACGCGTGACCGTTCGCTGATGGGGCTGCAGTCGGAGCTGCTAGGAGCGCACGCGGTGGGGGTGCGCAACATCATCGCCCTCACCGGCGATCCGCCCAGCCTGGGCGACTATCCCGACTCCACGGCCGTCTACGACGTCGATTCGGTCGGCTTGATCCGGGTGCTGCAGCGCCTCAACGCCGGAACTGATTCGGCGGGGGCTTCAATTGGCCGCCCGGCCGGGTTCACCATCGCCTGCGCGGTCGATCCGACACGGGCCGATCTGGAGCATGAGGCGGAACGGGTGCGCGCCAAGCTGGCCGCTGGCGCGCACCTGGTGATGACCCAGCCGATCTACGACCCGGTGTCGTGGAGCCATTTCCTGGACGTCTTTGGCGAAGAGCGGCTGCCCGTGCCGGTGCTGGCCGGCATTCTGCCGCTACAGAGCAGCCGCCATGCCGAGTTTCTGCACAACGAGGTGCCCGGCATTACCCTGAGCGATGAGGCGCGGGAGCGCATGCGCCTGGCCGGGCCGGATGGACGCCGCGAGGGGGTGAAGATGGCGCAGGAGCTGCTGTTGCAGCTCAAGCCCCTGGTGCAAGGGGTCTATCTGATGCCGTCATTCGGCCGCTACGAGGTCGCCGCCGAAGTGCTGCAGGTGGTCGAGCGGGATGCCGTTGGGGCGTAGCGGCGAAATCAGCGCCAGGTTGTGTTCGTAATCGGCTCAGGTCAGATTGGAGTCAACCCAGATCGGCGCGCGGCTTCGAGAAGGTCCGGATCGTCCCTCACGATCACGCTTCCCGCATCTCGTCCGAGAGGGATGTGCTCGACAGGCCAACGGCCAGTGCGGTCAAGCGCGTCATGAAGAGCTGAAACCACGTCAGGAACTGCCATGGAACGCGGTTCCAGCGGAGTGGGGCAAAGCAGGCGGACATTGGGATTCCAAAGGCTGGTCGCCGTTCTTTCGTGGTCGGAATCCCAACATTGAGCGGCCCCGAGTGTATTGCTCGTGGCGCGTCACGAGGCGATAACCCGGTTTGGGCATAAGATTCCCCTGTTATCTCTATGCGTCGCGGCGGCAGGCCGGGTCACTTGCCGCCCGGGCCGGGAAGGAGTCCGATCGTGCGTTTTGCCTTCAAGACCGCGCAGCAGCACACCACCTGGGACGAGATGCTCGCCGTCTGGAAAGCGGCGGACGACATCGACCTCTACGAATCGGGTTGGACATTTGACCATTTTTATCCCGTCTCTGGCGATTCGTCCGGGCCGTGTCTCGAAGGCTGGATGACCCTGGCGGCTCTGGCACAGGCGACGCGCAGGCTGCGCATCGGCAACATGGTGACTGGCATTCATTACCGGCACCCGGCAGTGCTGGCCAAAATGGCCTCGACCCTCGACATTATCTCCAATGGCCGGCTCGAACTGGGTATTGGCGCGGGCTGGAACGAGGAGGAGTCAGGCGACTACGGCATTGAATTGGGCAACCGCCGCGAGCGGAGCGACCGCTTCGAGGAAGCGTGCCAGGTGCTGGTCGGAATGCTGACTCAGGAGACCACCGATTTCAGCGGCCAGTATTACCAGTTGCGCAATGGGCGCAACGAGCCGAAGGGGCCACAGCAGCCGCATCCCCCGATCTGCATCGGCGGCAGCGGCGAGCGCCGCACCCTGCGCACCACCGCGAAGTACGCCCAGCACTGGAATTTTGCCGGCGGCACGCCGGAAGAATTCGCCCAAAAGCGTGACGTTCTCTACGCGCACTGCCGCGACATCGGCCGCGATCCGAAGGAGATCCTGCTCTCCAGCCACATCCGCATGAACGAGAACAACGACATTGGCGCGGTGGTGGATGCGGCGGCCGGGCTGGGTGGAGAGGGGCTCGATCTGGCCATCGTCTACCTGCGCCCGCCGCTGACCCCGGCGATCCTGACGCCGCTGGCAAAGGCGCTGGAGCCACTGACCTAGAGGTGTCAGTGGTTATACCGATCCCGGCCCCTGCCGGGTTTTGAGGAAGGCTGGCTGGCACTGCGCCACCGATTCGTCGGTCGAGAAGCTGAACTCGTCGCGGACGTCGTAGATGCCGCGCAGCGTGGTCGATTCGATCACATCGGCGATACGGTCGTACGGCCTCCTGGGCGGCAATGCGCGTCAGCGCCTCCGCCTCCTGCTCGCGAGAGGCCGGATCGATGAAGCCGACGGATAGGATCTCGCGGTCATCCTCAATGTTGGTAGCCAGGAACGGCCCGGCCCCGGGACGCCGAGTCCCTTGTCGGGGCGCCGGGCGCTGACGAAACCGCCGTCGGTCTTGCCGGGACACGGGCGGCGCCAGAACGGCGATGAACTTCGTGGCTGCATCTCCCTCGCGGATCACGAACGACGGAACGCCAGAGCCACGTCAACCAAACAACGAAGCGCCCGCGCCGGGGGGTTCCGGCCACGGGCGCTTCGTCGATCGCGGCCGCCGAGGTCCGGCCGCGCAAGAGCGGTCGCGTTACGAGGCCAGGCGCTGCTCGCGCACCAGCACGTCTTCACCGCCCTCGAGCTGCAGGCCAGTTAGCTCACGGGCGATCTGGCGGCGCTTCTCGATCGCCGAGCGGGGCACCAGCGGCCTGCCCGCTTCGTCGGGGATCATGGCGATCGAGCCGTCCACCGTCCAACCAGCGATCATCGCTGGCGCGACGCCGAGCCGGTCGGCGGCGTCGGCAACGGTCATCAGGTCGTCCGTGCCGTAGCTTGCGCGCGCGGCGCGGGCCACGATGCGGCCGATGGCGGTGCTCCAGAACCAGGCGGGAACGACCATTCCTTCCGCCGCGAGCGGGCGCAGAAGCAAATCGGTCACACGGGAGGCGGTTTCCCGTATCTGAAGCTGGTTGACGTCACCAAAGCCCGCGGCGGCAAGCAGGCGCAAGTCCTGCCCGAGCGGGCTCTGCCGCAATTCGGCGAGAGTGGGCGAGAACGAGCGCCGGCCAATAGCCGCGCCGAGCGCGCGGTGGTGATCGGCTACGAGGCGCAGCACGGCATCGATGACATCGTCATCGTCCCAGGGGCCCTCGGGACCGCGGACAATCGGCGCCTCGCCCACGGTAAAATCGTCGATTGGGGAAATGGTCAAGAACTCTGGCATCGGTGTACTCCTCGACGGTTCTGGCGCCATCCCGCCCAGGTGGCGGGAACCCGCCGGGATGACGATCCGTGACCGATAGTCACAGATCATACACTATTGTACGTACAGTTCGGATGTTCGGTTTCACCGTCCGTGCCAATCACGGGGACTATTTGGGTCAAAATTGGACAATTCCTGCAATTCTCGCACCAGTTTTCCGTGAATCTGGTGGTATTTGGGCATCATACGGGATGTTCGTCAAGCGTTAGTGGCCCAGTGACGCCGGTCATTCCTTTCCGGAACGGCCGCTGGCGGATCGGGAGAGGCGGGAGAAACGACTTGGGCGCCACATTGGCGCCCAGAGCCGTGCATTGCGTTGGAGGCCGG
>CAYSXO010000243.1:0-7708 GCA_964434995.1 uncultured Sphaerobacteraceae bacterium
CATCTTCGCACGGTGCTCCGCGCTGACAGTGGGCGCGGGTTGGCTGGACGCGCGACGCCCGGCAATACGCTGATCCCACCCTCGAGCTCGCTAGCGTGGTCCCGAAGCTTCGCGGTATCCAGCATGGCCGCGACAGCGGAGGGTCGCCGGTACTCCCCCAGGGGGTCAAAGCAGGTGAACTGTCCGAAGATGGGACCGAAGAGCACGACGCGGTCCACGCGGGCCTGATGGTGGACCGCCACCTCGAGGCTGAGGATGGCCCCGTCGCCTCAGCCAACCAGATCCGCCCTGGCACGCCCAAGGTCGTCCACCACCTCAATCATCTGCCACCGTGACGGTATAGGTGAATGGGCGTGCATGCGGCTTCGCGGAGTCGCGGCCACGGCTGCCGATGTCGATGACCTGGAAAGCATCAGGAAGATGGGGAGTCCAGATCGTCCAGGAGGAAGCGGAGCTAAGGCCTCCATCGAGGCGGATCATCGGATCGCCCTGGCCAGAGATCATATTGGGAGTTTCCACCCTGTCGGCGACGACGGACTGTTCTACGAGCGACTCCCGGTCCCCTGCCGGAGAGCCCGAAAGGTTGCACAAGATCATGAGCACAATGACGGCAAGGCGGGCGGCTCCGCCGGACATGGCGGCGCCTCATCCGGAACGGATGGAGCCCGCGCGAGCGCATGTCAACGCGATTGGCGAGGGCGCCATCCCCCGGCGCCGGGTGCCCCGGCGGTTCACTAGCCTGCGTCGTCATGCGTGATCTGCCATCAGTAAGCGACATGGAGGAACGTACGGATTTCTGACACCGCGAGCTGGGCGTCAATTCATGGAGCGACGTTCCCGAGCACCCTGTGCGCAAGTGCTGCCGAAGCGGCCTGCACGGTCGCCAACACTCAGTGGTCGGATACGGCTGTAAGCGGCGGACGCTCAGCAGAACGTTCATCGTGGTGCGTCATGATGATCGTAGCGGGCCATTTCGCCCTATGGTGCGGGCGTCCGCAATACGCCGAGATCCTTCCCTGACGCTCAGGGTGATGGCCAGAGCACTCAGCTTGCCAGTTCCGGCCAGAGGGCGACGACGACTCGTTCGGCATCATGACGAATGAGCGGCTCGGTGGTGGCGAACGGCCCGGTCAACACGTGCGGCGCCAGGGCGCGCACCGCGGCGGTGTCTGGCCTGACTGGGAAGGCGCCCTCCTCGGCGTAGAGCGCGGCCAGCTCTGGCGATGGCTCGGCGGTGTTGATGACGACGCTGTCGACCCGACGGCCGAGGTAGCGGTGAACTTCGCGCACGAAATCGCTGGCGGCGAAGCCGTCAGTCTCGCCATGCTTGGTCATCACGTTGCAGATGTAGATGACTTCGCCCTCGCAGGCGCGGATCGCCTCGGCCACGCCATCGACCAGCAGGCAGGGAACCAGGCTGGTGTAAAGATCGCCAGGGCCGATCAGGAGACGGTCGGCCCGCTCGATGGCCTTGCGCGCGCGAGGCAGCACGGTCACCGGCGGGTCAAGGAAGGCGCGCGTGATGGGCAGGATTGGACGGCCAGCGGGCCGGTCGATCTCGGTTTCGCCGCGGACGACCGTCCCGTCGCATAGCTCGACGCAGAGCGTCGCCTGCTCCAGGGTGACCGGGAGAACGTGCCCAGCGGTGTTGAGCAACTCCTCGGCATCCTCAAGCGCCCCGAGCAAGTCGCCGTCATTCAGGTCCTCCAGCGCGTGCAGAATCAGATTGCCGAGCGAGTGCCCGCCAACGACCCCGCCCGGCGCATCCGGAAAGCGATAGCTGAAAATGTCGCCCCAGAGCTTGCGGGAGCGCGAGAGCGCCACCAGCGCCTGGCGCAGGTCGCCAAGCGGCAGCGGGTGGCCGAACTCATCCATCAACCGGCGCGAGGAGCCGCCGGAATCGGTCATCGCCACGATCGCCCAGAGATCCCTGACGACCTTTTTCAGCTCGGAGAGCATCGTGAAGGAACCGGTACCGCCGCCGATGGTCACCACCCGTTCCTGCACCTGCTGGCGAGTCACGGCCCTGCCTTTCTCCGATTCAGGCCTTTGGCAGGCCAAGACCCGCTTCGAGCCCGCCGGTCCGCTCATCGCCCCCAGCCTGGCCGCGGGCATCCGGCCGGGATCTCACGCGGACGACGGTATCCCACCACCAGAAGGAGTTTAACGCGAGGATGCCGCGGCCCATTTTGAACCCGCGCGGCCAGATCCTCGTCCACGATCTCGCCGGCACCCTACAGGACCGCCCGAGCGGCGATGTCGCGCACCATGATGTTCCCAATTTGGCAACGGCGCTGTTCCCGGCTTGCCTGCCATGCCGCTTCCGGCCTGCCATACCAGAAGCACCCCCATCTCACGGGGGCTGTCCGCACAGCGAAAGGAGGCTCTGATGGACAGTGAACGGTTCGATCGGTTCGCCAAGGCCCTCGCCGGAAGACTCTTCTCACGGCGAGTGGTCACCAAAGGGATCGCCGCCACGGCGATGACCGGCGTTCCGGCCATCGGGTCGAGCCTCGATGGATTTGCCCGGCGCCGGAATCGCAAGAAGAAGCAACGCAAGCAGCCGCTGAGCTGCACTGGTGATTCCTGCGACGGCACGGGAGGCAAGCCATGCGGCAAGCGCGACAACTGCCAATGCTACCGTGCCGCCAAAGGCGACAACGTGTGCGCCAGCTCGCTGCAAAGCTCGCTTGATCAGACCTGCACGACAAATAAGGACTGCCCGCGCGGACACGTTTGTGTCGAGGGCGGCCCGGCCTGCGGAGGCCGCGGCCTGCGCTTCTGCAAGCGAGCGTGCTACGCCTGAGCGTCATGAAAAGCGCGGTGCGAGCGGCCTCGGGACTTTCCCAAGGCCGCTCGACCTATACCCTGAGTCTCTTGCTTGCCCGGCTTACGCCACCCCCACTCCATGCTTCTCAAAGATCGGCTGGAAGATGAGGTCCGGGCGGAAGGGGAGATCGCGGAAGCGGATGCCGGTGGCGTCGGCCAGGGCGTTGGCCAGCGCCGGGGCCACTGGGTTAATCGGGCACTCGCCCATGCCCTTCGCCCCAAGCGGGCCGATGCTGTCGCACGTGTCGGCGAAATGAATCTCCGTGCGCGGGATGTCGGCGTAGGCCGGGATGCGATAGTTGCGGAACTGCGGGTTGACGATCTTGCCCGTGTCGTCGAGCACGATCCGCTCGTAGAGCGCCCAGCCAAGCCCCTGCGCCACCGCGCCCTCGACCTGCCCCCGCAACTGCATCGGGTTGATAACCGTGCCGGCGTCGGCGGCATGCACGCTCTGCAAAACCAGGATCTCGCCGCTGACGCGGTGGACCGCGATGCGGAAGCCGTGGACGTTGAAGGCGACGCTGCGCGGCGAGCCGTACGCCTTGCGCGAGAGGCCAAGCACCACGCCCGCCTCCTCGGCGGCTGCATGCAGGTCGGTCAAGGGCACGCGCACCTCGCCGCAGATGACCGCATCGTCATCCATGCGACAGAGGTCGCGCGGGCTGTCAGTGTGCTTGCTGGCGAAGTCGAGAATCCGCTCGCGCAGCGCCTCGGCCGCCAGGGCAACCGCCTTGCCGGCGACAAAGGTGCCCGTGCTGGCAAAGGCTCCCGTGTCGAAGCCGGTGCGGTCGGTGTCCGACTGCACCACCTGCACGCGGGAGGCGGTTGTGCCCAGTAGCGTCGCGGCGATCTGGATGTGCTGGGTGGTGGTGCCGTTGCCGAACTCGGCCGTGCCGATGGAGAGGCGGTAGTCTCCTCCGGGCAGGAGCTCGATCGCCGCATTGGAGCGGTGCTCGGTCGGCGGCGCGGTGTCGTGCATGGCATAGGCGATCCCCTGCCCGGTTAGCCAGTCGCCATCTTCCGGCGCGCTCACGCCATTGCCCCGCGCCAGAGCGTCTTTCACCAGCGACATGCATTGGTCGAGGCCGTAGCTGCCGATCTCGCCGTCGCTGACCTCTTCACCGAGCGAGAGAAGCGCATCGCCCGGGATGACGACATTCTTCTGGCGCAGTTCGAAGGGATCCATCTCCAGAGCGCGGGCCAGCTCATCCATCGCCGACTCGACCGCGTAGATCGTCTGCGTCAGGCCATAGCCGCGGATGGCGCCGGAGGGGACGGTGTTGGTGTAGACGGCGTAGGCATCGATCTTCTTGTTCGGGCAGCGATAGAGCGCCACCGATTCGCTGCAGGCGTGATAAAGCGTCTCGCCGCCATGGTTGCCGTAGGCGCCGGTGTTGGAGACGATACGCAGTTTGATCGCGGTCAGCGTGCCGTCCCGCTTCGCGCCGAGCTTGACCTCGACCTTCATCGGATGGCGATACGTGCTGCCGACGAACTGCTCTTCGCGGGTGAACTCCCACTGCACCGGCTTACCCGTATCGAGCGCGGCGAGCGTCACCAGATCCTCGGTCAGCACTTCCTGCTTGCCGCCGAAGCCGCCGCCCATGCGGTCACAGAAGACGCGCACATTCTGCAGGCCGAGATCGAAGAGGTAGCAGATCTTGTCGCGGCAGATAAAGGGCGATTGCGAGCTGGTGCGGATGTTCAGCCGCCCCGCCTCATCGACCCAGGCGATGGACCCGTGCGTTTCCAGGTGGGCGTGCTGGCCGCGATGGGTAGAGTAGGTCCCTTCGTGGATAACATCCGCCGCGGCAAACCCCGCCTCGACATCGCCCAGGTTGCCATGAACGTCGATCAGGACATTGCGCTCCGGGTGGCGAATGAACTGGTCCACGCCGCGCTCGTGGACGCGTGGCGAGCCCTCGCGCATGGCGATCTCGGGATCGAAGACGGCGGGGAGCACTTCGTACTCGATGTTGACCTGCCGGCAGCCCTCTTCGGCGGCGGCATCGCTCTCGGCGACAACGGCCACCATGCGCTGCCCGACGAAGCGGGCCACGTTGTCGAGCATGTAGGTGTCGTTTGGATCGACGCGGAAGTCTTCGTGGATCGAGGTCGTGAAGAGCTTGCGCGGCACGTCCTCCCAGGTATAGACGCGCAGCACGCCCGGCACGGCCAGTGCCGCGCTCGTGTCGATCGAGACGACCTTCGCATGAGCATGCGGGGAGCGGACGACCTTCAGATGGAGCATCCCCTCCATCGCGGTATCCATGGTGTAGCGCGCCTTGCCGGTGACGATCAGCGGCGCGGCCGGCGCGCCGACCCCGGCTCCCGACGCGCAGCCCGGCTTGTCTGCCTCAACCGTTTGCACGCCGTGGATGGCATCCTCGATGGCGTGGTAGCCGGTGCAGCGGCAGAGATTCCCTTTCAGATGTCGGGCCAGATCGTTCTGAATATCGTCCTCGCTCAGCGACGCCGAGGTCATGATCATGCCGGCCGTGCAGAAGCCGCACTGGAAGCCCTGCGCCGCCATGAACTGCCGCTGCATGGGGTGCAGCTCGTCGCCGTTGGCCAGCCCTTCCAGCGTCGTCACCTCGAGCCCCTCGGCGCGATAGGCGGGGACGAGGCAGCTATGGACCGGCTTACCATCGAGCCAGACGGTGCAGGCGCCGCAGTCTCCCTGGTCGCAGCCCTTTTTGACGCCGAACCAGCCGAGATCGCGCAGGAAGGTGCGAAGGCACTGGCCGGCGGCCGGGCGCTCGGAGAAGACCTTGCCGTTGACGTGGTAGCTCATCGTCCTTCTCCTCAGGCGGTCGCGGCCAGTTCGGCGCGGATCTGCTCGGCATAGTGATGGCTCATGTGCTTGCGGTAGGCGGGCGTGCCATGCACGTCATCAAACCAGCCATCATCCGGGATCGCCTCGTGCAGGCGGGCCCGCAACTCCGCCGCTTCCGGCACGCGCGGGAAGGTGATCTGCACCGGACGCGGGGTCGCCGCGCTGATCGTCAGCGTGAACGCGCCGTCCGGCGCGGCGGCGCCGATGAGTAGCGCGGTGGATCGCCCCAGGTGGGTCAGGGTGCTGCGGCGGAAGGCCGCGCGGCGGCGCAGCACTGCCGCGGGCAACGTGATCGCCATCAGGAGCTCACCCGGCTGCAAGACTGTCTGATGTGGCCCAACCGTGAACTCGGTGGCGAGCACCTCCCGTTCACTGCCATCGACGGCTCGCAGGGTCAGCACGCCCTCCAGCGAGGCCGCCAGGGAGACCATCGGGCTGGCCGGGAGCGACATGCAGATATTGCCGCCAACAGTGGCCGTGTTCCAGATCTTGAAGGAGGAGAGGAACGAACGGCAGCACTCGTCGATCATTACCGCCGCCTGCCAATCAGGCGGCGGCACGAGGGCGTAGAGCTCGGCGATGGTGCAAGTCGCGGCAATCCGCAACCCATCATCGCGAATCTCCAAAGGCGTCCAGCCGAAGTCGCGCAGATCGAGCAGGCGGCGCAGGTGGGGCTGCGGCTCCGAGAAGAGCCAGGTGCCGCCCGCGAGCCAGCTATCGCCATCGTTCCAGGAGAAGTCATCGCTGGTCGCGGCGGCGGCGCCGCGCACTTCTTCGATGGTGTTCAGGTTCACGCCAGCACCCTCATATCATCGCCGAACGACGCTTGCGGCCAGAGCATGCAAGCACGGAATCGTCACACGGTGAACCCACGCCAAACGCCATCACGTGACGATGCCCGTACACCGACTCTGCCGCACTATTTCGACCGCGCAGAAGGCTCGAACCGCCCAACGCGGCATTTGTCCTTGCGTTGCGTACGCTACATCTGATCACCATAAATAGCAAGACAGATCTCCGGGCAAAAGCGTCCCACTGGTCTCTGACGTCCGGGCGTCCTGAGCCTCGATGACACGCTCCGAGCAGGGCCGCCCAAAGAACGAACGGCGTGCAACTCCAATGGCAGGATGATGGTTTCGTCCCAGTCATAAACGCGGGGCGCGAGCAGAGGCTATCCCTCGCCCCGGCGCACGATGCATTGGACTCTATCCAGAGTCGCCGAAACGCATGCTGGCATAATGGATCAGGTCACGTTCGAATCGACTTCCCTCTCACGCATGCGTGCGATACCCTGCCAATCGACGGGATCATCCCGACGCCCGCGGCCAGCCGACACCATGGCTCCAGACTGCCAGAAGGAGAAGAGAATGCGCCGCTCGTTCGTCGTCATGGCATTGCTCGGACTTTCGTTGACGCTCGGCCCCGGCTCGGGCGTTGCGTCCGCGCGGGAGGCCACTCCCGATGCCTGCCCCACGACAACCGAGGAAGAGAACGTTGCCATCGCCCGCATCTGGCACGAAGAGGGGACCAACAACCGCAATCCTGACGCCCTCTATGACATCCTCGCGCCCGAGGTCGTCCACCACGCGGCGGGCGGCTACCCCAACACCATGGACGCGGACGGCGTGGTGGGGATGATGAGCCAGTTCCCGCCGGCCTTCTCCGATCTGCACTACACGATCGACTTCTTCGTCGCCGAAGACGACATGGTTGTCGAACGCTACACGGCGACCGGCACGCAGGATGGTCCGCTGGGCGACCTGCCGCCCTCCGGCCGCGAGGCGACCTGGACGGGGATCAACATCTTCCGCTTCGAATGCGGCAAGATCGCCGAGATCTGGTCGGAGGTCGACGCCCTAAGCCGCCTCGAGCAGCTCACCGGCGAAGCCGCGGCGACCCCAGCCCCATAGCGCACCCGCCACGGCCAGAGCGCCGGAGCCGCACCCGTTGAACTGGGACGAGGCCTTCGCTGTCGATTACGACGAGTAGCCGGCGCACATGACGGCCGCCGTCGCGTTCGATGTCGAGCTGGCTCGCCAGGCA
>CAYSXO010000244.1:0-7666 GCA_964434995.1 uncultured Sphaerobacteraceae bacterium
AGCGGTGGTGATGTATTCGCTGCCCATGATCTCCAGGATGCTCGACCGGGTCAGGCGGGCGATGATGGCCGATCCGTGAAACCCGAGAGCGATAGCAGGGAGGAGGAGCGCTTGCGGCGAGCCAACCCCCAGGGCCGGCAGCATCTGCAGGCGCAGCGCAAACAAATAAATCAACATCAGCCCGAGCCAGAAGGACGGCATTGATACGCCGAAGGTCGCCAGCAACATCGAGGCGTTATCGATCCAGGAATTTGGGCGTAGCCCGGCCAGGATGCCGAGTGTCAACCCCAGTACGAGCGAGGTCCCCAGCCCGGCCATGGTCAGCCGGATGGTGTACGGGAGTTGCTCTACCAGCAGATCCGACACCGGCCGGTTGTTGCGGAACGACATGCCGAGATCGCCGTGCAGGGCATTCCAGACGAAGGACGCGAACTGCACCGGCAGCGGCCTGTCGAGACCCAACTCGTGCCGCAGATTGTCCATCATCTCGTCGGTGACGCCCGAGGTGGGCGCCGTGCCGGTCGTTGAGTCCATGATCAACATCTCGACCGGGTCGACCGGAAGCAGATGCAGCATGGAGAAGACCGCCAGGGAAACCCCCAGCAGTACGGGGATGGTCAGCAGCAGGCGCCGGATTATGTAGGTGGACAGGTGACGTTCTCCAGAAATGCGCTCTCACCCCGGTTCCTCTGCCAGCCGTTGAGCTGGCAGAGGAACCGAGGCAGTGGACGCTATTCGACCCAGACGTTGTAGAGCAGCGGGCGGCCTTCGAGGTCGAAACGCAGCCCCTGCACGTTCGGCGCGGTCAGCGTGATCCAGGCGTTGTCCCAGATGGGAAGGATGAGGGCGTTGTCCATCACGTACCGCTGAATTTCCGCGTAGACCTCCTCTCGTTCGGCGGGATCGGTGGCCGTGCGGCCCCGCTCGATCAGTTCGTCCAGCGCCGGATCCTGGATCCGGGTGCGGTTGAACTGCCCGCCGCCGGTGACCTCGCCGCTGTGGAACATGTTGAAAATGACGAGGTGCGGATCCAGTGCCGTCCAGTTCATTTCGGCCAGGTTGTACGTGCCCTCGGTAATGCGGCTGGCAAAGGCATCGTAGGCGGTGACGTCGAGGGAGGCTTCGAAGCCAAGCTCGGTGAACATGGCTTGAATCAACTCGGCCATCGCCTTGTTCGGCCCTGAATCGAACATGATTAGCTGCACTGACAGATTCTGGCCGTCCTTTTCGCGGATGCCGTCGCCATTGCTGTCGACCCAGCCCGCCTCCTCCAGCAGCGCCGCCGCGCGTTCCGGGTCGTACGGGTACATCTCTTCGACCGCCGCGTCGTAGCCAAAACTGGGCCGGGTCAGCGGGCCGTTGGCGACGTTGGCATATCCAGCCTGAATGAGGTCGATCACTTGCTGCCGGTTGATGCCGTGCAGGATCGCCTGCCGCACCCTCAGGTCGTCAGTCGGAGCCAGTTCGATGTTGATCGGCATCGACTTGACGAAGCCGGGCGTGTCGGCGCGGAAGACCTGGAAGCCTTGCTCTTCGTAGCTGGCGATCTCGTCGAAGACGGGATAGTGGGTGACATTGGCCTCGCCCGTCTGCAGCGTCACCATGCGCGTTGCCGGTTCGGCCACCTCGCGAATGACGATCTCGTCGAGGTAGGCCGGGCCCTGGTGGTCCATCCCTTCCGGCGCCCAGTTGTAGTTGGGATTCTTCACCAGATGGAGATCGTTGCCTTCCCAGCGATCGAACATGAAGGGACCGGTGCCGACCGGGCTCTGGGCATACTGCTCGCCGAACTCCGCGAACGCCGCCGGCGAGGCAGGCGCCAGTTGGGTGCTGCTCAGGTTCGCCATCAGCGGCGCGAACGGCTCGGTCAGGTTGATCGCGACGGTGTAGTCGTCGATCACCTCTGAGCTCTCATACGGCCCCAGATTGCCGACCTGCAGGGAGCGCGTCTCCGGGTCGAGCATGCGGTCGTAGGTCGCCTTGACCGCCTCGGCGTTCAGCGGCGTGCCATCGTGGAAGGTGACGTCCTCGCGCAGCTTGAAGGTATACACCGTGCCATCGTCGGAAATTTCCCAGCTCTCGGCTAGCCAGGGCATGTATTCGCCGGGGGCCGGGGAGTAAACCAGCGAATCGAAGATCTGACGCATGACGTCGTTGTCTGACCGCCCGGTCCAGACATTTGGATCGAGGCTGCGCGGCTTCTGAATAAATGCCCACGTCAACGTGCCGCCCCGCTCCTCGTCCTGCGCGCGGCCAACGGCCGCGCTGGAACCCGCGAGCAGGGCGAAGGTCAACACGACGACAACGAGTCTGCAGAGCACTCCTGCCCGACCTTTCCGTGCCATCTCAACGCCTCCTCATCAAAACCACCGGCGAGATTCGCCCCGCTCCGGTCGACGCATTGCATGTTTCGGCCATTACTCCATGCGCCCTCCTTCGTGGGCATTCGCCATTTCCCGCACCTGAGCGACGACATCCTTCACCGGTTTGACCTGGATGATTCCGCTCTCCATCTCCCACAGACCGGCTTGCTGCATCTCGTCGAACGTGGCGCAGGCATCGGGAGCCAGCATCAGCCCATACCCGCGGTCAGTCGCGCTGCGGATCGAGCTCTCGACCGCGCCGTCGAAAGAGATTCCGGCGAGGATGACGTGCTCGATGTCGAGATTGCGCAACAGTTCGTCCAGGCCGGTGCCGGTGAAAGCGCCAGCCCCCGGTTTGTCGACCACGATCTCATTTGATAGCGGCGCGACGCTGGGCATGAATTGCGCTTCCGCGCTGCCGCTCCCGGTGGCGATGCCCTGCGCGCGTGTCTTGCGGCTCAGATCGCGGCCATCTGGCAATCGTCCCGCGGTGCGGACGTGAACAACCGGCAGCCCTGCCTCGCGACATGACGCCAGCAGATCGCCCACGCCGGCCAGGGCCCGGTCGACCCGCGCGTAGAACGGCTCCAGTTCCGCGAACCGATCCCGCTCTCTGGCCATGCGGCCGAGGCCGATCTCGGGGTCGCACGTCAGCCGCTGCACGTCGACCAGAAGCAGGGCCGTGTTGTCCTGGCGCAGCGGCAGGCGGACAGCCGGACCGAATATGAGGTCGTACGGGTTGGCGTCGGGCGGAGGAGCGCCGGAGGATTCCGGGATGTACGGCTTCACCCGCTCCAGACCACTGCGCGTGGCGCGCGACCCAGCCGGCAAAGCGCCGACCAGATCCGCAATATCTCCGCTCGTCATGACACGGGTGAGTCCCCCCGCCATGCGCCCCAGCGCCCGCAGATGCGACTCCGGCGTGGAGTCGGCGCAGGCATCGGCCACGACGATAACGTCGTAACCGAGATCGACCGCATCGCGCACCGCGCTCTCGACGCACCCCCCGGTCGAAGTGCCGGTCATCACCAGGGTGGTGATCCCCATATTGCGCAGCAGGCGATCGAGATTCGTCACCGGGAAAACCCCGGACGACGACTTGCTCACCACCAACTCATCGTCGATGGGAGCCAACTCGTCGAGCGGGTCGGCCTCGCGGCTGTCAGAGGGAACGATCAAGCCGCGCACGAGCTGCTTCCAACCGACGTCTCGGGAATCCTTCGTCAGCTCGGCCACCCGCAGGTGGATGACCTCCAACTGCTTGCCCCGGAAGAGTGTGAGCAGCGTCTGGATGCGCGGGATGATGTCGTCGATCTGGGCGAAGTAGGGATCGAAGCAGCCGGCGACGCCCAACTCCTTGGCCGTCCGCCCCTCTCCCCAGTCGGGGTGGGCGTCAAAATACTGCATGTCGATAACGAGCAGCGCCGTGTTGTCAGCCGCGAGGCGTAACGGCGGCGGCTCGGCCAGCACCTGGTTGAACGGATTCCGCTTCGCGGCCGTGATGTCCGGGGTGCTGGTCAGCGTCGTGCTCATCGCCTCTTGCTCCTTGCCTGCTCATGCCCGCGCAAAGGCGCGCGCCGGGTTGTCGACTGTCATGGTGCGAATCTCTTCATCGCTGACTCCAAGCTCGCGCAGGCGGGGCAGGAACCGCTCGACGATGTGGCAGTAGCCGCGCCCGCCGCCGTAGCGCATCTCGTGGTCGCGATTGCAGTCGTGCGAGAGCATCAGATGGTGGACATACCCTCGCTCGATAAGCGCCTGGATCAACTCGGCGCGCGTGGCGTCCAACAGCCAATGTTCCTTTCCGATGACGTCGAACTGGATGAAGCAGCCCTCATCTGCCAGCGCGGACAAAACGCCGATGTCTGGCCGCTCATCGACATGACCGACAATGAAACGCGCCGGATCAACCCCTTCCGCTTTCAGCAGCTGCACTTGCTCCACCCCGACCGTGCCGCCCGGCACCTCCTGCCGCCGGCTGCCGGTGGTATGGCTCGTGATGGCCACCCCGGTTCGCTTCTGGGCGATCGCCACCGCCTGCAATCCCTTCAGCTCCAGCCCCTCTACCCGCGCCCGGTGGATCGCCGACTTGAGGACGCCAGGCCGTCGCCCGCTACCGTTGACGCCTGTTTCCAGCTCGCGCGTCAGGTGGTCGGCGAGACGGTCGACGCTCCACTCGGCGACGAACGGCGGCATGCACGGTTCGATGTAAAACCCCGCCGTGGCGACGATGTGGACCTCGCTCGCCTCGGAAAGGCGGGCCAGCGTCTCCAGGTCGCGGCCCCAACCGTCGCAGGTCACCTCCACGATCGAGCGGCCGCCGGCGGCGCGATAGGCTCGTAGCTCATCGACCATGCGATCGAAATCGTCCAGACGCATGTAGCTGGCCGTCGAGCGCGTCACGCCGAACAGCTCCGGACGCGGCGCCGTCCGCTGATCGCACCAGACGTGCTCGTGCGGCAGGCAGAACCCCAGCTCCTCCGGCGCGATGGGGCCAAGCACGGTCTGGATCACACCAGCACCACCCCTTCCCGCCGCATGATCGCCAACAGATCGAGGAGTTCGGCGGTCGAGCGCAGCTTCGTCATCCCGTGCGCCAGATTGCCGGCCACATGCCCCTGCGCGGCGAGCGTGAGTGGCGCGACCGCATCGGAGGCGACCAGCGCCCCGAGCCCGCGGTCCATCAGCTCGTAGCAGGTCTGCCGGATGCCAAAGTCGAACATCGCGCCCACGACAAGCAGGTTCTGAGCTCCCTGCTCCTCCAGAAATGCGGCGAACGCCGGATTGGCTAGCGCCCCCCAACCGGGCTTGGAGAAGACTGGATCACCCTCGAGTGGCCGCCAGGCCGCCGGGAACTCGCCATCCGGTCCATCCAGCCTCCAGCACCAGCCGGTCGCGATCTGAAATGCCGACGGCTGCTGGCCTCCCTCGGAGCCGAGACAACTGAAGACGACGGGCAGACCCGATTCGCGCGCCGCCGCCACCAGCGCGGCGACGTTCGGCCCGATCAGGCGCAGCCCATCGTAATACTCGTCGAACTCGCGGCTGACGACCCTGGCGTTCGCCTGGCGGGCCAGCGCGCCGTTTTCGAGGTCGGCGAAGGGTGCGTGCATGTCCTGCACCAGCAGCCACGTCTGGCTTGGCCGTAACGAGAGGCGGGGAACCTCGCGCGTCAACAGTGGCAGGGGATGGCGGAGCATGGGCCGGCCCGTCAGGATTCCGGCGCCAGGGCGACGGCTTCGATCTCGACCAGCATGGCAGGATTGGCTAGTCCGGTCGTGCCAACGGTCGTGCGCGCCGGCGGCTCGCCCGGAAAGTACTCGCGGTAGACACCGTTCATCGCCGCGAAGGACGTCATGTCGGTGAGGAAAATGTTGACCTTGAGCACGTCGCCGAGATCCGCCCCGGCCAGCGCAAGCGTGCGCTTCAGGTTTTCCAGTGTCTGCCGCGTCTGCTCTTCGATGCCGCCCGCGACAACCTGCCGAGTTGTGGGATCGACTGGGACTTGGCCCGAGGCCCAGATCAGCCCGTGCCCGCGCACCGCCGCCGACAGGGGCACGTCGCTGCTCGTTCCTTCATGCTGAAATGTCGTTCGCCGCATGGGGTTACCTTCCTTTCGCACATCTCCCAGGTGTTCAACGCGGTTAGCGGGCCGCGCGGCGGGCGTCATGCCGCGTCCCCGGCTGCCCGCGCCACGTTGAAGAGCAGGTCGACGTGAAACTTCTCCGCGTCCGCCAGGCCAGCGATCCCGTTGCCGCTCTCGATGACCAGATACTCGTCGGTGGCGGTCCCGCTGCCGCCGCCGATGGCCCCGCCGCGCAGGCAGGGAACGCCGATAGCGTTCGGCACCGCTGTCCATGGCCCGCCCCCAGCCTGGATCGGCCAGACGTCCGCCGGGGCGCCCCATTCCCGCAGCGTTGCCAGCGCGGCCTGGATGGACGGGTCGCCCGGTGATGTCTGGGCATGGCTGAACGCGGCGAAGACCTCGATGGCGATGTCATCAAATCCGCGTTCGTCGAGGTGGCGGCGGATCATGGCGATGATCTCGTCCGGCGACTCCTCGACCACCAGCCGCATGTCGAGCATCGCTGCCGCCGATCCCGGGACGATGAAAGGAATCGTGGCCGAGTTCGGGCCCAGGAAACCGCTCCAGAGCCCGGCCAGGTTGAACGTGGGGCCGTAAAGGAACGTGAGCAGTGGCTCGATCCCGTCCGCACTGCCAAGCAGTTCCTCGACATTCCCGGCTCCGCCAACCGGCAGTACATCGCGCCAGTCGCGCCCGGCAAAGCGCTCGCCCAGGGCGTCGAGCAGCGCGCGGTCTTCTTGACCGAGCGGCTTGCGGTACGGCCAGAGATCGCGCAGACCGTCGACGGCGCAGCCCCGGCCGTCCGGATCCGTGAGTGTGGCCAGCGCCTGCGCCAGACGGAAGGGAGGCGAATCGACGAGCGAGGCCGCCGAGCTGTGGATGGTCTTCTTCGGACCGTGGCCCCAGGCCCCGCCGCTCGCCGTGAGCTGGAGTACGATCATCCCTTTGAGCCCCAACCCGAGGTTGACCGTCCCGTCCGCGCCTTGGCTGCCCGTCGCGCAGTAGCTGAGACTGACGTCGGCGAGGCGATCGCGATAGCGCTCCACAAAGGCGTTGTAGGTTGGGCTGCCCATGATCTCCTCGCCCTCGGCCAGGAACATGATGTTGACCGGCAGCGTGCCCTCGACGGCGACGATCGCGGACAGCGCGTTGAGGAAGGCGACATATGGCCCCTTCGCCCCCATCGCGCCGCGGCCTATCAGCACTTTCGGGTGCGGTCCCATGGGGACCAGCTCCGCGCCCCACGGATCGTGGCTCCACCCGGTGGGGTCGACAGTGCGCGTGTCGAACATGCAGTAGCTGTGGATCGTCACCGGCGCACCAGCGTCGTAGTACGCCCAGACGCCGGGGTGGAAGCGCCCTTCGAGAATCTCGACTTCCTGGCAGCCGAGGTCGCGGTACGACCGCGCGACAACCTCAGCGCACGCCTCCACGCCGAGGTTGTCCCAGCTTACGCTCGGCTGGCGCACCCAGCGCTGGATGTGCGCCACGTGCTCGTCGAGATGCTCGTCTATGTGCTGTTTGATCGTGTCCCGATTCACCTGGCGCGCACCCCTTCGTTCTCGACGCTAACAATCTTGGCGGCTCCGCTCGCCACCATCGCATTGACCAGCGGCAGGAAAAGCTCCGGCGAAAGCTCGAAGCCGAATTCGAGGCAGACCGCCTCCGCGATCGACGCCACGCTTCGCTCGCCGTCGATCATGTTCCAGAATTCGTC
>CAYSXO010000245.1:0-7653 GCA_964434995.1 uncultured Sphaerobacteraceae bacterium
GCCCAACATTGCGCTCAGAATGGAGCACCGGAGAGATGTAGACGGGCCGCGCGCCGGTCAGGATCAGTGCGACCAGCAGGGACTTGTGAAGATCGCGAGAGACGATGACCTTGTCTCCGGGACTGACGGACGCCAACATCAGCGCATGGTTGCCCGCCGACGATCCATTGAGCAGAAAGAAGCTGCGATCGGCTCCCCAGGCATCTGCCGCCAGCGCTTCAGCCTTGCGGAGGGCGTCGCCTTTGAAATGCGTGTCACCAACCCCGCCGCCGAGTGGGATATCGCCGTGAAAGAGCTGATCCCCGAAGGTGCTCAGCAACTCAGCATCCGCGCCAACACCGAGCTTGTGACCGGGCGTGGAAAAAGGAACGATTCCCTGCCGCTGGTAGGCGACGATGCCCTCGAGAATCGGAACCCGCAGGTGCTCGGAATTGCTGAACGCGCGACGTGTGGCGCGTTCGCGCGTGACTCTGGCGGTCAACTTTGGTCTCTCCGCTCAAATGCTCAGGTTGCCTTGTGAATCAAACCGACGATCATCAAGCATAGCGGACGATATCAGCCTCGTTCGAAGTAGCGTCGCCGCTCCCAATCGGTGACAGCCCGGTCGTACTCGCGCTGCTCGACTTCGGCCATGTTGAGATAGTGGGCAACCACGTCACCGCCAAAGGCATCGTGGGCGAGTTGACTATGGCGAAACGCATCAATGGCGTCGTACATGGCGCGCGGCACGCGCGGCACGTTCGTCGCCTCATAGGCATTCCCCGTGAACTCGTCAGGGGGTTCAATTGACTGCTCGATACCGTTCAGTCCAGCCGCCAGCATAGCCGCGTACGCGAGATACGGATTTGCATCGCCACCAGGGAGACGGTTTTCGATGCGGAGCGCATTGCCCTGCCCGACGATGCGAAACCCGCACGTGCGATTGTCGCGCGACCAGACGATATTGACTGGCGCCCATGAGGCGACCGCATAGCGCTTGTACGAGTTGATCGTGCTGGCAATGAAGAGGGAGAGCTCTCGCGAGCCGGAAATCACCCCGCCCAGGAAGTGCCGCATTGTCGCTGACATGCCTCCGGGTTCGGAAGCGCCTGGAAAGAGATTACGAGCGCCGGCGACGTCCCAGAGACTCAAGTGAATGTGACTGGATGACCCCGTCCAGGCCTGGTCAGGCTTCGCCATGAAGGTGATCGAGCATCCATTCTGGTGAGCAATCTCTTTTGCGCCATGCTTGTAGAGCGCCGCGCGATCCGCTGACTCGAGCGCGTCAGCATAGTGGATGTTCACTTCGTGTTGCCCGGGCGCCGCTTCGCCTTTGGAGAACTCGATCGGTATTCCGGCCTGAGTCATGAGGTTGCGGAACTGACGGTAGAGCGGCTCCGCCTTGGTGGCCTGCAAGAGTTGGTAGTCCTCGTTATACCAACCCCAGGGGCGGAGATCACGCCACTCGCGTTCGGCGGCATCTTCGTAGGTGTCCTTCAGAAGATAGAACTCGAGCTCAGACGCCATCATTGGGCGAAGCCCCATTGCTTCTGCCCGCTTGACTTGCCGCCTCAGGATCGAGCGTGGAGCAACAGGCACAAGCTCGCCGGCCGCTTCGTCCACAAAGTCGCCGAGGACCAGCGCGGTCTTTTCGAGCCATGGGATGACGCGCAAGGTGCTCCAGTCGGGACGGTTCAGATAGTCGCCGTAGCCTGACTCCCAGGTCATGTGGGAATACCCGGGCGGGGTGTTCATCTCCATGTCGGTGGCCAGCAGATACGTACAGAGATGCGTGCCATGGCTCAGGCAGTGGTCGACGAAGAATGAGGCTGTAACGCGCTTGCCGATCATGCGCCCCTGCATGTCGGTCGTTGCGGTGACGACGGTATCGATGACGTCGTCGCGGACGAGCGCAACCAGATCATCAACACTGATCTTGCCCGTGGGGAGGTCAGCCATGGTCAACCTTTCATCGCACGCGGCCAGGCGGTGTGCCACCGCGGCCGAGCGTGGAACTTCGATACATCGCCTACTGGGTGGAGCGACTATAGCGGAGGAGACACGCAAAAAGGAAGCGCCGGCAACTGCCGGCGCTTCCTTCCTTCCCACGACCCGCGGCGGGGACGCTAGGTCGCCAGGGCGATGAATTGGTCGCTGACGAAGCCCGCCTGACCCGAGACGGGATCGATCACCCCAACCCAGCCATCCGCCGGCGCCGTGGTCACTTCGAGCTGGACGCCTTCGCCCAGAATCGTCAGGACCTCCGCGCCTTCCGAGGGTTCCGCGCGAAGGTTGACGTCAATCGTGGTGACGACAACGGATCCCGGGCCGAGCGGCTCAACCGCTTCGACGACCGGCGTTTCAGTCGCCACCGGCGTAACCGCTGCCTGCTCAGCATCAGTACCCGGTGCGGTCTCCGTTGCGGCCGGCGCTGGCGCCTCAACTGCCGCCGGTTGCGCGGCTGTCGCTGTGCCGCCCTCCAATCCACGTGCGAGGAAGACGCGAACCAACGTGCGCTCATCCTCTTCCTGGAGCCAGGCGATGCCGGAGTAGGCGGAGTTGCCCCGCTCCTGCAGGCCGACGGCCAACTCGCCGCCTCCCGCGCCTGCATCGACTGGACCGCCAATGTCGCCGCAGGCAATCGACGTGGCGGGATCGGCATCGTCAACTCGCACGTCAATGGCGTGCTCGGCGCCCAGGAGGTCGGCGAGCGTGGCGTTTACCACGGTCGTGCTGAATTCTGCCGGAATTGCGGTCAGCGCACCTTGCGGGTTTTCGCCTTCCTCGACACCTTCGACGGAACCGACGTCAATGAGCTGGAATGCCGCATCCGCACCGAGCGAGCCACATCGGCCGGAGTAAATCCGGGCGGGGAGCGGCGCTCCCGGCTGTATGAGACCGCCGACTCCGGTTTCTGGCCGTGTTTCTGGGGGAGTAACCGCCGTCGTCCCTGGTACTTCCTGCGCCGTCGTTGTTGGAACGCCCTGTGCGGTCGCCGTCGATGGAGCCTCTGCCGTTCCGGCAGCGCCCGCGCCAACGGCTGATCGGGGAGCACACGCCCCGTTCAGGCAGATTTCCCCGGCGGCGCAGTCGGCGCCACTCGTGCAGGCCAGGCCGCTGGCGACCGGCTGAACTGGCGTCAGGCCCCCACCATCAAACGCTTTCGCGGCCCCTGGCGTCAGTCCGGCTACGGCAAGCAGCGCCAAACCCCGTAGTACCTGGCGACGGTTAGGGCGCGCCGTGCCCGTCGTCATGGCCACGGCGAGCGCATCGAACCTGCGGGCGTTCATGCTCTCATGCTCCCTCGGATGCAGTGCAATCCGGCCCTAACTGATGCGTGCCGGACCGCAAGCTGTGACGACCGCGAAACGGGTCTGACGGGCCGTCATCTACCGGGACCGCTGGTCAAACCAACCGGCGAACCCGCGCTTGTGACTGACTTAAGATTACAGGAAGAAAGGACAATTGCAAGATTTGTCGCAATGTCACTCACTAGTACCTTTGGGTGGGTAATCCTATGCTGTGACAAATTGGAATAGGCCGAACAATCCTTCGTCAGAACCATAAATTCGAGGGCTGGCTGGGACCTTTGGAAGGTTTCGAGGCGTCGATGGAACGCGATCTCCGGTGTCAGGGAGTCGATTTCGGGCGTTGACAAGGTGGGCCATCAGCGTTGACCGCGAGCTCGAAGGCGGCGATGGGACACTCGAAGCATCTGCGCGGTCGGCACAGGGTTGTGTCCAGTTGGATCAGTCCCTGCGCCCCCCGGGCACCGATTTTCCCGATCGGTGCCCCACCGGCAAGCTGGCGAGCGGCTCGACGGGTGATCTCGTTTGGCGTCGGCGCGGGCAGTCGCTCCCAGAGCCTGGCTGCTGCATCGGCCAAAGATTCATCGCCAGATAATTCCGCCAGAGCCAGAGCAAATGGAATGACGCTGCTTGCAAGCATGTCAATCGCGCGGTCAAGACCGATCCCGCCAGTTGAGCGCGACGTTGTGAGCACCTGGAACCCACGGACCGGATCATTTGAGGTGAGCTGTTCGAGCAAGGTGGCCAACAGCCCTCCCCGGGCTAGTGAAGCGGCGACCATGTTTGCTGCCGAGATGAGCCGCACAACGGGATGATTTGTCGGTCGCACTCTCGCCAGTTGCCATGCGCTCGGGCGAAGCTGGTTCTCGTGAAACGGCGTGCCTCGGCCGCGCCAGGCGGACTCGAGCGCGACGATCTCTTCGCTTGTCAGGGCATTGGTCGGTGACTCCGCGGGTGAAAGGGGCAGGAAGCCCCCAACGCCGAGCAATGCGCCCCGGGCCGTGGCCAGTGAAAGCCCAGGCGACAGGCGCATCACATCTTCGAGCGCGGCGATCGGCAATGCGAGGCCGACAGCCCGCATTGGCTCTCGGTTCCGCGAGAACCCGAATCCGTCGAGGAGGTCTTGCCAGAGAACTTCGGCAGGCGGCTCTGACTGCAGACGCGCCTCGACTCGGGCAACTCGGGTGGCCAATCGCAAGTCGCCGAGGGACAAGAGGATCCCGCGTAAGCCAGCCGCATTCGTTGCAACCGATTGTGCGGCGCAGACCTCACCGCCGACCCGGTCCCACTCCCAAGTAGTGAAGTCTGGCGATGGATACGCCGACGGTGGACCGACAGCGACGACAGGGATGATCGCCCCGTCGAGGCGCCGAGTCTCCCGGCCGTCGTGTTGGCCAACAATATGGAGAATGACCTGGCCGTATCGTGGATCGAGGTGATGGCCGTGGTCGCGCCAGCCGCGCGTATGGAGATGGACCTCGACGCTGCCGGCCCGTAGCTCTCGGCCATTGAACAGCAACAATGCGTCGGCGAAGTCCGGGCCGAGGCCGTGGCTCCACGTGCCACGGTGAATCACTTGTACGGATTGTCCGTCCGTCGTTTCGAGGTCGCGGGCGATCAGTTCCGCATGCCATGCAGCACTGAGCGTAATTTCGTGAGGAGACGCGCGATCGGTCAAGCGCGGAGATGCCTGCTGCTATACCTGAAACGAGGGGCGCTCGATTGGCGGCAAGCCGGCCTCTCGCCGCTCACGGTCCTGACGAAACTGGTCGATGGCGGCCTGAAGCGTTCCGAGCGCAAGCGTCGCGCAGCGCACTCTGCTCTTGACGATCTCGTCGCCCATCTCTTCCGTAATGTGATCCAGGCCGAGGGCCTTGACTTCGTCAAGCGTGAGTCCCTTGGCGATTTCCGTGACGATTGAGCCACCTGCCTGGCTGATTGTGCAGCCTGCTCCCTCGAAACTGACGGCTTCGACGCGATCATCGTCACCGATCTTGACATACATGGTGATCAGGTCGCCACACCCTGGGTTTCCGCCGCCAAGTTGAACGTCGGCATCTTCCAGACGCCCCTTGTTCCGGGGATGCTCGTAGTGATCGATGATGTTCTCGACGTATGCCTGACGGTCCAACTGGTCTTCCTTCCTGGCGTCATGAAGCGGGACACCGACGCAGATGCCATAAAGTATACGAAGCGATCTCGTCTTTCCCGCATCGTTCTTTCGGCCCCGCCGCTCATTCGATTCCCGGCCGCGCGAGAAATTCCCGTACCACGATCGTTGCCTCCAACTGCCAGCCTGGCCGCGTGGTGTCGATCCAGGTAAGTCGAGGATTGCGCCGCAGCCACGTTTCCTGGTGCCGGACATAACGATGGGTATCTGCCTTTATCCTCTCGACGGCATCAGCCAGAGACGACTCGCCCCGTATATAGGGAAGGAGTTGCCGATACCCGATGCTACTCATCGCGGGCGCATCTGCCCGCACGCCCTTGCGGAGGAGGTCTCGGACTTCGTCGACCAATCCACGAGCAACCTGGTATTCAACGCGCGCGTCAATCGCGCGGTAGAGCGCGTTGCGGGGCAGAGTAAGGGCGATCTCCAGCGAATCGAATGGGGGAGGGCCTTTGCCCTCCTGCGCTGACATCGGAATCCCGGTGGCATCAAAGACCTCGAGCGCCCTGATGATACGCCGCAGATTTGCGCCGCAGCGGTCAGCCGAATCGCGATCTACAGCGCGCAGACGTTCGGACATCGCCTGGATGCCAATCTCGTTCGCCTCTGCCTCAAGGGCCGATCTCAGGCCAGGGTTGGGGGAGACTCGAGGGATGCGCCAACCCTCTACGACCGCATTGATGTAGAGCGGCGTTCCTCCTACCAGGAGCGGCAGGGCGCCTCGGCTGTGAATATCCTTGATCGCGGCCAGGGCCATGTCCTGAAATCTCGCAAGGCTCATGTCAGCGTCCGGAGGAAGGATATCGATCAGGTGATGGGGAATGCTGGCGCGTTCCCGTACGTCCGGCTTTGCCACGCCAATATCGAATCCCTGGTAAAGATAGCGAGAGTCGGCGTTGACAACTTCGCCAGAGAACTCCTGGCTCAGGGTGATGCCAAGAGCCGTCTTGCCGACTGCCGTGGGGCCGGCAATCACCACCAGTCGGCCCCGGGAGTTGCCGGCGGCAGCATCGTTGTCCGTATTGCGTTGCTGGTTGTTGGCCGCAAACATGGACCCTATTATGACTATCGTCAATGCGTGGAGGGAACTGACCTCCGCCGCCACACACCCGAGGAGGTGCTCGATCGCGTGTTGCGGATCTTTACTCAATCGCTAAAGGTGGTAACCATCGCGGCACTGGCCGTCGTGGTTGTCGCCGCGGGCTTCTGGGCCTTCACCTATGCGACCGAGCTGGCCCGCCCCGACGATGCCGGGACGCCGATCATGCTGTCGGTTTTCGATGGACAGACTGACGCCGAGGTCGCTGACGAACTCGTTGCTCAGGGGCTCATTCGCTCCAAGCTTCTGTTTCAGGGACAGTTTCGACTTGCTGGAGGGGCTCTGGTGCCCGGGACGTATACCCTCCGCAAGGGAATGAGCGTGCCTCAAATCGTTGACCGCATCACTGGCGCGGCGCCCGAGGAGGAACCTGTTGCCGCGTCGACCGCGCCGGAATCGTTCGATATCACGATTCCCGAAGGTTGGCGCGTCGAGCAGATTGCCGAGGAGTATGAGCGCCTTGGTGGCGAAGGGGGCGCGGCGGCATTTCTCGATGCCGTGGCTACCATTGACCGATCTCACTTCGATTTCCTGGCTGGCCTCCCGGCAGACCAGTCCCTCGAGGGATACCTCTTTCCTGACACCTACCGGTTCAACGGCCGCGACCCAACCATGAATGTGGCGACAATGTTGACCAACTTCGGCAACAAGTACACGCCTGAGATGCGGGAACGCACTCAGCAGATGGGGCTCGATATTCATCAGGTGCTGACCGTTGCGTCACTGGTCGAGCGCGAAGCGCAATTGCCGGAGGAGCGCCCGACAATCGCGGACGTTTACTTGAGCCGATGGGAGCAAGGGTGGCGCCTCGATGCCGATCCAACGGTGCAGTATGTCCTCGGCACGGCCCAGGATTGGTGGCCCAAGTTGAGCGGCGACGATCTTTTTGCCGAGAGTCCGTACAACACGTATCAGAATGATGGGCTGCCGCCAGGCCCGATTGCCAATCCGGGATTCGCGTCGATTCAGGCTGTACTCTTCCCGAATGACACGCCATACATGTATTTCGTGGCCAAGGGCGAAACGGGCGAGCATGCATTCGCGGTGACGGCCGAAGAGCAGGCTGCGAATGTTGAGGCGTACCTGAACAGCGACGG
>CAYSXO010000246.1:0-1336 GCA_964434995.1 uncultured Sphaerobacteraceae bacterium
CGGTGTAAGCCTGATAATCGTCGGCGGGCGCCGCTCCAGACGTGTCGGCGGGCGCTTCCTCACCGCCGCCGCGATTTGCGTTCCGCTCGCCTCGATCCTTGCGGTCGCGGTTCTTTTCCCTGGCCACGTACCCCGCTTCATTGCCGACGCCAGCGCCATCATTTGACGATGACGCGCCAGACGCGCGGGAGATGTTCACATTGTCCGCACCGCGAGCGCTATCACTACTATTGACCCCATTGTTCTCGATGACGACCCCTTGCTGAGCTACCGCCGGCGCGAGAGCCGCGCCGAACAGCGCTCCTGAGATCGCCAGACCCACGACAACGCTGCGCATTGACCTTCCCTTCACCATGTCGAGGCAACCACAGCGCCCTGCCCGAGCCGGGTCTTCGCATCGTTCCCACTCGTGCATTCGGGGCGCATGTCACTGTCCCTATAAACGTCCGCTTGCGGGTGTATGGTTTCCTGGATGGAGCCGAGCGGATGGTCGCCTTGTTGCAGGACCGGGGAAAGCAGAAGCATGGCACATCAGAGTGACGCCATCGTCATAGGCTCTGGACCAAATGGACTGGCCGCGGCAATTCGCCTCGCCCAGGCCGGGCTTCGCGTCACGATTCTCGAGGCCAACACCCGCCCGGGTGGCGCTGTGCGCAGCAGTCACCTGACCTTGCCCACGTTCATTCATGATTCCGGCGCTTCGGTTTTTCCAGCCGCGCTGGCATCGCCGTTTTTCCGCTCTCTGGATCTTGCATCGCACGGCCTGGAATGGCTTCACCCTCCCGCTCCGCTCGCCCATCCACTAGATGATGGATCGGCGGTCATGCTCTACCGTTCTGTCGAGGAGACGGCATCTCGACTCGGCACTGACGAGGACGCCTATCGGTCCTTGCTATCTCCGTTCGTTGCTGAAAGCGAAACGCTCATTTCGGATCTTCTGGCGCCGCCACGTGGCATCAAGCACCCCGCCGTTCTGGCTCGGTTCGGCGTCCAAGCCTTTCGTTCCGCGGTGGGGTTTGCTGCGAGCCACTTCCACGACGACCGTTCCCGCGCGCTACTGGCCGGAAACGCCGCGCACTCGTTTCTGCGGATGGACGAACCGCTGACCGCCGGCTATGGCCTCTTTCTCATGCTCCTCGGGCACGCTTGCGGATGGCCAATCGTTCGCGGTGGAGCGGGCAACCTCACGGCAGCGCTGGTTGCGGTCGCCGAACGCCTCGGCGTCACGATCGAGATGGAACATCCGGTACGCTCGATGCGGGACATTCCAGGCGCCCGCGCGGTTCTTTTCGACACCAGCCCCGATCAGATTGCCACCATAGCCGGGAAGGCGCTT
>CAYSXO010000246.1:1405-7632 GCA_964434995.1 uncultured Sphaerobacteraceae bacterium
CGCCGATTCCGTGGATCGCCCCCGAGTGCGCAAGCGCGGGGACGATTCATCTTGGCGGCAACCTTGAGGAGATCGCGATATCCGAGGCGGCGGTTACGCGCGGCGACCATCCTGATCACCCCTTTGTCATCGCCAGCCAGCCAAGTCTCTTCGATCCGACACGAGCACCAGAAGGGAAACACATCCTCTGGGCATACTGTCACGTTCCCGCCGGATCGACGATGGACATGACTGGGCGCATCGAGCGCCAGATCGCCCGCTTTGCGCCCGGGTTTCAGGAACTCGTTCTCGCTCGGCACTCGCGGGGTCCTGCCGAACTTCATGCGGCAAATGCGAACCTCGTCGGCGGCGCGATCAACGGTGGACGCCAGGACATCCGAGCCTATCTCTCATGGGCTCTGGGCCGGCCGTCCCCCTACGCGACACCAAATCCTCTGCTCTTTCGTTGTTCAGGAGCGACGCCGCCGGGCGGAGGAGTTCATGGAATGTCCGGTTTTCACGCGGCGGAGCAGGCCCTCGCAAGCCGCTTTCACGCGAGGTGACTGCTCCGCCATACCGATGATCCGTGTAAAATCGGCCATGCGGCTCCCCGCCCGCGCCTGGGCCCCGGAAGCGGATGGGTCCCTGAGGGAAGGACAATGCCGGAATCAGGCGCTGGGCGTGAGACACGCTCGTCATTTGTGCATCAAATCGCCAACCGCATCCTGAACTACGCCAAACATGGCGCGGTTGCCACGTTGCTCGTCAGCGGCGTCTCAAGCACCTTTGCCGCGCGGCGCAGGAAAGGCAAGGATCAGGGAACCGACGAGACCCAGAGCGAAGGGCGTGGCCAGGAGCGAAAGGCCAGGCGCCAGGACGATCAAGCTGACGAGACAGCAGCGGAAGGAAAGCGAACCCGCGATCAAGACCGGAATCGTGACGACGCGGACCAGAATTCGAGGACACGTGACCGCGATCGGAAGCGGGACGACGACGGCGAACGAGATCGCGGCCGAGACCGAAATTCCAGCGAGGAACGCGAGGCTCAATCTGAATCAACCGTTGAGCGCGAGCAGCGACGGAACCGCAACCGCGACGACGAGCCTGACACCACCGAGGATGACGGCGACGCGCGCAACAACGCGGGCAGCGCTTTTTTCGATTCGCCGCTCGCGACGAAGGCTCGTCGCCGGTCAAAGCAGTTCGAAGATGGGAACGGCGACGGCCAGGATGAGGACGAAGGCATCGTCGTCGATGTCGATCCAGAAGGCGAGTCAACCTACGAAACCGGCTCCATCTTCTTCGCGACGGGTCCGGAGGGTATTGAAGTCGTTACGCGGAATATCTCCTACACTGCCGCGCCGACGCCGACCCCGACACCATTTCCCCGGCTGGAGCTGCCGGAACGAGATCGACTTGATGTCTTTGGCGATCGCACCATTGCATCTCCAACCCCGACGCCAACCGCGCCGTCGAGTGGGGCGCCGCCGCCTCCCCCGCCATCTGGGGACGCCGGGGATGGAGCGCCATCACCGCCTCCGCCTCCAGAAGACACCAGCGGTGGCGACAATTCCGGCGACTTCCTGAGCTAGTCTTCCCGGAGCACGCATGCCGCTTCTTGATCTGAACCCCGACGAGCTTCTGACGACCACCCGGTCGGTGCGGCTTCGGCTCGATCTCGAGCGGCCCGTCGAACGTTCGCTCATCGAGGAGTGCCTTCGGGTGGCGCAACAGGCGCCAACGGGTGGCAACCGGCAGACCTGGTCGTTCATCGTGCTGACGGAAGGAAAAGTCCGCCGCGCTCTCGCGAAAATCTACAAACGTGGCTGGGAGGCCTACCTGGCTTCGATGAACGGAGGCGGATCAAGCCAGCGGAACGCAGCGCTCAATCGGCAGGTTGTTCGCGTCTATCGCTCGGCGCAATACCTCGCGGACCAGATGGAGCATGTGCCAGTTCTGGTCGTACCCTGTCTGGCCGGCCGCCTGGTCAGCCCGGACACCGAGCAACAGGCTGGGTACTGGGGATCGATCCTGCCAGCGGTGTGGAGCTTCATGCTCGCCGCCCGCGCTCGCGGCCTGGGAACCTGCCTGACAACAGTTCACCTACATTATGAGGAAGACGCGGCAAGGCTACTGGGCATTCCGTTCGATCAGGTGACGCAGGCAGGGTTGATCCCGATCGCCCATACGAAGGGTACGGATTTCAAACCCGCATCCCGAAAACCCCTCGATGCAATTGTTCACTGGGAGAAGTGGTGAGTTCGTGCCGCCTTGCAAGCGGCCAGCTGGTTTTGGGAGCTTGATAAACAAACCATGCCTGACGCGAGAGCTGAGCATCTTCATAAGTTCGCCTGCGATCTTCTTTGCGCGGTTGGTACGAGCCAGGAGTCAGCCGCCGTCGTGGCTGACTCCCTCATCAACGCCAACCTGGCAGGTCACGATTCGCATGGCGTGCTGCGCCTGCCCAGCTATCTCGATGGCGCGCGGCTGGGTCACGTCGTCCCATCGTCCTCTCCTCGACTCGTCTCGGAGTCCGGCGCGGTCGCGATCATTGACGCGGAAAGCGGCTGGGGACAACCCGCCATGTGGCTCGCCACGCGCTCGGCAATCGCTCGCGCGCGTACTTTCGGGCTCGGCGCTGCTGTCGTCCACAACTGCTATCACATTGGCCGGGTCGCACCCTATGTTGAGGCAGTCGCCACGGAAACCATGGTCGGGATGGCCATGGCGAACGCCGCGCCAGCGGTAGCGCCATTTGGCGGGCGCTCGCGCGTCATGGGCACGAATCCCATCGCGTGGGCCGTTCCCCGTACCCAGGGACTCCCGCCAGTCTGTCTTGACGTGGCGACGGCTGGCATCGCCGAAGGCAAGCTTCGTGTTGCCCGGGCTCGCGGACTTGCAGTCCCTGAGGGAAACGTCGTCGATGTCGAAGGTCGGCCAACCACCGATCCCTGGGACTTCTATTCCGGGGGGGCGCTCGTGCCGTTCGGCGGGCACAAGGGTAGCGGGTTCAGCCTGCTCGCGCAATTTATCGGCCGAGGCCTTGCCGGGCTCGACCCGTCCGCGTATGACGGCCCGCGGGGCGTAAACGGGCCGTTCATTCTGGCGATCGATATCGCCCGATTCACCGACCCTGAGGTGTTTCGGGCGCAATCGGAAGCCCAGTGCGAGGCGATCACAAGCGCTCCGCCGGCCGAAGGGGTGACGTCGGTCATGTTGCCGGGTCAGCCGGAGCTCGTCGTTCGCGCGAGCCGCGAGCGTGATGGCATCCCAATTCCGGAAACGACCTGGAATGAGCTTGTCGAGCTGGCCGCGCGCCACGGCGTGACGCCGCCTCAAGCGCCGCGAACACCAGCTACGCCCGACTAGCGTCTGCCACAGTCGGACGCGCCTATCCCGATTCGCTCTCGTGCTTGTCCCGCGTATGTAGCTTGATTCCATGATACAGGAGGACACGTCACCCTGAGTTGAGTCACACTTTCCGCCCGAAACGGCGCGTACCCTCGCGCCGCTGGTGTGAGAGTGACCCCGTTTGGCTCTTCCTCACTGGGTGGAAAGAGGATTGGTGCGGGCAGGATGAGATCGATTCGTGAAACGTCGACGCGTCTTTGGCGCCCTGGTTGGTGGGGCGCTTCTCAGTCTTGGTGTTGGCCGCGGTAAAGCTGCCGCGGAAGAGTGGATCGTTTCCATCATCTATGACGCTGCCGGTCGATATGGCGTCTCAGGCGATTGGCTTCTTTCAACAGCAACCTGTGAGAGCGGGCTCGATCCTTGGGCGTACAACGCATACACCGGTGATTGCGGCCTCTTTCAGTTCAGGTTGGGGCGGGGATCCCAATGTGATCTGGGATGTCTGGAACCAGGCGGACATGGCGGCGTGGGCGTTCTCCGCTGGATACCATAACCACTGGTGTTGCTCCGGCACGTGGCAAGGATGGCAAACGTGCGTGTAGCGGCGTCGGGCGTGAGAAGACTCCCTTGTCGGATCTCAAGAACGGCGGATGGTGGCCCCCCAGGGATTCGAACCCTGAACCAATGGATTAAAAGTCCACTGCTCTGCCGTTGAGCTAGAGGGCCCGGCAGTCCGCGCATATTCTCGCCGATGTCCGCATTATCGCGCATCCTCCGTATCATGTGCCGGTGCGCCGTCTCGGGCGCGTGGCATGCGCGGGAGACGATGCGTCTGAGACGGTCAGCCTGGAAATCGGGGGTCGCCCTTGCGCTAGGCGTGGCATTCGTGGCGCATCGAGCGCGGGCGCTGACCAGCGGCGGGGCGGCGCTCGCGGTCCCCATTGGCGCGCTCGTCCACGCCGGGACTGGCTGGCGTGGCAGTCTCGCACTGGTTGCCTACGTGCTGACCACGTCGGCACTGGGGCGGCTACCTTCGCGCACGTCTCGGCCTCAACGTCGCGGCTCCCGCCGAGACCGCGTGCAGGTTCTCGCCAACGGCGGGGTTCCCGCTCTGGCGGCAGCATGTGCCATTGGCGCTCCGCCCTTCGCTCTGCCATATGTGCTCGCCGCCTACGCGGGCGCGGTGGCAACGGCGGCCGCCGATTCCTGGTCGACGGAGGTCGGGATTCGGTATGGGGGCGTCCCGCGATCGATCGTCACATTGAGACCGCTCCCTGTTGGCGCGTCAGGCGGCGCCAGTGCCGTGGGGCTGCTGGCCACCTGGGCGGGATCGGCGATGGTCGCCGTCATTCTCTCCACCGGCAAGCCGCCAGACACGACAAGGGGAGCGCGAGGGATGTTCACGGCCACCCTGCTTGGCGGAGTTGCTGGCTCGATCACCGACAGTCTCCTTGGCGCAACGATCCAGGAGGTTCGCATCTGTCCTGCCTGCGAAGAAGAAACCGAACAGGATGTTCACGCATGCGGCATGCCAACCCACGTTGCTCGTGGCATGCCCTGGTGCAATAACGACGCCGTCAACGTGATCGCAATTGCCTGTGGCGCGGCGATGTCGATGGCTGTCTTCGCTTGGCAAGTGCGCTTGAGAGCCACGTCCGGAGCTCGTCGGCGGAACTTCGGCGTGTCTTCGGTCCATGGAGATGTCTGATGCGTTTTCATGCCAATCGTGGCAGCGGAAGGCCGGTCGAGAGTAGAGTTGTTTCCCCGTGGAATGCCTCGCCTGGAGAATGGCGAGCGCTGCGATAGGCGCCTCGACATTGGCCTGCCGCCATTCCTGTCGAGGCTCGCGCCGACGAGCGCCGGTCACGCTCCGGGCCGCCGGGAGGCTTTCAGCATGACAACATCGTTGCTTCGGTTGCTCGCGCTTTGCGCGATGCTCTGCGCGCTCGGTCCATCAGTGGCGCTCGCGCAGGACCCGGAGCCAGCGGCTACTCCCGATCCCACCTCGGCAATGCCTCCCGAGATCCCGCAACCGGCGTATGACGTCTTCCGGATCGAAAGTGAGGGCGCGGGACGCGCCTATCGCGTTTGGGAAGAGTGGGTTCCGCAAATCGTCACCACTCCAGATGGCGGCGCCTGGGTCTTCTTTACTGCCCAGCCCAGGGCCGATGACGGCTACGGCATCCGTAGGCTCTTCGCGTCACGGTTCGACCCGGAACTCTCCGTCTGGCTTCCGGCCCGAGCCATTGGCAACGAGACCACGCAATTTGGCGCTTCAACAGCCATCGACAGCAAAGGCGCCGTGCATCTGGTGTATTCCGAGCGCATGTCCGATTCAGCCAACGCCTGGAGCCAGCTTGTTTATCAGCGCTTCGAGAATGGCGACTGGACCATACCCTCGGCCATTGCGCCACATCCCGATGCCGGTCATCAGATGCTGGCCTCGCTTGCAATTGGCACACAGGACGACCTTCACGTGGTTTGGCGAGACCAGAGACACATGACGCCGGAACAGCGAAATGCCCTGCCGACGAACGCCGACCTCCTGGCGAGCGACCTGATTGATGATGAATGGACAGAGCCAGTCCAGATCAACGTGCGTCATGCGCCCGATCTCAACCCGGCCTGGCCGCATCTCGTCGCCGACGGGGATCGTCTCGTCGTCATCTGGTCGGTCTACCAGGGAACGACAGCCGAAGAGATGCGCAGTGCTGCACGCGTGGAGTGGAGCACGCGGCCAATCGATGGAACCGAGTGGACCGCGCCGCGCACCCTTTTCGAGCGCGAAGCCGGCGACGCCGGGGGGCGGCTTATCGACTTGACCGCCGACCCGCGCGGTGGCGCGGTTGCCATCTACGGCCTCTATAACCGAAGCAATAACCTCCTGTATATGCAGC
>CAYSXO010000247.1:0-7583 GCA_964434995.1 uncultured Sphaerobacteraceae bacterium
GACCAGCAGGACGACGGCGACAGGGTTCTCGGTGACCAGGACCGGGATCAGGCTGCCCAGCGTGGCAACGGTGAGCAACTCGACGTAGAGGCCGCTGAAGTTCGCTCGCCACATCTGGAATGTGCCGACGCCCATGACGGGCGCCACGATGAGGGCGAGCGATCCGGTGTTGACGAGGGTGTAGACGGCGGACGCGATAGCTACCGCGGCGAGATTCTGGAAACTGCCGAGCGTCGATTGCGCGGGATCGGCCAGGGCCAGATACGCGAGGCCGCTCGTGAGCGTCGAAAGCCCGAGCCCGAAGGCGTTGACCACGATCTTGATGGCTTCACGGCGAACGTACATGCCGTCGGCGATGTGCGCCAGCGCGACAATCATGCCACCCAGCACGGGCCCGACGGTCAGGCCGGCGGCAAAGCAAAAGGCCGCGGAGACCGAGACATGGAAGGTGATGACTGAATGAGGGAACGAGACGTCGAGCAGCTCTGCCGCCAGGATCATGATGAGGAGGATCGCGGCAGTGATGAGATGGGTCTGATTGAACGACTGGCCCAGGAGGAACCAGGTCACCATGAATGCCGCTACGGTCACGACGACCAGCAGCAAGGTATAAACCCGGGTTCTGAGAGGTAGTTCGCTCACGTCAACTGACCTACGGGGAACGCTCCCTGCGCCAGAGGGTCGTTGATTCCCGCGGCAGTCTACCCGGTATTCAGGTCAGATACGCAAGTCGTGGGGCAACACCGATGCCCGTGCGGACGAAATGGGGATCAGATTGCAGCCGCGAGGCGGCTTGGACCGAATCTGGATTTCGCGCGTCACCACATCATTCGTCGTGGTGACCGGGCTGGCGTTGATTGGAGATGCGGTCAACTGGGGCTTGCCGGCCGATGCCGGGCGCCGCGCGATGCGGCAGACGCCCCCAGGGCTACTTCCAGGTCGCGCTATCGAGGCAATCCATTTCGCGGGCATCCCAGGTCATGGCTCCAAGTCCTTTCGATCGGCTGCCGGCTACTTCCACGTCGCGCTGTCGGTCAGATCGAGCTCTCGGGCATCCCAGGTCATGGCGTTTCTCCGTTCGTGCTGAAGGCCAGTGGACGCGCCTACTTCCAGGTGGCGCTGTCGAATCGATCGGTCGCGGGTCCGTCCCAGGTCATGGCAGTGCTCCTTCGAAACTGACGGCTGTTACTTCCAGGTGGCGCTATCGAGGCAATTGAGTTCTCGTGCATCCCAGGTCATTGCCGTTCGTCCCTCTCTCTTGGTGTTCGTTGTCGAGCGTCGAATCGCGTGGCTTGGCTATTTCCAGGTCGCGCTGTCGAGGCAGTCCATCTCGCGGGCATCCCAGGTCATCGTTCGGCTCCTGTCCGTGTCAGTGGCGATCGGGTTTGGTCAGTTACTTCCAGGTGGCGCTTTCCATGAGGTCGAGCTCTCGTGCATCCCAGGTCATGGCGTCGTGTCCTTTCTGTGCTTGCCGGTTACTTCCAGGTCGCGCTTTCAATGACGTCGAGCTCCCGTGCGTCCCAGGTCATCGGTTTCCTCCCTTTTGATGCGTCGGCGGTCCGCGTTACTTCCAGGTCGCGCTATCGAGGCAATCGAGCTCACGCGCATCCCACGTCATGGCGTTCCATCCCTTCCCTTGTGTTAGGCGCCGACATTCCAAGGCTGGCGAATCGCGCCAGCTAGATCTCGCGGGTGTCCCAGGTCATCGTCCGGCTCCGTTTCTTCGTGTCCCGGCAGGTCGCTCCGCCTCGCGGCAGGCGCCTCGCTCCGGCGCCCGATCTCCTACAGAACTTCGCAAGCATCCCAGGTCATGATGATCCTCCATTCGTCAACGAAGAGTATGAGGCGATAACGCCAATCCTCTCCACTTCCATCGGCGGTTGCCGTTGTTACCTGCATCTCAGTGCAATGATCTCGCAATGACACCTATCTTAGTTCACTTTGACGATCCTGTCAATACCCCGCCTTTCTCTCACCTCGCCCATGCTCCAGGCGAGTCGATTGGCGCTTTCCTGTTGCATGGCTCTCGGACTGCAACGCGCCAGCGGATGCCCGGAGAGCCGGCGGCCGCCAGACGGTGAAGCGCTCACCATCGGGTTGACCGCAACCGCGTTTCCGCATCCCTCCTTTCGCTGCAACGCGCACGCCTGGTCTGGATTGATCGCGATTGGACGTGACCTTCGCCACGCGATGTATCATACTGAACCTCGTGACACTTCGCTTTTTCGTTTCAAATGTGACATGGATTCGTAAACGTTTCATGTGAGACGCTACAGGGTCGCGGGCCCGGCGGAGGCGTGCGAGGGCCTGGTTGTCTAGTAACAATTGCGAGCATACAACCGGCATGTTTCTCGATATCTTACTGAAAGTTTCATATACTTTGCGCGCGGCAAGCTGCCGCGCTCCAGGACGCACGTTCGTGTGTTCCGAGGTATCCCATCCGGACACGCCGATGATCGCCTGTCTGTCGATAATGTGACGTCTAGCGGTCGAGGAAGACTACGTTCGCGGAGTCAGCAGGCGATACTTCCCGGCAAAGGAGGGGCTTTGCAGGTCACGACCGCTGCTCGAACAGACATTGACCGCCGCGACCGAGAGCTGGCGGATCGGAAGCATGTCCTCGAGCTCGTGGCCAACGGCGAAGCACTGCCGGTGATTCTCGACGAGATCTGCCTTCTGCTGGATCGGTATGTCGAACAGGGCATAAGCGCGGTTTTGCTCTTCGATGATGCCAACCTCCAATTCAGCTCTGGCGCTGCTCCCAATGCGCCGCCGCTCCTCCTCTCTGTCCTGATGGATTTGGAGACGACGCCGGATGCGTCCAAGCAGCAACGGCGAGGGGTGCGCCAATCGCGTGCTGGACGCGCGGCATTTCACATGGAGAGCCTGGCGCGTGGCTTTGGCCTGCGGCTCCTCGCCAGCGCGCCGATCCAGGATGTCGAGTCCCATCGCGAGCGCGGGCTCATTGCCATTTTTCGTTCGGGAGATGATCCTGCTTCTGGCGATGATCAGGCATCGCTCCTGGGGGCCGCGGAGCTGGCGGGCCGGGCGCTCCGCCGAGCGCCGCTGCCGGTCCGGGAGCGTGACGCGGCCGCCAACACCGCGTGTGCACCGGCGCAGTGGTACGGGCTTGGGCGTCCTTCGCCCGATGCCGGCGTTTACCGCCGCCTCATCGAATTGATGCCCGCGATACCGTACGTACAGCACGTTGCCGGCTCGGTCGAGACCACCTATCTGGGGCCGCGGGTCGAGCAGATTCTTGGCTGGACGGCCGAGGAATTCCCACCGCACCCGGACCACTGGTTTGCCAGGGTGCAGCCGGCGGATCAGGCGCGCGTCCGTGCCGCGGTCGCCCGCGCCATCGCCACGCGCGAGCCGCTGGATGTCTCCTATCGGGTGCAAGCGCGCTCCGGGCAGCAGATCTGGCTGCGCGACATGGCGGACCTGACCGAGGAACCCACATCGGGAAGCCAGCTGTGGCACGGCGTGCTCATCGATATCACGGCCGAGAAAGCGGTCGAGACGCGCCTGCACAGCATGGCGTTCTACGATTCATTGACTGGTCTGCCCAACCGGCGTCTGGTCATGGATCGGTTGCGCTCGCTCCTCAGCGATCCAGATCAATCGGGCGCGTGCCTGCTCTTTCTCGACCTTGATCGCTTCAAGTTCATCAACGACGGCATCGGCCACGCGGCGGGCGACGAGCTGCTGGTGGCGGTAGCGAGGCGGCTCGCCTCCCAGGTCAGCGGGCTTGGCTCGCTGGCCCGCTTTGGCGGGGATGAGTTCGTGGTGATTCTCGATGGCGATGCCGCCCGGAACATCACTGCCGTGGCCGAGGCGCTGCTCGACGCGCTCCGGTCGCCCTTCCATATTGACGGCTTCGATCTGAGCGTCGACGGCACGATCGGCATCGCCACGTCTTCCCAGGAGCTTGCCACGCCCGAAGCGCTGCTTCGCGCGGCGGACCGGGCGCTCTACCGCGCCAAAGCGAGCGGCCGCGGCGTCTACGCCATCTATGACGAGCGGATCGACCGGCGCCGCCATGATGGAGACGTGCAGGAAACCGCGCTGCGTCGCGCCCTGGAAGCAGGAGAGTTTGGCATCGCCTACCAACCGGTGGTCGATATCGCCACGCGCCAGATTGTGGCCGTGGAGGCGCTGTTGCGCTGGAACCACCCGGAGCGAGGAACGCTGCTCCCTGCCGAGTTTCTCTCGCTCGCCGATGAAACGGGGCTGATCGTGCCGCTCGGCCGCTGGGTGATCGAGGAGGCCTGCCGCCAAATGAAAGCGTGGCAGCACCGCTACCCAGCTTTTCACGCGCTTCAGGTCAGCGTGAACCTCACCGGGCGCCAGATCCGGCAACCGACGCTAGCCGTTGACATCGCCCTGGCGCTCCGTAAGTCGGGCCTCGCGCCAACCAGCCTGGCGCTGGAGGTAAAGGAGGCCGACGCGCTGGCGGCGTCCGCGGTCACCACGGCGACGGTCTCCGAGCTCAACCGCATGGGTGTCAAGGTCACCATCGACGACTTTGGCAACGGCTGGTCGATTCTCGACTCGCTCACGACCATCGCCATTGATGATCTCAAACTCGACGGCTCCTTCGTTTCTCGGCTTGGCGAAGAGCGGCAGGAAGACGTCGTGCGCGCGTTGGTCACCATGGCGAACGCGGTTGGCATGGATGTCACCGCAGGCGGCGTCGAAAACGGGGAGCAATTGGCCCTGCTCCATTCCCTGGGCTGCAACCGCGCGCAGGGGAGGCACCTGGCGCCTCCCCTGACCGTCGACGAAATGGAGCAGTTCCTTGCGGGCACGCCCCAGACCACCAGACACGAGGCGCCTGAAGGTTCAGGGTAGGCCTGCAAACGCGCCCATGTGCCGATCCCAACGGCTCCAGCCGCTGGGATGCGTTGTCCGTCGCGTTGGCGCCTTCACAGAGGAAAGGCAAGTTGGGCATTCCCGCGGGGAGTGGCGCCGCGTCGCGCGGATGCCGGCCGCGGCACTTCACGGCGGTCTCCCATCGCATCGTCCGTGAACCCGTGCCGCTGCCGGATGCGCGTGACGCGGCGCTCGATAGCACGTTGGTAATCCGCCGGGAGATTGGCGCCGAAGTAGGCCCGCTCGTAGCGCGCTGACAGCTCGGGAAAGCTCCGGGCCACGAAATCGAGGTAGTGCTCCCTTACCAGCGGCACGAGCCGCAGCGGCGATGAGCCGAAGGAGGCGGCCCCGTGCGCCCTGGCCGCCGCCGCGACCGCCTCGATCGACGCGACAGAATCGGTGATTGCTGGCAGAATCGGAGCAAGGAAGACCGCGGTGACGATCCCCGCCTCGCTCAGACGTTGCAAAACCTCGAGGCGCTTGGCGGGAGGGGGCGTGCCTGGTTCGATCAGCCGCCAAAGCGCCGGGTCGAGTGTCGTGATCGTGAAGTACACCGTCGCGCCGGGCCCGTCCGATATCCTGGCGAGGAGGTCCAGATCGCGCAGGACCAGGGTCGACTTGGTGACGATGCTCACTGGCGTAGCAGCATCGAGCAGCACCTCCAGCGCGCGGCGGGTGAGGCGGTATCGGCCTTCGCACGGCTGGTAGGCATCGGTCCCGGTGCCGATCGCCACGCGCTCGCGACGCCACGACGGCTTGCCAAGCTCCCGGCGCAGAACCTCTGGCACGTTTGTCTTGACCACGATCCGTGTCGAAAAATCTTCGCCCGCGTCGAAGCCGAGATACGGATGCGTGGCGCGCGCGTAGCAATAGTGGCACCCGTGGGTGCAGCCCCGATAGGGGTTGAGCGACCAGTGAAACGGCATGCCCGAGACGCGGTTGAGCGCGGTCTTGCAAGGCTTTTCGATGTACCGAACACGTGCCATTGCTCAAGTATAGAACACATGTTCTCTTGCGGCAATGGCGTCCGGCCAAGTGCCGCGCGAGTCGCCGGTCCCGCGCGGCGTGCCCACTGCTTTGTAGCCTGGCCTGCATTTGTCACGAACGATTCCGGAGCCGTATCCGAAAGGGTAGCGCAGGGCTCGGTCAGGACGCCTTGTCCATAACATTGCTGGGTACAATGCCTTCATGCACCGCGATTCGGCGTCGCTCGCGGCCAGAGAAAGCGTTCTTTCCGATCGTGATTCTGCAAGCGCCCATCAACTGGCCTCGAGTGACGTGACCGGCATGCTGCCGTTCGGCACGGCGCTCATCTTCCTCGACCTCGTCGGCGATGCGGCGCTGCTCGTCGACCGCGAGTGGCGCATCGTTGCCCAGAATCTGGCCGCTCGCGCCGCCTGTGCCGCGACGGACTGCCAGGGAGGCGGCGACCTCCTGTGGGATGCCTGGCCCGCGCTGAATGCAGATGCCCCGGCCGCGCTCCTGCGGCGAGCGATGGCCACTCGGCAGGGAGGCCGGCTGGAACGCATTCCCCAGTTCCCGTCCGGGTCCGAGCGATGGCTGGAGCTGCGGGTCTCGCCTCACGGCGCGGGGCTGGCCATCGTTCTGCGCGATGTGACCCAGGAGACGCGACGCGAGATTCGCTCGCGGCTGTTGCAGACGCTGACCGCCGAGCTGTCCGCCGCGCTGGAGCCTGAAGAGGTCGGCGCCGTGATCATCGGGCAAGCCATGCCGGCGCTCGGCGCGAACGCGGGCAACGTCTATCTCGTCGACGACGATGCCCGGTCGCTGGTCAGCGTCGCGGCGCTCGGCTACGCGCCCGACATTCTCGAACAGTCGCGCATCCTGCCGTTGGACGGCTCGACCATGATGGCGGATGTGACACGGACTCAGGAGCCGATTCTCTGCGGCCGTTGGGAAGAGCGGGTCGAACGCTACCCTCATCATCACCACGTTCACGGTGTCGAGGGTGACCGCGCGGTGGCAGGTGTTCCACTCAGGGTGCAGGGGCGGACCATCGGCGCGCTTTCGCTCGCATTTCCGACCGACCGCGCCTTCGATGACGATGAGCGCCAGTTCATCGCGACCGTGGCCGAGCTGTGCGCGCAAAGCCTGGCGCGCTCCCGCCTTTATGCGGCGCTCCGTCGGAGCGAAGCGCAGGCACGGCTGGTGACGGATCTCGCGCCCGCCTACCTGGCGCACATCACCGTCGATGGACGCTACGAGTACGTTAACCACGATTTCGCGGCACGCCTGGGGCTGACGCCGGCTGAGGTGATTGGTAAGCGCGTGCCGGAAGTGATTGGCGACGACGCCTACGCGGTCATTCGCCAGAACCTCGATGCCGCGTTCGCGGGCCGGGAGATCGAGTTCGAGGCCGAGGTGCCATATGCCGGCATTGGCCCCCGCTTCGTCAAGCTCTCCTATGCACCCAACCGCGACGAACGAGGCCGGGTCCATGGCGTCGTCGCGGTCATCGTCGATCTGACCAGCCGCCAGCGCGCGGAGCTGGCGCGCCAGGTTCTCGCGGATGTTGGCGCCATCCTGGGCGCATCGCTCGACCCGGAGGCAATTCTTGGCGAGATCGCGCGCATCGCCGTCCGTGGCTTCTCCAGCCATTGTGTCGTCTGGCTGCACGATCGGGGAAGGTTACGACGGGTTGGGCTGGCGCAAGCGGACGGAGCGGAGGCCATGGAGCCGCTGCCGCC
>CAYSXO010000248.1:0-245 GCA_964434995.1 uncultured Sphaerobacteraceae bacterium
CACCGGTCCGCCTCGGTCCGAGCTTGGATCCGGTCGCGGCTCTGGCGACCGCCGTGCTCATCCCCGCGACAGAGGGGGAGTGAGCAGTGCGGGTGCTGGCGCAGCGAGTCACGCGCGCTCGTGTCACGGTCGGGGAGGAGACCGCTGGCGAGATCGGCCCCGGGTTCCTGCTCCTCGTCGGCGTCACGCTCGACGATACCCCTGCCCAGGCCGACCTGTTGGCCCGGAAGGTGGCGAATCTGCGC
>CAYSXO010000248.1:255-6457 GCA_964434995.1 uncultured Sphaerobacteraceae bacterium
TGACAGACGGGGAGACAGTGGGCGTGCTTGTGGTTTCCCAGTTCACGCTCTACGCCGACTGCCGCAAGGGTCGTCGCCCCAGCTTCGTCAACGCCGCGCCGCCGCCCATCGCCGCCCCACTCGTCGACCGCCTCGCGGACGGTTTGCGCGCCCTCGGTCTCCCGGTCGCCACGGGCCGTTTCGGCGCTGAAATGCAGGTCGAGCTGGTCAACGACGGCCCGGTAACGATCTGGCTCGATACGGCGGAACGTTGATCCATCGCGAAGAACAGGGCAGACGCATGGTTCAACTGGTCACCGCATCCGGATTTTGACGTTGGTGAAATTCGACTCTCCCTGGCAGACAATGGGGGAGCGGCCTCGCCGGTACACCATCGAGGACTCGTCCGGCGCTATCCGCAACGAGGGAAGGAGCGTGGCATGATGCTCGTCAATCGACCCGGACTCCTCCTCGTCGCCGCGTTGGCCCTGTTCGGCCTCGGGGTCCTCCTCGGCACGGCCTTCGGCAAAACCGACTCTCTGGGGCTGGAACACCTGACTCCAGCGCAGAGGACCTCGCCAGCAGCCAGGCAGCCTCCCCCGTCGCGGCAACTCCTGCCTCCGCGCGGCGCCTACTCGACGCGGCCCTCAGCGATTCCACGACAAGCGACATTGTGGACACGGCGCTCACCGAATCCACCGCGGGCACGGATCGGGTCAACATCTTCGTCGAGGTCAACACCTTCGTCGGATTCGGCACGCTCTCCACGGGAGAGCACGGCATCCATGTCCAGGAGCCAGCCGCCTGCGAGACCGGGGAAGCCGGCCCCTAGCAGGCGCGCCCTTGCCGAAAGGTCGGGCGCTGAGGGTGGGGAGAACGTATCAACGAAGGCGTGGCAACCGCTTGGCTCGATACGGCGGAGCTGCAGATGGGTGTTAGGGTGTTGAGCGCGAAGGTGATATGCGTGACGGGTGCTGGGGGCTCGGGCCGATAGCCGCGATCCTGTTGTTGAAGACCCCAACACCCTGTCACCCTAATACCCTTGAAGGAGGCGTTCGTGATCGTCGTTCTCGATGAAGCCTATCGATCCGCCGCCGTTGGCCGGTTCGCTGGCCATGAAGTGCGCTTCTTCCCGAGCGATCACGCCATTCAGGCGACATTTGCCGAGATCATCCGGCCCGCCACTGCCCTCGGGCTGCGGCGGCCGTTGTCCTTCCCGTTCGATGGACAGGTGGTCGAGGCAGCGCACGACCTGCAGTTCATTCAGAAGTCCGGCTCCGGCATCGACTGGTTCGACATCGAGGCCCTCAACCGGCTCGGCATCCTGCTGGCGGTCAACTCTGGCGTCAACGCGGTCAGTGTCGCCGAGCACACGCTGATGCTGGCGCTGACATGCTTGCGGGGCGGCTTCGGCTCCATGCAGGCGATGCGCGACGGTGTCTGGGAGCGAACGGCAACCGCCCTGCCGCCAGTCCTGCTGGACGGGAAAATCGTTGGCATCCTTGGCATGGGCGCCATCGGCACGCGCGTCGCCCGCGCCATGAGCGGCCTTGGAGCGCGCGTTCTCGCCACTCGCCCGCCGCGCGACGGTGTGGCCGAGGCCGCGGTCGTCTCCCTTGATGAGCTGTTGCGCGAAGCGGACATCATTACGCTTCATGTGCCGCTGACCGACGAGACGCGCGGCATGATCGGCCCGCGCGAGCTGGCGCTCATGAAGCCCGGCGTGGTCCTCATCAACACCTCGCGCGGCCAGGTGATCGACGAGGACGCGCTCTACGTGGCGCTGCGCGATGGCCGCCTGCGCGCGGCGGGACTCGACGTCTTCCAGCAGGAGCCGACGCCGCCGGAGAACCCGCTGCTGGCGCTCGACAACGTCTACGCCACACCCCACATCGGCGGGCTGGCCCAGGAAATCAACGCGCGTCAGGTGGAGGGGACGCTCTCGAACATCGAGCGCTTCCTTGCGGGAGAAATGCCGGAGAAACCCGTCAACCCGGAAGTTCTGGCGAGCCCACGGGCGCGGGCCACGCACCTGCGGGCCAAGCCGGTTTGAGAGGATGTCGACACCTACCTGTCATGCTGAACGACATGAGGCATCTCGGCGACACCACCAACAGCCGTGCATTGGAACCGACATCCTTCGCTGCGCTCCGGATGGCCCTCGGCCGCATCGCGGCCTTTGATCCGTTCTCTTACGGACGGCTCGCCGCCAGCCGTGCCGGCTGACTGGCTCGGCGGCCGAAGACCGCGCCGGAGGTCTGGCCGCTACCGCCCCTGGCGCTGGTCATCCAGATAGCACCTTCAGCGCGGAATGGGATGGCGTCTCCAGCGGCGCGAGATTGCCGTTCGGGCCGATCCGCGGATCGCCGTAGCCCTGATCGTAGGCATTCCTCCGCGCCCAGAACCGCGGTCCTCGCCATCCCGCGCGAAGCCATCGAAACGAGCCGGCAGCGCGGCCGGTGTCCCGGATCGGGCGGCCCATTCCGGTACTGTCTCGCCGGGCATGATCGTCGCCACGGGATCGCGCTGGTGGAATGCCTCGTTCTGCTGATCCGGATCCGCTCGTTCTGCCATTGCGCGATGGGTCCCCGTCAGTCGTGGCGCCGCGCCGCGGCCCGTGGCGGAGTCAGCCCCAGTTCGGCCAGGGCGGCGAGGCTGTAGCGGATGCCGCGATCCGGATCCTGGGGGAAGGTCGTTTCCAGGATGACTGGGCCGTGATAGCCGATTTCGCGGAGTGTGACCGTGGTCGCCGCGAAGTCGACTTCGCCCAGACCGAGCGGCAAATGTCCCCACGAGGTCTTGTGCGTATCGCTGTAGTGAACGAGCGCCAGCAACGGCGCCGCCTCGCGCAGCCCTTCGCTCGGGTCCTGGGTCATATAGGCATTGGCGACGTCGAAGACGACGCGGCAGCGCGGGCTGGCGATCTGCTCCGCAAGGCGACGCATCGCCGCCCCGGTGGTCGCGAAGAGGGACGGCAGGTTTTCCAGACCGATGGTGATGCCCAGTTCCTCACCACGCCGCGTCAGCCGGGCGATGGCGTCCAGCGAGAGGCGTTCGGCCTCCTCCTCCGGCGCGGGGATCAGCGGGTGCCGCCGCCCCGGCGACGTGACGACCACATCGGCGCCGAGATCCGCGGCCAGCTCGATGTTGTCGAACAGCTCGGCGATGCTCGATTCACGGATCGGCGGGTCGAGGCTGATGATGTTCACGTCGAGGTACGTGGGGTTCAGGGAAAAGACGCTCACCCCGGCATCGCGCAGGCGGCGGCGCAGGCGCGCTCGCTCGTACGGGCCAAAATGCCCCGGCCAGAGGAAGGGCGGCGTCGTCATCAGCTCCAGGGTATCGAAGCCGAAGGCGGCGCAGCGATCGATCGCTTCTTCCAGTGAGCACTCCCAGAGGTAGGTGTAGACCGCGATTCCCAGTTCCATTGCTGTCACCATTCCTCGCATTTACCCGCCAGGCCGAAGGCCGGCCCCGGATGGGGCCGGGGCGGCAAACCCCAGCTCCCGGTGACGACCGGCTGAATGTCCCGCGCCACGCGCACGTCGTGGAGGTAGGGCTCGTTCGACGCGATGGCCAGCGCGATCCGCTCCCGTAGATCGCCGGGACGCTCCACGGCCGCTCCCCGCGCGCCCATCGCGCGCGCCATGGCCGCGAAGTCTGCGCTCGGCAGGCGGCAGATGGCAATATCCTCGAAACAGGGGGCGATCTCCCGGTTGCCTCCGAGGTAGCCGCGCTGCTGGCCGTGGGTCGGGCAGTCCCCGATGGTAATCCAGACATGCCAGACGGCCGGGATGCCGTATTCGACCGCTGTGGCCACACTGCCGGGGGCTATCAGGAAACCGCCATCGCCAACCACGGCCGCGGCCGGCCGCTCTGGCGCGGCCATCAGCACCTCTGGCTCTCCTGAGCGGATCGCCAAAACTGGCGTCGCATGACTGGCCGAGCAGGTCAAGCAGGCCGCGAGTGAGATAGGCTGGCGGTTAGGCGCACCAGCCGGGAGATCGGCACGAGGATAAGACAGCTTCAGCCGGGGGGAGTCCCGTCGCTATTGCGGTCTGGGTGACGATTCACGCAACGGGGGTCTAGGCTCTTCGCCGTATCGCTTTTCCAGTGAGCAGCGGCCCGCGGGGCCGTCATGGACCGCGTCACCTAAGGAAGAAGACGTCCAGCTCGAACGTTACACCGAACCCTGGCGTCGCTTGGCCTACGGCAAGAACGAGCGCATAGCCCGATCTATCTGATAAGAGTTGCACGCGCAGGGACGGATCATAGGAACGAACGGCGTAGCCGGCGATGCCCGCTGGAAGCCGGGAGATCAGGCGGTACTCGCCGCTCGGGACAGTGTCCCAACCGAGCCTGCCGCGATCATCACTGGTGGCGTCGTCGAGCGTAATGGGGACGGGCGCGGCCGCGCCGGAGAGCTCCAGCGCGAACCCCGCGGGTGGCGCGGCCAGTGCGGCACAGCCGAGGCTTCGCATGTCGGGCGCGGCGGTGACGCCCGACGCGCACTGCCAGAATCGCACGTCGAGCCGCGCTGACCCAGCCTCCGCGAAGTGCTGAAAGACGTGGACATCGAGTGCATAGCGGGGCCGCGTGGCGTCGAGGGGCAGAACGAAGCCCTCATTGGGGCTCGCGCTATAGCCGAGGTCCGGCGAAATGTTGAGACCATCGAGGCCAGGGATCAAATAGCGGTCGTACCCTGGCGCGAACGCGGTCGCTTGCAACAGATACTCGCCGAAGGGTAGCCCACCCCAGGTAAAGACGTCGCTTTCTTGTGTCGCATCGGATAGCGTCAGGGTCTCCTTGCCGCTGCCCAGCACGAAGATTTGCAGGTCGGCGACATCGCTGTCGGGTGCGCAGGCCGGCTCGTCGAGGTCGAGCGGCCGCATGCCGACTGGACAGGCGAGGAGCTGCACCGCGATCGACCCAGTCTCGTCACCATGCATGCCTGGAGGCGACTGCCTGACTTGCGAATAGCTGGCGCCGGCAGGGATGAGCGCCAGCGTGAGCAGGGCCATCACCGTGAAAAACCTGCCGAAATTGTGTATCGCATGCATATCTCAAATCCTATGGCGATCTACGCTCAAGCGCAGCATATCAGCGGCGCCCCGGCAGCCGGCAGCGGCTCAGGGCGCGCGTGCAATCAAAGCACCGCGAGCTGGAATGGTTGCTGTCTTCTCACGCGCGTGGCGCGGCGTCGGTGTCGAATCAGGAGGAACGTTATTGGTGAGCGAGATTCGTTCGCCTGATCTCCTTCGCGCGGGCCGAGGCCAGCGTTGCCGATTCGGACGTTGATGAACCTGGCCGCGCCGAGACCGTGGATTGGATTCGTGATCTGGGCGGAGAAGGCGGTCCGCGCTCAGCGCCGGGAACGCGGCTGCCGACAATCCGCGGGACAATCGAAGGTCAGCCGACCCGCGCCGCCTCCAGCCCCAGCAGCCTCCCCATCTTCTCGATCCGAACAACCTGATGGCCGACGCCCAGCGCGCGGTGATGCGTCGGGCCGTGGGCGCACCAGCGATTGATGAACTCCGCCGGCGGCAGAGGAACGGCGATGCGTGAGCAGGTGTTGCCGATCTGCAGCGTCGGGCCGGGGAGCGATTCCCCCTCGGCGGTCAGGAGATTCAGCCGGCCGTCTGCCGTTTGCGTCACGGTCAGGATCGTCACCGGGCCGGTCCTTACCCGCGTTTCGACGGCCACCCCTCCGCCGCGCTTGCCATGGACGATGGCCTTTCCGCGCGGAAGTAGCCGTCCCTCCGCAATGGCGAGGTGGAGGGGGTCGTCGTGTCCCATCATCAGGACGTCGTTGACGAAGTCCATCGCGGCGAACACGGTGAGCAGGATGTTGCCGAGGATCATTCCCGCGCCAGGATGTTCCTCCTCGTTGCCGCCCAGCCCGCGATAGCAATAGGCGAGGGCGGAGAGGCCGAAGTCGTCACGCGGCGCTTCCAGCCTCGCCGCCACGCGGCCAGCCCAATCCAGTTCCTCGGGCGTCGGTGTGCGCCGCTCTGGATCGGAAGGATCGCCGCGCAGATCGAACGCCGCGCGACCCCGGCTGCCATGACCCAGTCTTCGATCCCCTGCCAGACGAGGGTGTCGGGGTGTCAGGGTGTCGGGGTGTCAGGAGGGTACGACGAAGCCAATCGTCGATGTGTATCTTCCCGTTCCCCTGACACCCCGACACCCTGACACCCCATCACCCTAGCCGGACCACATCTTC
>CAYSXO010000248.1:6480-7572 GCA_964434995.1 uncultured Sphaerobacteraceae bacterium
GGCTTGCCAGCGCCGGTTGGCATCGGAGCGGACCACGCCTTCCGCGAACGCCTCCCAGTTTTCGCACTCCAGGTAGCCGAAAAGCTCCGCTCCATCGGCGAAGGTGGAGTAGGTGCGCCCCGGCCACTTTCAGGTCGGCCAGCAGATCAGGCCAGACTTCCTGATGAAGCTGCTTGTACTCCACCAGCCGCTCGGGCTTGACCCAGAGCCGGAAGGCAATGCGTTGCATGGCCAGATCCTTTCCAGGATGACAATCCGCGGCTGGAACCAGAAGGCGCCGCGTTCTCCACTTCCTGTCGATCAGCCAATTTGACAGAATGGCGGACATCCGTCAGAGGTTTTGCTCTGGCGTGGTGCAACCAGCGAGCGCTCGACGGACGAGCGAACGTCCACGGAGCATGCTCGCGCGTACATCCCCGGTGCGATGTCGCCGTTCCAGGGAAGATGCTCTATCGTGTCATTGCTGAGCAGAGTCTGCATCGCGTGGCGGAAGAAAACGCTGGCTTCACGAAGATCACGTTCCCGCTGCACGCGGTACAGGAGCGTCGGCCATGGCCGCGTCCGCTTCCGAGTTGCCAAACGGCTCGGACCATGATGCGACGAGCCCAGGGACTCACGAACCGGACTCAAGCCGTGGGCGCCGGAGGGACAGCCCTCCGGCGCCCACGGCGCCCCCGGTCGGCAGGGAAAGGAACATCATCTCAACCGTGGCACAAATTCGCTGGAATGAACGGCGTCGAGACAAACGACGACCGGCGGCGCATAGTCCTTTCTGATTGTTAGCGCCTTATCCTCCTACAGTTGCCCCTCCCATTGCACACTCGGCGCCCGCCGCACCTCTTGCAGATCACGCCGCCCTTACCACAGGAATTCTTGGCCCCGCCGGCCGTACAGCGGAAAACCCCAGGATCGAGTTCTGCGCAACAGCCGTTCGTGCATGGATCGGCTGTGCCCGGGCCACACCCGATCAGCGGAGCAACGGTAGTCGGCGGTGATGTCGTCGGCGCGGCGGTCGTCGGCGCCGCGGTCGTGCCGCCCCCGGTGCAGACCTGCGAGACACAGGTCGCGTTCGTCTGGCCGCCGGCCTGGCAG
>CAYSXO010000249.1:0-7548 GCA_964434995.1 uncultured Sphaerobacteraceae bacterium
GTCTATGAAAAGCAGGATTTCGCGAGATTGGCCGTCGTCGTGGTGCCCGCCTGATAGCTGGGCGGCGCTATGACGTCGTGCTGATGGATTGCACCGTGGACGATTTCGTCCCGCCGGCCGTCCGCGTCTTCGCGGGAGTCCTGGGGTGACGAAAGCGCTCGACCAGGGCCCTATTGATCGCCCGATGCCGCGACCGGCGCCGCATCAAGGATTGTGGCCGGCGAAGGCCGGGTTCCTGCCCAGATCACCAGAATTGCCAAAGGCGCCAGCATGCCGAGCAGGCGGTAAGACGCCTCGAAGGCGCCAGTGTTGGCCAGCGCAATGCCGACCATCAAAGGTCCCAGCGCACCGCCAAGGCTGCCCGTCGCCGCCGCCATCGACATCACCGCTCCTGGGTGCGAGAGTCCACTATCGAGCAACAGGACGTTCGTGGAGATGTAGGCCATTCCGCATCCGTTGACGATCAGGATCGCGGCAACGAGCGCCGTTGGCACGGTCGAGAATACGATCCCTGTCAGCAGCAGCGCGCAGGCCACCGCCACGAGCGCGGCATAGACGACATGCAACGTCTGAAAGCGCCGCAAAAGGATAGGGGCAAGGTTGTTCGAGACGGTCTGCGTTGTCCCCAGAACCAGGAAGAGAAGGCTGAGCGCCGAGGCCGAAACCGCAAAGACCTCGATGGTGTAGGCCCCGAAGTACACGAACCAGCCAGAGTAGATGGCGCTGAAGAGCCCCATGCCAATCAGGAATGCGCTGACGCGCCGGTCGCCGAGAACGATCCGGAACGCCTCGAAGGGACCGCCTTGATGTCGTGCCGCGACGCTCGCGTTGCCGCTGGGAAGGAGCAACGTGCCGGGAAGCAGCAGCATGACTGGGACGGTGACCGCAAAGAGCGCCACTCGCCAACCGAAGCGGCTGTCGAGCTGGGTAATAATCGGCAGACCGACGATAAAAACGAGCGTCGTTGCTGAAGTAATAAACCCTATGGCCCGGTTACGCGCGACCGGGTCGGGGAAAAGCTCGCGCGCTCCCGTCATGCAATTGGCCATGATGAGCGACGCGCCACTCGCCGTCAGTATGCGGCCCAACGCGAGAACGGGGAATGACGGCGCGAAGACAGAGATCAGCAGCCCCGTCAGGATCAACGATCCTTCCAGGCGAAACCACGTGCGCCGGCTCCAGCGGTCCATCCACGGCGTCGCCGCGAGAGAAAACACGAATCCGACAATGGAACCGAGTGTTGCCAGTTGGCCGGTCGTGGACGGAGGCGTGCCGAAATCCCCGCCAATGGCGGGCAGGAGCGGGCTCAATGATGCGGATTGTAGAAGATTGATGACAGCAGCAAGACAAAGCAGGCCCAGCGCCAGCCAGGTTCGTGTCTCGTATCGTTTCGCCGCCACGTTTTCCCCAACATCGAAAATGTGGCGGAAGCCGCCAGTGATTGGCGAATAGTACGCGCACCAGAGCCGGCTTGCCGCTATATGCCCTGGCTCATGCGCGTTCCATGATTGGGACGTCTCGGCGGCGGGTGCCGAGCCATAGGGCGGCCATCGCGATTGGCGCCAGCAGCCCAAGGGCGCGATAGGCCGCTTCGAAGCTCCCTGTCGAGGCCAGCGCCCAACCGGCGACGAGCGGCCCGATCGCGTTCCCGATCCCGGCGCTTGCCGAGGCCACGGACATGACGGCCCCCGGATGGGTGGGATCCTGCTCCAGGAGTAGGACGTTGGTGGCGATGTAGGCGGAGGCCGTGCCGTTCAGAATCACCACGGCAGCCACGAACGCGCCCGGCATGGTTGTAATGACGATGCCGGTCAGCAAGAGGGCCGCGCCGACTGAGAAGAGCAGCGCGTAGACGACGCGCACGGGGTCGAATCGGCGCAGAAGTGGTGGGGTCAGGTTGTTTGCTGCCAGCTCGGTGATCCCGCTGAAGAAGAAGAGCGCACTCAGCACGCCCGCTGAACCGGCGAAGACCGTGTCGACATAGGCGCCGAAGTAGACGAGCCACCCCGTGTAGAGGCCGAGGGTTAGCCCGAGCACGACGAGGAGGGCGCGTGTGCGGCCGTCGCCGACCACGGCGCTGAATGACGACAGGAACCCTGGGCCATGCGGTTTCTGCCGCGTTTCGGCCGGGCCGGATGGCAACACCCACGTACCGGCGAAGAGCAATATCGTGGGGAGGGCGATGGAGGCCATCGCTACTCGCCAGTTGAAGCGATCCTCAAGCTGCGTGAAGATCGGTAGGCCAAAAACGAAGGCGAGCGTGGTGGCCGAGACGATAATGCCCAGCGCCCTGTTGCGCCAGAGAGGATCGCGAAAGAGCTCTCGGGCGCCAACCAGGCAGTTGGCCATGACAACGGCCGAGCCGATCGCGGCGAGGGCGCGCCCCGCGGCCAGCCAGCCAAGAGACGGCGCCAACGCTGACATGGTAACGGCGATCAGCAGGACTACGCTTTCCACGCGCAGCCAGGTGCGGCGGCTCCAGCGGTCCATCCATGGCGTTGCAACCAGTGACGCCACGACGGTTACGAGCGCGCTCAATGTCGCAAGTTGGCCAGTTGTCGCTTCCGAGGCGCCGAATTCCTGGCTGATCCCCTGCAGGAGCGGGCTGAGGACGCCGAGATTGAGCATGGTGACCCCAGCGCCAAGGCTGAGCACCAGCAGGCCGAGCCATGCCCGCGTGGGGTATCGGGGCGTCTCGAGGTTCGTGACGATCTCTCCCTTTTCACCGAGCGCACACTCGCCGGCGATCATGGTACGACGGATCACGCATCATGCCATTCGCGCACCCAGGCCAGCGAGGAGCAGGGGAGGATGGCGCTGAGCGAGTGGCCTCGAGGCGCCGGCGCCATTCACGACATTGGCATCGAAGGGACCATCGCGCTCTGGACGCATCATCGCGAGGCAATGCGCGCGACCGTGGCTCGCCTCCTGGCCACCTGGACTGATCCTTGAGTGGGCGGCAAGACCCGGCTCGCGTGTTGAGGGCGCGGGGAGTTGCCGCACGATGTTCCGGACGGCGTCTTCGTTGTCGACTGCGCGGCCCTGGTTGAGACCGCGCGGGCTCGACGCACGCGATTCCGCGGCGATCGCGGGCAAGCCCGAACGTCATCTGGAACCAGCGATGCGGCCGGGGCACGAGGCGGACGTGGCGCGAACGCGGGATGCGGTTGGCGGCCCCGAGCTCGAGCTGGCCCGCGACATAGGGCGCCAGGTGACACGTGACGCTGGCTTCGCTTGGGCAGAGCGCACCCGGCTCTTGCACGAGTGCCTCACCGGTGGAAGACGGTCACTGGAAAGCGTACCTACGGGTGAATGTAGATCGGCGTTCCCAGTTCGGCCCAGTCCCAGAGGTACCGGGCGTCGTCGAGCAGCAGATTGATGCAGCCATGGCTCCCTGGCCGGCCGATGGTCTCTTTCGTGCGCCACCAGGCAAAATGGAGGGCATGCCCGAGGTCGGTGAAGTATTGCGTGAAGAGCACGTCGTCAAGGCGATAGAAGTTCTCCGCGCCGATCGCGCCGGAGGTCATCGTCTCGTTCGCCACCCGGTGAATGATCGTGAAGAGCCCTGGCGGGGTTTCCCAGCCAGCCATCCCGGTCGTCACTTCCACCGTGCGCAGCGGCGTGGTCCCGTCGTAGGCCGTCAGCAATTGCTGAATGAGGCTGACATCAATCCACTTGCCCCAGACTGGCGCATCAGGTGGAATCGCGGTGGGCAGCACCGGGGCGTTACGGCCGATGTTGCGTGAATAGACATACGAGCCTTCGCGTGTCATCGCCCAGAGATCGGCCGCCTCGAAGACTTCCTCGCCTTTCAGCCATTGGGTGATGGTTACCGGCTCGCCGAACTCAACCGTCTCGACAATTGGCCCCTTGGTCGTAGGCTCGCGCCGAATGTTGGTCGTCTCCAACGTGGCGCCTTGCCAGACGGTGAGATCCCAGTCGGCAACCTGAAGTTGTGGGAGGGGTGGCCGCTCAGTCAGAAACTCGGAGGAAACCCAGCCAGAGTAGCCCTCGGCATACCCTGGCGACCACGCTCCGGCTGGCTCGGGCGCGGCAATGAATTCGGCGTTATCGGGAAGCAACGCCACCATTTCCGCGTCCATCTCTGGGCCAGATCGCAGGCGTAGCCCGTCACTGGCCTTCACCAGAAAGGAGTTGCCGCCGGTTGGCGGCGCCGCTGCAAAGGAAGGATCACCAGCCGAGCCGTCACGTGTTGCGAGGTCACGGCCCATCGCGCGAAGGAACACCGTGTTGCCGCGCGCTTCCAGCACGGCGCACTCAAAGACCTGGACGCGGGTGTCAGGCGATGCGGGGTCGGTGAACGGTTCACTTACCGGCGGGCCAAAGATTGGGGCGCCGCCGTAGGCATTCCAGAACGTGGCGAACGGCTCGCCCAGAGTATGGCTGGTTTCGGGGAAGAACTGACATGCCGCGCTCAGGCAGGCAGAAACCGGCTCACGCGAGCTGCCTGGGCTCGATTCGGCCCAAACGCCCTTGCCTAATGGCTGGCCTCTGACGTCAAGAGGCGCCGGCCGCGCGGGATCGAAGAGCAGGACAATGTTCTCGAACGACTGAAGGACGCCTCCGGCTCCGGTGGCATACCGCTCTTCAGAGATTGGCATGCCCAGCACCGACTCGCCTCCCGATTGCTCCCATCGGGAGCGGAATGGCTCGCCCAGATTGTGGCCTGTTTTCGCGAAGTAGAGCGACCCCGCTCCGGGAGCCGCCGGCGCGGTTTCGACTGGAACGATCTCCTGGGCGGCCGTGTTGCCGCTGCTCGACAGTCTGCCAGGCGCAGGGGCGGCGGCGTACCCGATGGCGCCTGCCGCGATGCCCAGAAACCGGCGGCGTGGCAGCCGGAGCGTCGAAACTTCCCCATTCCTCATGGCACTGCTCCCGAAATCGCGGGCCGCGCCGAACATGCGCGGTGGCGATCGACCAATGGCGCGGGGACAGTCTGACAATTCGAAACCGGGGCGCAAACACTATACGCCCCGGCCATGCGGGCAGTCGAGAGGTGTCCTCGGGACACCTTCACCGGGTGATACGCATAGCGGGCCGCATCGGTTCACAAGATCGGAAAAACCCGGGCCACGCCAAGACCTGGCGTGGCCCCTGGATGCCTGCTTGCCGTTGTGCAATCAGTCGCGGAGCGCGTGGAACTGATCGGCGTCGACCGTGTGCATCGCCCGGCTCAGCGCCAGGATGATCGCCAGGCCTACGGCGGCTTCGGCAGCGGCGACCGCAATCGTGAAGAGCGCGAAGCCCTCGCCAAAGACCGTATTGGTCTCTCGCGCAAAGGCGACGAGGGTGAGGTTGACCGCGTTCATCATCAGCTCGACGCACATGAACATGATGAGCAGGTTGCGCCGGATAAGGACGCCCATTAGCCCAATCACGAAGATCGCCGCGCTCACGAACAGAAAGTGGTTGGTGGTCAACTCGGCCATGCCTGCGCCGTACTCCCTCGCCCTGGACCTATTGCCGGGTAATCGTGATTTCGCGGCGCCGGCCGCGATCCCGGCCGCCCGTGTAGAGATCGGGGTCACGCACGAGAATGATCTCGCGCATTGCCTCCAGTGCCTCGGTCGCCGCGTTGTCGGCGGCGGTAATGGGTGCGGCGGTCGAGGGGCCCTCTGGCAGCGCCATGTCGGTGCCTCGCGGATGCCCGAGAGAAATCGTCCCCAGGCGCTCGCCAAGCCGCGCCGGCAACGCCAGCACGATCGCGCCGGCGACGCCGATCAGCAGCACGAGTGAGATGATCTCGAAGGGGAGGAGATACTGCGTGAAGAGCAGATTCCCTATTGCCTGCGTGCTGCCACCGACAAATTCAATGTTCGCCGGGGTGGCATTGCCCTGACCGCCAATCATGGCGCGATTGGCAATGGCGGCCGCGACTTCGAGGAAGAGGATGACGCCCAACAGCGGCCCGACGATCCGTTGCACGGGATGGCCGCCGGCGCGCTCGGGCAGCGCCGCCGGATCGACCAGCATCAGCAGGAAGAGCATGAGCACCAGCGCGGCGCCGGCGTAGACGATCACCTGCGCGGCGGCCAGGAATTCCGCGCCGAGCATCACGAAGATGCCGGCCGTGTTGAAGAGCGTCAGGACCAGAAAGATGGCGGAGTGAACGGGGTTCTTCGCCAGCACCACTCCGGCAGCGGCCAGAATGGAAATCGCGGAGAGCAAGTAGAAGAAGATGGCATTCCAGGACATCGGGCGGCTCCTTCTCGATCGGCCTCAGAAGCTCAGTTGGCCGTTGCCGATGAGCCGAATCAGCGCGGTAACGAGTATGTTGACCAGGACCAGGGGCAGCAGCACCTTCCAGGCGATCCCCATGAGCTGATCGTACCGAAACCGTGGGAGGGTGCCGCGGAGCCAGATGTAGAAGAAGAGGAAGAGAATGACCTTCAGCAGCAGCCAGAGGATCCCCATGCCCCAGTAGCGATCGACGCCAGGGCCGTCGATGCCGCCGAGGAACATCGTTGCGGCGAAGAGCGAGACGACGATCATGTTGATGTATTCGCCAAGGAAGTAGAACGAAAAGCGGAAGGCAGAGTATTCGGTGTGGAACCCGGACACCAGCTCGGTTTCCGCTTCCGGAAGGTCGAACGGCGCCCGGTTCGTTTCGGCCACCGCGGCGAGGAAGAAGATCACGAACGCGAGGGGTTGAGAAAGGATGTACCAGTTGGGCAGCGAGAAGGTCAGCCCGCCAATCGCGAACGAGAGTTCGCGCATCTGGTCTTCCATGATCGTGCGAATGCTCAGCGACTGCGCGATCATGAAAACGCCCATCAACGACAGGCCGAGGATGATCTCGTACGAGATGACCTGTGCCGCTGAGCGGAGACCTCCCAGCAGCGAGTAGCGGTTAGCGGACGCATAGCCGCCAAGAATGATGCCGTAGACCCCAAGCGAACCAAAGGCGAGTAGAAAGAGCGCGCCGACATTGAGATCGGTGATCCAGAGATTGATCGATTGGCCGAAGAGGTTGATCTGGATGTTGCCGAAGGGGATGACGGCGACGCGGGTGATGGCCACGACGAACACGATCAGGGGCGCGAAGTAGAAGACGATCTTGTCGGCATTGGCCGGAATGAGGTCTTCCTTGCCGAGGAGCTTCGCGCCATCGGCAAGCGGTTGCAGGAGTCCCTTCCAGCCGGTGCGGTTCGGCCCGATTCGGTCCTGCATGGCGGCGAGCATCTTGCGCTCGTACCACGTCATGTAGGCCATGCCCACGAGAAGGACGTTCATGAAGATGAACGCCACGATGAATGTCAGCCAGATTGGCTGCTCCATGAGAGCGCCTTACCCCTGTCGTTCACGCCTGCTACACACAAAACCCGGCCCACGGCCAAGCCGCCGGCACGGTTCGCTATTCTACCCCTAACCGCCGGATTCGTGACGCGGCCGCGCCGGATGTGAGGCCAGGCGCACTGCACGGTGATCCGAGCTTGGCCACAGTTCTGACTAAGAGCGCATTTCAAAACTGAGTTTGGTCATGGTAGACCTCTGGCATGAGCAACCCTCTGGTCAGCGACGAGTTGT
>CAYSXO010000250.1:0-5589 GCA_964434995.1 uncultured Sphaerobacteraceae bacterium
CGTGCCTAACCGCCCAAGTGCTCGGCGCATCGGAGACGACGCACTTCGGCGATGCCCGGGCCTTGATTCCCCGACAGGGCGTCAGCCTGAAACGACCATCAATGCGACCGCGAGAGAGCAAGGACCTCGTTGTGGTGTGAAAGTACCGCGTTCGAGGCATGATGTGCGCATTGCAGGGACATTCATAGCACTGATATAGTCAGTTAAACGGAATGAATACGTCGATGAAGGAATGAGCATCGAGTAATCGTGAAGGCTTGAGTTGCGTGTCAAGAGTCCGGATCGTGGTGCTCGTTCTCGCGTTCGTCTTGACTCTTGGTCCACTCGTGTCAGGTACTGTTCCGCGGGACGCGGGCTGGAGCGCGCCTGGCGAACGCGACACGACCGACGTTGCCGTCGCGGCTTCTGCCGACGACATTTCCGAGCCGGCCGGGTCGGATCAGCGCGCGGCTCGGCGCCAAGGCCAGAACGACGCGAAGGCCAAGACGCGCGGCGAAAAGTCGAAGCAGCATCGCGACGTCTCGGCAGGCGGTAAGAAACCAGGACGCGCGTTGGCCGGCAAGGGGGAGGAGTGCGCGGAGGCTGGGCTTGTCGAAGTGCCCGGTACCGGCTTGTGCACCCATGGCGACGACCCCACGCCTCCCGGCTACGATGTTCGGCGAGAGGTCCGCGCGCTCAGCCCCGACAAAGCCCGGCGGGCAACGGCGGAGCTGGCATGCACCGACGACGGAAAGAGCGGTAACCGCGTGCAGCCGCTCTATGTCTACGCCGAGGGCATGGGGAATCGCTACCGTCAGTACAGCGGCTCATTTCAGGCCTGGCTCGCCGCGGCGGATCAGATCATGATGGCGAGCGCGGCCGATGCGGGTGGGTCGCGGCGCTTTCGCTGGGTGATGACTGGCGGCTGTCAGGTCGACGTGCAGCAGGTGGCGCTTCCCGCGGCGGCGGTTGGAAGCTTCCCTCAGATGGTCCAGGCGCTCCAGCAACAGGGATTCAACCGGCGGGATCGCATTTACATGACCTTCGTCGACTCCACCTCGTCTGGCATCTGCGGACTGGGCACGCTTTCCGGCGACAATCGGCCTGGCCAGGAGAATTACAACAACGTCGGTCCGTCGTACTCACGAGTTGACGCGGGTTGCTGGGGGGAATTCGTCGTGGCGCACGAGTTGATGCACAACCTTGGCGGCGTCAACAATGCCGCGCCGAACAGCAGCGGCTACGGCCATTGCATCGACGATTACGATGTGATGTGCTACCAGGACGATACCTCGATGCAGATCCAGGTTCGTTGCGCTGATCGCGGCCACGAGTATCGCTACGACCGCGGCAAGGATGACTACTTTCATCCCAATCCGGCCCCAGGTACATACCTTGCTCAGTACTGGAACACCGCAAACAGCTCGTTCCTCGTTGCGGACAATCAGTTGTTCACGCCAGACACCGTAGCGTTGACCAGCCCTCGATCTGGCGAAAGACTGAAAGAAATGAAGAGCGTAACGGTCAGCGCGCGGGCGGACGCGCGGGCTGGGGTCTTCTCGGTTGAGTTTCGCTATTGCGCGGGGAGGTCCTGTACCTGGGATAACGCGACTCCGCTGGGGAACGACTTCACCGCCCCCTTTACGTTAAAGCGCAAGCTGCCGAAGAAGGGCGCCGTGACTCTTCTGGCGGCAATGACCGATACGGCCGGAACGAAGACGATTTCGAACCCGGTGACGGTCAAGGTGAAGAAGCAGAAGAATAGATAGCGATCTGACGCTGTCGAATGCCGCGGGGCCGGGATCAATCCGGGCATCGCGGCCCAAGGTTATCCGCGGAAACCGTTGTCGCGAGTGGCGTTGGCGTACCACTGGCCGCTTCGCTTGACGATGCGCTCCTGCGTCGCAAAATCGACGTAGATAACGCCGAAGCGCCGGCCATAGCCCCAGGCCCACTCGAAGTTGTCCAGCAGCGACCAGACAAAATAGCCGCCGACGGGGACGCCCTCGGCGACAGCAGTTGCCACTTCCTCGAGATGCTCGCGCAGATACGCCTCTCGACGAGGATCGTCGACCTGTCCATCGACGGCAATGTCGTCAAACGCCGCGCCGTTTTCCGCGATGACCATTTTCGGGATGGCGTAATCCTCGTGCAGCCGGTTGAGGACTTCGCGAATGCCCGCCGGATAGACTTCCCATCCCATGGCCGTGACTGGAGCGCCAGCAGGAACGACCTGCCGAGCAAGGAGCGGCGCTGCGGTTGGATCGGCTTCCACGACTGAGCGCGTGTAGTAGTTGACGCCGAGCAGATCGGTGGGACGCGAGATGAGCGCCATGTCTCCTTCAGCGATCTCCGGCATGGCGTCGCCAAACAGGCGAACCATGTCGTCCGGATAGCGCCCATGGACGAGCGCGTCGAGATACCAGCGATTCATGAAGCCGTCCATCCGAGAAGCGGCTTCGAGGTCGGCATTGCTGTCGCTTGCAGGATGGCACGGGGCAAGGTTGAGGACGATCCCGGCCTCATCGCCCGCGCGCATCTCCGCGCGCAGGGCAGAGAGGCCCTCGCCATGCGCGAGCAAGAGATTGTGCGACGCCAGGAGAGCGACCCGCGGGTCGCGGATGCCCGGCGCATGAACGCCCATCCAGTGACCGAGGAAACTGGCAACCCAGGGCTCGTTGATCGTGAACCAGTGATGGACATCCGAGCCGAGGGCCGTGATCATCGTGTGCGCCAGTTCGCCGAACCGGAGCGCCGTATCCCGGTTCGCCCAGCCACCTCGGTCCTGCAATGCCTGGGGCAGATCCCAGTGATAGAGCGTTATCCAGGGTTCGATGCCCGCCGCAAGCAGGCTGTCGACCAGCCGACGGTAGAAGTCAAGCCCATTGGCATTGGGTCTGCCGGCGCCGGTTGGGAAGATGCGTGGCCAGGAGACCGAGAACCGGTAGGCGTCGAGGCCAAGCTCTCGCATGAGCGCGATGTCGCCAGCAAAGCGGTGATAGTGGTCGCAGGCGACATCGCCGGTGTCGCCATTGGCGACCCTACCCGGCTGGCGGCTAAACGTATCCCAGATCGATCGGCCGCGGCCGCCCTCCCGAAATGCGCCTTCAACTTGATAGGCAGCGGTCGCCGCGCCCCAGATCCAGGTGTCGGGAAACGTTGCTGAGGTTGACATGCGGCCAGTATCGCAGAGTCAGCTCAAGCCGGCGTGAGGGCGTCTGTCGCCGTGAAGGGTGGCGACTGCCGGCCTAGGAGCCCCCGCCTGCCAGTTCCTTCTTGATCTGCTCGATTGTCTCGTCGTAGGGCGTCTCCGCGATCGCGTGCACGTCCCAGGTCATCAGGTCCATATATGGCTCGAGGATTTCGGACAGCTCGTGGGGATGCTCGGCCTCGACGATCATGAATCCCGCGCCGCCACCAGCCAGTGTGTACCACGCCTTGATCCGTTCGGGATGATTGGTGCCGAGCTCATGTTGCTGGATGAACCTGCGGCCGACCATCACCCGGCTCACTCCGGGGTACCAGGTAAACCGGCAGTAGAAGAGCATGATTGGCACTCCTTCTCCGTTGTCTTTGTCGGACCAGTTCCCAGCCGCTTGGAAAACTCGCGCGGCCATTTCGCGGGCAAGATGCCACCTCGCGCATCCTACACGTCAATCCGCGACCTTGCCCGGGCCTTTCGGTTGGGATGTACTCCTTGATCTCCGTTCGCCGGCCAGATCCCTGGCGCGCCGGTCGATCGCTTCGAGGTCAACCTTCCCGATGCCGATTGCTGGCATAGCCGCGATTTCGTAGAAGTCGGTCGGCGCGGGAATGTAGAGCCGGGGCAAGCCTGCCGCGGCCAGCTTCGCGACGAGCTCGCTGGGTGAGGCGGCGAGCGCCGTATGGATAACGACCAGGCGCTCGCCTGTCTTCTCGCTGGGAACCGCCGTCACCACCGCGCGCGGCATGCCGTCTTCGCTCGCCCCGGTCAGCGGGGAGAGGACTTCCTCCACGGCGGCGAAGGGCACCTGCTCGCCACCGATCTTGGCAAAGCGGCTTGCCCGGCCCACGATCGTAATGAAGCCGTCCTTGTCGATCGTGACGATGTCGCCAGTGTTGTACCAGCCGTCGATAACCACATCGCGCGTTTGCTCTGGCTGATTGAGATAGCCGAGCATGACGTGCGGGCCCGTCACCCACAGCAGGCCGCGCTCCCCTGGGCCAAGGCGCGCGCCGGAATGCGGGTCGCGCACCTCGACGCGAACTCCCCGGGCTGGTTTGCCGACGGTTCCCTCACGCAGCGTCACTGCATTCGGATCGAGAGCCCGGTTCGACGGCACGTTCGCCGAAACAATCGGCCCCATCTCGGTCGCGCCATACCCCTGGAAGGGACGAATCCCGAATTTCGCCGCAAATGCGTCCGCGACCTCGTTCGGGAGCCGCTCGGAGCCCGTTGCCACACACTCCAGCGATGCCAGATCATCCGGGGAAAGGCGCTGCATGTACGCTCGGAGAAACGTCGGCGTGCCGAGCAAAATGGTGGCCGCATGCTCCTTGATCAGGCGGCCGATGGCGCGTCCCTCGAGTGGGTTCGTGTGATAGACCGCGCCAATGCCCATGGCAAGTGGAGTCCAGAGGGTGATGGTGTAGCCAAAGGAGTGAAAGAAGGGCAGGACGCCCATCATGACATCGTCTGGCCTCAGGTGAAGCAGGGCGTCCACCATCCCAGTGTTGGCCTCGATGCTGCGCCAGGGGAGCATGACGCCCTTGGGCCGCCCTGTCGAGCCTGAGGTAAAGATGATCGTCATCAGGTCGTCAGCAGGGATGTTCTGAATGCCGAGCATGCGTTCCATCAGCGAGATCGGCAGATAGGAGAGCAGCGCGGAGACAGCCTTGTCCAGCGTCGTGGCGGTCTTGGCCAGGTCCTCGAGAACGATAGCTTCCGCGGCGCCAAGGTCGATGGGCATCCGCTGAAGGAAGGCCCGCGATGTAATGATGTGGCGCAGGTTCGCCTCACCGATTGAATAACGAGTCAGCTCGGGCGTGAGGCTGTAGTTGAGGTTCACGGAGACGCGTCGATCGAACGCCAGCGCGACGTTCGTCACGGCGCCCGCGACGGTCGGCGGGAGGAGGACGCCGACATTCTTCTCGGCAGGAGCGAGCACGCGACGAAGCACCCGGCGCAGGACCAGGGCCCGAATCAGCGTTTCGCGCCCGGTCAACGAGGCGCCGGTGGAATCGGCCAGGGTCATTGTCCTGGCGCGTTGGCGAAGCCGCGTGATGACCTTTCGCAGCAGCGACGTCGTTGACGCGTGTGCTTCACGGTCAGGCACAACCGATCCTTTCGCTCCCGTGTCGAGGGTATTGTCGCTTGTACGGCCTACCCTGTCGCGAACGCTATCAGGCTTCCCCGTGTGGCTTCGCCATCAGGCCGCTGGCCGCCCATGGCGTAGATGACACCATCGAGCACTGCTGGCGGAGAGCCGATCGGTGTTGCGGTCGGCGCGTGCCAGCGAAGCGTCCCGTCAGCGGCGTCAACCGCATAACCACAGGTTCGGGAGACGACGCTGTCTTCGGCGGCGCCGACCGGGACGTGATCTCGGTCTTTGAGGGCAACGACACGGTCTA
>CAYSXO010000250.1:5599-7532 GCA_964434995.1 uncultured Sphaerobacteraceae bacterium
ACTGGTGTTGCCTGAATCGCCAGTCCGTACGGCGACACCAAACAGCAGACTCCCGCCGGTGAGCACGGGCGCGGAAATGGAACCCTGCCCACGGCCTCCCTCTTGAGTTTGCCCGCCGGTGGCCTGTAAGGTCCACACTTCTTTGCCATCGGCCAGGTCGTAGGCCCGCACCATAGGAATACCTGTTCCACCGGATTCGCTGGACGTCTCCCACCATGTCACGAAAACGCGGTCACCGCTCGCCGCGGTTCCGGCCAGCGAGTGCGAGAGCGCCGGGATCTCGGCACGCCAGAGCAACGCCCCGCTGGCAGCGTCGAGCGCGAATAGACCGGCGTCGCCGCTGGTAATCTCCGAACCAGCAAAGACCACCCTGTCGCCGGTGGCGACGGCCAATTCGCCCTCGCCGGGCGAAAAGCGTGCCTGCCAGCGTTTGCGGCCGGTAGCGGCGTCGACAGCATAGAGACCGCGATCGCTCGGGACAAAGATCGTGCGCCCGCTGACGGCGACAGGTCCGAATCGTACGGGCGCCAGGATGCGCCATCGCTCGCGGCCAGTGCGTTGGTCGAGCGCAAAGACGACGCCAACCGGCTCGCTCGCCGACGTGTCGCGGGCGTTGCGGATACCCCAACCAGACACGAAGACGGTCTCGGCGTCGACAGCGGGGGCCGTCACCGAGGTGAACCCGAATGGGGCGAACCAGATGGCTCGACCCGTGGCCGCATCAACGGCCATGACGCCAGCGACGGGCGCTTCGACTGGGGCGAAGAGGAGATCTCCCGCGATTGCTGGCGCATCCGGGAACTCGGCCCAGGCGACGGGCGCGGTCGTTTGCCAGCGGACGCCGCCACTCGCGGCATCGATTGCCGAGAGGAGCGGCACGCGCTCGCCGAGTGAGAAGCCACCGAAGTAGACCAGGCCGCGCGCGACAATTGGCTGCGCATCGGTGTGCCACCCTGTCGGTGATTGCCAGATCTCCACCGGCGCCCCATCGGGTTCTGGTCCGGGCTGATGCCCACTGCGGGCGGCGTTTCCGCCGCGCATGGGTACCACAGGCCCAGGCGCCAGGATCGGAACGCCTGGTCCGGGCGCGATTGGGTGTCGCAGGAGGGGCGGCGATGGCGCGCCTGGCGTCCTGGGCGGGGCTCCAGCAGGGCCGACCGGCCCGCGCGAGCCGTGGAGGTTATCGATGTACCACGCGCCATCTTCCTCCTTGATGATGAAGGTGAGCAGTTCCGGCGCGGTGGCGCCGCGCCCGGACGGATCGACCGTGACGCGCGCGGCGACGCGGCCGTCTGCCAGTCGCTGCACATCACCGATGGCCAGCACGGAAACCCGCAGTCCGGAAGGGCCGCCAACGAATGGGTCTTGCTCGGATAGGAGACGGCGGACGCCATCGGACGTGAAGAGCCCCAGCAGCCCGCGGACATTCCCGGATGCGAGGCACGTGCTCCATCGGGAAACCAGATCGCCAATCGCGCCGCGCTCAGCGGGCGGCAATGGTTCGCCACGCGGATCTTCGCTCTGGGGGTCCTCCGGAACGGGCTGTCGCACAATCGACACCAGCCCAGTCGCGCTCGCCTGGCGAACGTCGCATCGCGGCCGGGATTGCGTCGTTCGGGGAGACGGCGTACCGGCCGGACTGGGCTGCATGGCGCCAGTCTGGTGCGGCGCGAGCATCGCTGGGAGCATGGCGGCAATTGCGACGAACGCCGCAACCCGGTATACCCAGCGCGCGCTGCCGCTGGATTGACTGGCAATCGGGTATCCCGACCTGTTGATGATACGAACCCTCAGGGCATATCCGCGCGGACCAGGACGACCGGTGCAGCTGCCTGCCGTAAGAGTTTCTCCGCAACGCGTCCAATATGCCAGCGTTTGGCCGTGCCTTCTCCGTGCGTTGTCATTACCAGGAGGTCCCCTGGCGAGACAAGCT
>CAYSXO010000251.1:0-436 GCA_964434995.1 uncultured Sphaerobacteraceae bacterium
CGCCGGCGGGCGCGGGCGCCCCGGGGCGAGCGGGCGGTGGGCCGCGTGCCGCGCAATCACGGGCCGAACATCACGGTGCTCACCGCCCTGACCCCGGAAGGCATTGGGCCGGCCTTGAGCCTGACCGGCGGGGTGACGGGGGCGGCGTTTGGCGCCTATGCCGCGCGGCTGCTGGCGCCCGCGCTGCGCGCCGGGCAGGTCGTCATCCTCGACAACCTCGGTGCCCACAAGAGCGCGGACGCGCGCCACGCCATCGAAGCGGTCGGGGCGCGCCTGCTCTTCCTGCCCCCCTACTCGCCCGACTTCAACCCCATCGAGGTGGCCTGCGCCAAGATCAAGGAGCCGTTGCGCGCCGCCGCTACCCGCCGCCCGGAGGCGCTGGTGGCCGCCACCGCGACAGCCATCGATGCCGTCTCCAAGGTAGATGCCCAGGGCT
>CAYSXO010000251.1:446-7489 GCA_964434995.1 uncultured Sphaerobacteraceae bacterium
ATTACCGAGTCGGGCCTCAGCTATCTCGGTTACGGCGTGCAACCGCCGACCGCCACCTGGGGCAATCTGCTGCGCGACGCCCAGCCGCACATGCAGCAGCTCCCTATCTTTGCCATTGCCCCCGGTATGATGATCTTCCTGACGGTGATTTCGATCAACTTCGTCGGCGACGGCCTGCGCGACGCCCTCGATCCCTATGGGCGGAGGTGATGGGTGATGGGTGATGGGGTGATGGGTCGGACGAGTGCTACGCTCGCACCCTGACACCCTGACACCCCGTCACTGGCGCATATCGCGTGTGGGCCGCCGTTCACACGCCTGAGATCCGGGTCGATCTGTGGCTGAAAGGGCGTTCCGAGGTCCGCGCGCCTCGAAGTCACGGCTGGCGAGCCGCCCTCGCCCTCTCTTCGGTCCGCGGGAAGGTGGCGGAGACGGCCATCAGGCATCGGATTCGGATCGCGGGATGAGCCGTAAGCCGGAGCCAACCCACTGCACGCGATCCTCCGCGTCGCGGACAAAGGGCAGGCGTTGCCCAGCGGCAGCGGCCATGTCCTCGGCGATGAAGACGACTGCCGCCGGGGGTGGCGTGGGAGACGGGATGGCAGACTTCCACGCACCCGGCTGCTCGATGAGCTCCACGGACAGCTCCAGGCCGTCGCCCTGCTCCGTAAGGGTCAGGGCCATGCCGGGATCGGCGTAGCGGCCGGCATATGCGGCGACGTCGTCAGCCGCCAGCGTCACCGGTGGCGCATCGGTTGGCACGATCATCGCCTGGGTAATGCCAATCTGGCCGGCGAGGGGAGCCAGCGCGGGAAATTCGGCCAGGGCAGCGTTCAATGCAGCCAGGGCGGCGAGTGAACCGCCGCCCTGGCCATTGGTCAGGACCACCAGGGCGAACTGCTGGTCGGGGATGGCGAAGAAATCGGCGTGGTGGCCGAGGGTGTCGCCGCCATGGAAAAAGACCCGCGTACTCGCCACATCCTGCACGAACCAGTCTCGGCCCATCTGCATTGTGGTCCCCGGAACAGGCATCGACGGCTCCCGCATCTGGAGCAGGCTCTCCGGGCTGACCACATTCGCTGTTCCGGGAACCGTTCCGGCATCGAGGTGAAAGCGGGCGTAGCGGATGATGTCGCGCGTGGTCGACCAGATGCCGCCCGCGGGATCGACCGAGCGCGGAATCCAGAGCGGCGTGACCACGGTGAGCGCTGGCGTCCCATTGATCGGCACATACACATGCCCGTCGGCATAGGGCCGCTGCCGCACCGCGTTGTGGTCGAGCAGGCAATCCTGCAGACCGATTGGCCCCAGCAGGAGGTTCGCGATGGCCGCGTTGTAGGCTGTGCCGGTGGCCACCTCGATCAGCCGGCCGAGCAGCGTGAAGCCCGCGTTGTTGTACGAAAAGTACTCACCAAGTGGAAAGATCTGAGGCAGTTGCGGCAGCCGCTCAGCGACGTAGCGCGCGATGGCGTCATCGCCGTCACCCGTCTCGAACCCCTCATCGCCGTAGAAACCGGCCGAATGGTCGAGGAGGTTGGCGACGGTGACCTCGGCGGCCGCCTCCGGATCCATCAGGGTCAGATCGGGGATGTAGGCGCGGACCGGGGCGTCGAGCGCGAGTACGCCCGCGTCGATCAGATGCCAAATGGCCGTTCCGGTAAAGGTCTTGGTGAGCGAGCCGATCTGAAAGAGGGTGTCCGGGGTGACCGGCTGCAACGATGAGAGGCTGGCCAGGCCAAAGGTGGCGTGCTCTTCGCGGTCGCCGGCCAGCAGACCGACGGCCGCGCCCGGTACCTGATGCTCCCGCATCGCCGCGACCAGCGCCTCGGCCACAACGCGGAACTCCGGCGAGGCGTCGGCAGCCAGGGTGCTCGGCATTGGCAGGGGCGGCAGGGTCGAGATGCTGGCAGCCGGTGTTTCCGTGGCTGCCGCCGTTGGGGAAGCGCCTGGCGTGACCTGTGCCGCCGATCGCCTGAGCGGCGTCGGGGCAATTGCCAGAGCCATCGCGGCAGCAGCCAGTGGCAGCGCCCGGCGCCGGGAGAAGCGTGACGATGGGAGTCGAGAGGAATCCATGATCGCTCCTTACGTTCGTGCCGCTTTCGCGGGTTCCGCGCCTCGCGCGTTGAACCTATGCCCGGACGTGCTGGTCCGAGTGCAATCAACCAGCCTCTGGCGCTGGCGTGGCGGCGGCTGCCACCGGGTCGAACGGGTAGGTCAGGTCCGCGCCGTCGTCGTCCTTGATCGTCAGCAACACCCGCGGCTTGCCATTGGCGTCTTTGGCCAGGGTCACGCTCCGTATTGGAGGATTGGTTGCCCACGGCGGATCCAGGAAGACGTAGCCGGCCACCGCGCCGGTGGCGTCCAGGCGCGGACCCAGGGCCGAGTGGGCCGCGCCGGCGGTGAAGACTAGCGTGCCGTCGCGCAGCGCCAGCGCCAGTGGGCCAAGGTCGGGGTTCGTGTAGTGCCCCAGATAGGGCGTGACCGTGGCAGGATCGACGTGCCCCAGTTGATCCAGCAGGTCAGCGCGCGCCGCGGTCTCCCCGGAGATGGCCGCCTCCAGGGCAGCATCGATCATCTCTGGCTGTGCGAAGAGCAGCTCGAAGAGCCGGTATTGAGCGGCAAGGCCCAACTGGCTGCCGGCGCCGTCGCGGTTGGTCAGCACCACCAAGCCGAGAGCGGCATCCGGCATGAAGGCCACCAGGGCATTGAAGCCATAGGTGAATCCAGGGTGAGAGATGAGCCGCAGGCCGCCGTACGTACCGGCTTCCCAGCCCAGGGCATAGTGGCTGGTGGCCGCCGCGAAGACCGCCGGTGTCGCCGGCCCATAGCTCATGGGGACGCCCGGCCGCCAGGTCGTTTCCAGATTCTGTGTCGAGACGACGCGCACGCCATCTGGGGCAATGCCACGGCCCAACTCGGTCTGGACATACCGCGCTATCTCCCGCGCGCTCGACCAGAGTCCGCCCGTCGGCGCGACGGGGACAATCCATTCGTCGTCCACGAGCAGCGGCAGTGGGACCGGGTTGCCATCCAGGTCCGGGGCATGCGGCGTGGCATAGTCGTTTCCCGTCACAACCTCACTCAGGGAGAGTGTCGTACGGGGCATACCAATCGGATTCAACACCCGATCCCGCAGGGCAATGGCGTAAGCGTGGCCGAGATCGTCCGGCATACCGCCGGCGGCGATTGCCGCGGCGAAGCCGCCAATCGCCACCATCTGATTGTTGTACTGAAATTTCTCGCCGAACGGCGCGGTCAGGGGGAGCCGCGCCATGCCGTCGATCAGGATTTCCGGGGTGAGCTGTGAGGCGGGAAACATGAACTCGAGATCCCGCCGGGGCAGACCGGTGCAGGCGCAGAACGCATCGCGCACCGTCAGCCCCGACGTCAGGGCCGCATCAGCGACGGCGAAATCTGGCAGCAGCTCAATGAGTGGCGTCTCCCACGTTAGCCGCCCGGCGTCGATGAGGGTGGCGGCGAGCAAGGAACTGAATGACTTGGTAACTGAGCCAATGCGCATCAGGGTGTCGGCGGTGACCGGTTCCGGTTGGCCGACCTCCCGCACGCCAAAGCCCTGGAGGAAGGCAACTTTCCCTCCCTGAACCACGGCCACGGCCGCGCCCGGCACGCCTAGCTCGGCCAGCATCGTCGCGATGTACGCCTCGAACGCGGCCAGCCGCGCGCCCTCCAGCGGGAGCGGCATGACGCCGGTCAGATCTGGCAGGGCGCCGCTTTCCGGGGTGGCATCCCGCGCCGCGGCCCTGTTCCGGGCAAATCCAGAGGCGGCAAGGGTTGCCGCAACCGTTCCGGCCGCGGCGCGCAGCGTATCGCGGCGCGTCAGACCGCGGCGTTCGCCATGACATGGGCATCGACGGTGATCCATCAAGCATCCCTCAACGCATATCTCCCATTGGAAAGCGGTCATCGTCAGCCAGAAACCAGGTATCCGGGCGGCCGGTCGCTCCCGACAGGCTCATCGCTAGCCGCAAGTCATCGGAGCCGGCGTAGAGGCGCGCCCGCTCGAGGTCATCCCACTCGATGAGGACCACAATCTCATCGGGATCGTCGACGCCGCGAAATATCTGCTCCACGCGGGAGCCGTTAGCCCGCCGCGTCGCCCCGTTTTCGTTGAAGACCGGCTTCCAGACGCGAAAGTCCTCGACCTTGTGCCGGATGAGCACGGCGGGCATCAGCAACTCCTTTCGGGCGCCTCTACGGTAGGAGATTGGGCGTTGCCGGTCTATCGGTACATGTACTCAATTGAGGACGTCGCCAGTACTCAATTACTTGCGCCGGTGACTGATACGCATTTCGGGTGATGCGTCCCGGCATGGCCTTCATGGTCCCGACTGTATCCCCCGCTCCCAGCGCACTGGCGGGGTGCCCTCTGGTTCGCGGTCGGGGGTGCGGGCGAACGCGGCGATGGCCAGGGTTCACCTGGAATCCGTATGAGCAATGACTGGCTGGAAGGCGAGCTCGCCGCGCGGTCCACGCCCGGTGACGGGCGTCACCCGCCGTGATTCCTGGAAGGATCTCTCGGCTCTGGGGCCTCCCCTTGTCTCACTGACAGTTTGCGCTCACGGAGTACCTCGGGCCTGCCAGCCGTCGGGCGTGCGGCGGAAGAGGAGGAGGGGGCAGCGGTCGTGCAGCAGGTCGTGGTGCAGGCCGAGCCAGCCGAGACGAACCAGGCTGCGCTCGCGGCGGTCGGTCCGGTCGAAGTGGGCGCGCCGTCCGGACGTGATGACGGCCCGGCCCAGGGCATGCCGCCACCACACGGTCAGATGCCAGGCCAGCAACAGGCGGTCCAGATGGTGTGGATCGGTCATGCGGGTCTGCTCCAGCCCCCAGCCACGGGTCTTGCTGTCAGCGAAGGTGGCCTCCACGCGGGCGCGCCGGGCGTACTCGCGGATGCGGTCCCGTCCGCCAGGGCGACTGCTGAAGAGCACCCAGCGCTCGGTGTCGTCGGGGCGCTGGCAGACGGTCAGGAACCCGGTGCGCCAGCCGGCGGTCTTGAAGATCTGGGCCGGGGCGTGCCAGCCGGAGGGGACGCTCCTCACCACATCCCACAAGCCCTGCTCGGGTCCCGGCTGCCCCGTCGCCGTCCCGAGCAGGCGCACCCGATGGCTTTGCCGGTCGCTGGCATTGATCCGCGGCAGCGCCTCCCAGCCCACCTGCCGCGTGGCATCGAGGAAACTCGGCCCACTCAGGCCACCATCGCCGATGAGCGTGACGGGGGAGCCCGGCGGCAGGGCCTGCACCTGCTGGGTCCAGTCCTGCAACACTTGGCGACGGCGCGACACGGGGCGCCTCCGGGGCAGACGACGGGACGGAGAACACCCCGTAGTTTGCCACCCGACCCCCGTGCCGCGGCCCCTCATCCCAAACTGTCAGGGAGACAACCCCGGCAACCCCAGGCCGTTCGGGTTGTAGACGATCTCGCCGGCGCGGATGGTGAGCAGGCAGCGCAGGCGCTGGGTAGCCTCCAGCCGCGCCTTGCCGCAGTCAACAAAGCCAAGGTCGCCCTCCTCGAGGGTGAAGACGGCGACGTCGGCCTCGGCGCCGGGGGAGAGCGTGCCCAGCTCTGGACGCCCGATCTCCCGCGCCGGGGCGACGGTCGAGCGGGCGATAACCTCGGCCAGCGGCACCCCCATGGCCAGCACCTTGCTCATGGTCGCCGCCATATCGATCACCGGGCCGTTGAGGTTGCCGGTGTGCAGGTCGGTGCTGATCGAATCGGGCACGAAACCCTGGGCGATGGCCGGAACCGCGTTGCGGAACCAGAAGCTGGCCGCGCCATGCCCGAGATCGAAGATAATGCCGCGCTCGCGCGCCCGCCAAAGGTGATCCTCGACTTTGCCCTGCTCGTCGATGATCGGGAACTGCTGGGCGAAGACGTGGGTGTGGATGTCGCCGGGGCGCATGTGCTCCAGGATCAGCTCCGGATAGGGGCGCTCGGGCAGCCAGGGGAAGAAATCGACCATCACCGGCAGGCCGCACAGCTCCCCGGCCGCCACCGCGCTATCGACCGCCGTCCACGGCAGATGCTCGGCGTCGAAGGGGCGCTTCGCCCAGTAGTGGGCCGTCTTGATGCCGACCACCACGTCGTGGTGCTCATCGGCCATGGCAGCCGCCAGAGCCGGGCGCATCTCGCGCGCGTCGTGCTCCCACTCGCCGCCCATGCCGGAACCGACGATATTGACGTAGGCCAGCACGCGGATCTTCGCGCGGTCGATCACCTCCTCCCGAAAATCGCGAAAGTCGCGCCAACCGGCGGTGCCGGCATCGACAACCGTCGTCACCCCGGAGGAGAAGGTGTTGACGTGCGGATTGAGTGAGAGGGTCGACCGGCGGTGGGTGACGTAGACATGGGCGTGCATGTCGATGATGCCCGGCACGACATATGCGCCGGCGACATCAATCACCGTTTTGTCATCGTCGTCTGACTCGGACAGATCCGGCCCAACGGCCACGACCGTTCCGTTTGCCAGCCGCACATCCGCCGGGCCATCGATGCCGTTGGCCGGGTCGATGACGTGTCCGCCTTTCAGCAACAGGCTCGGAGCAAGATGTTCGAGCACGACGGTTCTTCTCCTCTTTCACCAGGGTTGAGTAGACGGTTTCAGGACGAATGAGGCGAGTCTGACGTCTCCGCGCTGGATCCATCCCTCCCCGTGGGGGCAAGCCCCGAGACTGCCAGGAAACGCTCGATCATGGCGTTGATCTGATCGGGAATCTCGAGTTGGTGGAAGTGCCCTGAGCCTACGGTGCGGCCGCAGGTCCAGCCATGGACGAAGATGAGGGATGGCGAGCCGCTCCCGGCCTCGTCATAGGCGAGGACAATGCCGTCTCGGGAGATTCTCTGCATGTCGTCCCTCATCACCGCGAAATCGCGCGAACGGCAGCGAATGCCCCAATAATCAGTGTGGCCCGTTTCTCAGGGGCATGACATCTGGCGGCGACCTCGCCATATCACCCTATCACCCTGACACCCCAACACCCTGTCACCCTCGCCTATTCGTGCAGCCGCAGCGCATGCCCCCCAT
>CAYSXO010000252.1:0-7464 GCA_964434995.1 uncultured Sphaerobacteraceae bacterium
CGGCAGCGTCAACTCCGCCAAGGAAGACTTCGAGCTGGCCGTCGCCGATCTTTCACGTTTTGAAGAGCTCTGGCCCGGCCTGGCCAGCCGCCTCATCACCCGGCGTGTGGACGGATTGAGCGAGTACCGGCAAATCCTCGAGCAGCCAGCCGGGGATATCAAGACGGTCATCGATGTTGGGTGACGGGTGACGGTTCTAAACTCAGAGTAGCCCGGCAGCGTGGAGGGCCTCGACGCGTCTCTCCGCGCGGTCGTAGATGTTCTCGTGCGGCCCAGACGGCGTCTGAGTCGAGCACGCCGTAGACGGCCCGGAAGGCGCCGCTGCCACTGACGGTGAACTCCAGGGAGCGCAGGCCGTATAGCGTGCCTTTGAGCGTGTGCCCCGCCAGGGGGTTCTCTTCTAACTGGCCTATCGCTTCACCGATTTGCTCACGGTGCTGGCGATGCTTCTTGAAATCCTTCTTGGCTGCATCAGTCAACTCGACCCGGTATCGCCTATTCGTCTCCATCTGGTTCGTCAATCTCCCCGTTCAGGAAGTCGCGCAGGTTGGTCGTCCGACCGGCGCGATATTCACGAACCGCGTGCTCGAAGAGCAGGTCAAACGGGTTGACCGCCTTGGCGAGCCGCACCCCGCCAGTCTCCTCATCGAGATGGGCGAAGAGCGTATCTCCGGGCTGAAGGTTGAGACGGGCGCGCATCGTGGCTGGTATCGCAATCCGCCCCTGCGCGTCGATTTTTACTGCTTGATCCATGTCATCCTCCGTATTGACGCGAGAATTCCCCTTTCCTCTGGGGAATCCCCACGCCACAATAATACCATTTGAGGCCCTCCCTACCCCGCATACAAGCTCAGTCGTGCCGGTAAACACGGCAATCATGCCGCCGGTCGTGTCACGGCGAGTTCCCTGATACTCTTCTCTGCTAGCCGTCACCCATCACCCGTCACCCGTCACCCTCGCAAAGGAGGCATCGTGGTTCTACGCAGCTACGTCGGCGCTTCCGTCAAGCGCAAGGAAGACCCGCGCCTGATCACCGGCTCATCCGTCTATGTCGATGATCTGGTCCTGCCGGGAATGGTGCATCTGGCCATCGTGCGCAGCCCCTATGCCCATGCGCGGATCACCGGGATCGATCCGTCGGAGGCGCTGGCCATGCCGGGCGTTGTGGCCGTGGTGACGGCGCGCGACCTGGAGTCGATCCTGGCGAACAAGTACCCGGTCGAGTCGTACGAGGGGCCCGGCGAGCAGCCGGAGGACCAAGCCGCGGACGAGGCGGGCGATGGCGGAATTCCGGTGCCGGGCATCGAGCCGCTGGCCCGACGCACCGTCCGCTTCATCGGCGAGCCGGTCGCCGCCGTGGTGGCCGAGACAGCGATACAGGCCGAGGATGCCGCCGCCATGGTGCACGTCGACTACGAGCCGCTGCCGGCCGTCGTCGATCCCTACGAGGCGCGCCAGCCCGGTGCTCCTCGGCTCTACGACAACGTCAAGGACAACGTCAGTGTCCGGCATGAGACGGTCCATGGCGATGTCGATGCGGCGCTCGCCAACGCGGCCATCCGCTTCACGGCCCACATCCGCGCCCCGCGCTGTCACCCGATGCCGATGGAGACGCGGGGCGTGGTGGCGACGCCCGACCCGGTCACGCGCGGGCTGACGATCTGGACCTCCAATCAGGGACCGCACGGCTTTCGCAACGAGATCGCGGCCGCCTTTGGGCTGGGCCAGAATCAGGTGCGCGCCATCGCGCCGGAGGTCGGCGGCGGCTTCGGCTGCAAGTTCGGCGCGGCGCACGAGGATTTCGTCGCCGCCGCCCTGGCGCTCACGCTGAACCGCCCGGTGAAGTGGATCGAGACCCGCTCCGAGCACTTCCTGGCCACCAATCATGGCCGCAACCAGTGGGGCGATTTCGAGGTCGGCGCCGATGCGGACGGCCGCATTCAGGCGTTGCGCGCGCGCATTCTCCTCGATTCGGGCGCCTATCCGAAGGCGCTGGCGCTCGCCTGGTGCACCTGGGTGATGTCGACCGGTCCCTACGAGATCCCGAACCTCGACTATGTGGTGGAAGGGGTCTACACCAACACCGGGGCGAATGGCGCCTACCGCGGCGCGGGACGGCCAGAGGCGACGTTCTATCTGGAACGGCTGATGGATCTGATCGCTGACGAGGGCGGGCTCGATCCGGTTACGGTGCGGCGGAAGAACTTCATTACCCCGGAGAAGTTCCCCTACACCACCCTCTCCGGCGAGCACTACGACACCGGCGAGTATGAGAAGCCGCTTGACCGGGCGCTGGAACTGGTTGGCTACGAGCAGTTGCGGCAGGAGCAGGCGAGGCTGCGCGAGGAAGGACGCTACGTTGGCATCGGCCTTGCCTCTTATGTCGAGATTTGCGGCTTCGGGCCGTGGGAGAGTTCGACGGTCCGGGTCGAGCCGGGGGGCGAGGTGACGATCTTCACCGGCATCTCGCCGCACGGGCAGGGGCAGGAGACGACCTTCGCCCAGCTCGCGGCGGACTACATCGGGGCCGATTTCGACAAGGTCATCGTCCACCACGGCGACACCGGCAACACGGCGCACGGCAACGGCACGGGCGGCAGCCGCGGCCTGGCCGTCGGCGGCGCGGCGCTGGTCCTCTCGCTCGACAAGGTGCGAGACAAGGCAAAGCGGATCGTGGCCCACCAGATGGAAGCGGCGGTCGAAGATATCGAGCTGGTCGACGGCCACTATCGAGTCGCGGGGGTGCCGTCTGGCGGCGCGACGCTGGCCGAGGTGGCGCAAGCCGCGTACGGCGCCAGCCTGCCGGCAGACATCGACGCCGGGCTGGAAGCGACCGAATTCTTCAGGCCGGCCGATGAAACCTTCCCCTTTGGCACCCACGTCGCGGTGGTCGAGGTCTTCCCGGAAACGGGCGAGGTGAAGCTGCTGCGCTACCTCTCAGTCGATGACTGCGGCACGATCATCAGCCCCATGCTGGTGACCGGGCAGGTGCATGGCGGGCTGGCGCAAGGGATCGGTCTCGCGCTCTGGGAAGAGCTGCGCTACGACGGCAGCGGCGAGCTGCTGACCGGGACGCTGAACGACTACGCCCTCCCCAAGGCGGACGGGTTTCCTATCTTCGAAACGCACCACACCACGACCACCACGCCGATCAACCCACTCGGGGCCAAGGGGATCGGCGAGGCGGCGACGATCGGGGCCACGCCGACGGTGGCCAACGCGGTGATCGATGCCCTCTCGGCCTTCGGGATCACGCATCTCGATATTCCGTTCACCCCGGAGAAGGTCTGGACGGCGATACGAGGCTGATGGGTGTCAGGGTGTCTGGGTGGCTGGGTGACAGGGAGAACGATCGAGCTTCAGCAGAGCCTGTCGGCGCCGTGGCGGAGCATTGGGGGTGCGCATCTGACGCACCCCCAACCGTCTGCTCAATCGGTTTCGCCGTCCGCGCTGGTTACTGGCTACAGCACTGGTCGTTGTTCGGCCCACAGGCGAGAAGGGACGCGGCGCCTCACCCATTCCCGCTCGGATCACCGGCCTTCCGGCGTGCAAAACCATCGCCGGATCCCAGACGATGCGTGCTTCGGCTATGACACCGGGGTCCCTTTACCTGCCGCGGCCGTGTCCGGCGTCAACCGCCTCCAGGAGAGGACCAGCGGGTCGTCGCCAGCGTTCCGCCGCGTCATTCGGGCGCCTGCTGGCGCCTGTGGCCAAAGGCGGTCACAAGTGATGGTCTTCTCCTCCCTCGCGGTCCACGTGCGGGGCAGCTCGGCTCCCTCCAGGGTCGCATCCCGCGTGGAGGGTCCCCATCGGGACGACACGCGCTGGCCCAGATGCGGCCGTCGGCTGCAGCAGTCGCTCCGACCCCACAAAACGCCGTCCCGGCACGCTGGCCCATCACCGGATCCCGAGGCTGTGGCGGTTAGTGCCGTGCCTCCCGGTTCACCGGGCCTTGTTTGGCGAAGGCCACCAGGAGCGCCACCGCGTGTTCCAGATCGGATTGCTGAACCGTCTCGAACGGCGAATGGGTATAGCGCGTCGGATACGCCAGGAGCGCCGAGTCGACCCCCCGTTTGATCAGCGCGGCGCCGTCGCTGCCGAAGTTCTGGAAGATGGCGCGCTGCACCGGGATGTCGCTCTCGCGGGCGACGTCGACGAGCCTGTCGGAGAGGCGGCGCGAGTAGTGGCACATGGCATCCTGGTAGACGATCATCGGGCCGCCGCCGAGCCGCGAGGGCCAGTCGCGCGCATCGACGCCCGGGATGTCACCGGTCAAGCCCACATCCAGGGCGATCGCCAGATCGAGCTGCAGCTCATCGGCCAGGCTGGAGGCGCCCAGGAGCCCGTTCTCCTCCTGCACCGTCGACGCCAGCCAGAGCTCGAACGGCAAATCATCAATGCCGGCAAGCTGCTCACCGGCGGCGGTGGCAATGGCGAGGGCCGCCCGATCATCCATCGCTTTCCCGGTGATGTTGCAGCCGATGCGCCGCGCTTCCGGGTTCCAGATGACGCGCGCCCCGGGCCCGATGCCCAGCTCTTCGGCCTCCTTACGGTTTCTGATGCCGAGATCAATGAACCAGTCGTTCCACTTGAAGGGATCCTTCTGGTGCTGGGGGCCGCCGACCACATGGCCGGTGGCGGTGGCAAAGACACCTGGCACGTTCCCGCCTGACGTCACCACCAGCGCGGGCTGACCAATCGGCATGAACCAGCGCGGCGGGTGGCCAAGAGAGTCGTTATAGGGCCAGAGGTGGAGGAAGCCATCGTCGCTGACGCTCTTCACCAGCAGGCTCAGCTCATCCGCGTGCGCGACGAGCGCCAGCCGTGGGCCCGTGCCACCGACGTAGGCCAGAACATTGTCGACCCGCGTGCGGCGGACGTCGCGCGCAAACGCCCCCCAGCGCTCCGCCACCCAATCCTGGACGGCGTCTTCGTGTCCGGTCGGTCCCGGCAGTTCGCTCAATTCCTTGACGAGCTCGAACACGCGGTGGCCCTCCAGGGTTGATTTCGCACGGCCGACATTTGAGCGCCGACAGTATGGCGGGTCAGGCGACGATGCACGACTCTCTTCCTGGGCGCTCACCACTCGTCGTGGATCAGAATGCCTCGATGCACGCCCTCGCCGCCTCCCGCTCCCCCATGTCCGCGCTCAGCGCTGCGAGCGGTACGTTTCTTCGAACTCGGATCCGAACTCGCCGGTTTTCAGGTCACCGGTTCGTTCATAGACCTGGATCACCACACCCTTCGCGGTCGTTTCGATACTCGTGAGGGCGAGGGCGCGCGGGATGGCGCCCTCGCCGAAGAGGCGTTTACCGCTGCCCGCGATCGCCGGGAAAACGATCAGGTGGAACTCGTCAACCAGGTCGCTTTTCATCAGAGTCTGCATCAGCCCACTGCTGCCGGGGACCTGAATCTCGCTGCCGTCCTGCTCCTTGAGTTTCGCGACCTCACCGGCGATGTCCGCGCCGAGCTGATGCGAGTTCGCCCACCTGAGCTTCCGCCGCGACCGCGAGGCCACGTACTTCGGGATCCGGTTGTAGACCGCGGCAATCGGATCGGTGTCCGGCACATCAGGCCACCCAGCAGCAAAGATGTCGTAGGTCTTGCGGCCGAGCAGCAACGCCCCAGCCCGCTGGATCAGCTCCACCATGTGCGCTCCGCCCTGCTCGTCAAAGTACGGCGTCACCCAGCCGCCGTGGGCGAACCCGCCCTCGCGGTCTTCGCCGGCGCCGCCTGGCGCCTGCATCACGCCGTCCAGGGTCAAGAACGTCACGGCCACCAGTTTCCGCATCTGCTTGCTCCATGGCTGTTCCGCCAGTGCAGTACCGTTGACCTGCTCATCTTCTTGACGAACGAGACGAGCCGAAATCGACTTCCGGTGCTCGACCTCACCGCCAGCCCTGCACTTCGTGAGTGACGCTCCACGAGACATGCATCCGGATCGCGCGGGCGCCTTACGGCATGCACATTGCCCGCGCCTCGCCTTGTTGGTCAAGGCGAGGCTCGGTTATTGCGCGCGTTGACAACGCCCAACCCGGCTGGACACGTCGCCCGCGCCTCGCCTGAGGAGAGCGCGGCGCCGATCGCCGAATCCCCAGTCGAATCTGCAGCAGCTCGCGCCGTGGGCTAGATGCGGATCACTGAGCGGAGGGTCTCGCCCCGTTCCATGGCATGAAAGCCCTCTTCCGCCTCCTCGAGCGAGATGATCCGCGTCACCACGCGATCCAGATCGAGCCGGCCCTGCCGGTACCACTCGGCCAGGAGCGGAAAATCGCGCGTGGGCAGGCAATCGCCATACCAGGAGACGCGGAGGTTGCCCCCGAGATCGAAGAACTTGCCGAGCGGGACCTCCTCCAGCATCGAGTTGGGGCCGGCCACGCCGACGATGACGCAGGTGCCGGCGAGGTCCCGGCTGAAGATCGCCTGCAGCGTCGTGTCGGGACGCCCGACGGCCTCGAAGGAGTAGTTGACCCCATGGCCGCCGGTGATCTCCTTGATCGCCGCCACCGGGTCGCCCTCGGTCGGATTGACTGTATGGGTGGCCCCGAACTCGCGCGCCCACTCCAGCTTGCGCGGGTCGATGTCGACGCCGATGATCGTCGTCGCGCCCGCCAGCCGGCTGCCCATGATGATCGAGTTCCCCACCCCGCCACAGCCGAAGACGGCCACGGAAGCGCCCGGCTTCACGCCCGCCGAGTAGAGCGCCGCGCCGACCCCGGTCATCACGCCGCAGCCGATGAGGCTCATCTGCTCCGCGGGCAACGCCGGATCGTAGGGAATGCACTGCTTGCTGTGGACGAGGGTATGGGTGCAGAAGGTGCCGATGCCCAGGATCGGGGTGAGCGTCTTCCCGTCCATGGTGCGCATGCGCTTCTCGGCATTGAGGCTCGCGGCGCAGAGATGGGGCTGACCGACCAGGCAGAAGCGGCACGCGCCACAGGGCGCCCGCCAGGCAAGGATGACGTGGTCGCCAGGCGCGACGGTCGTGACTCCCTCCCCCACCCGTTCGACGACGCCGGCGCCTTCGTGCCCTAGCAGGAACGGGAAGCCCTCGGTGCCGAAGACGCCGTTCTTCGCCGAGCGGTCGGTATGACAGACCCCGCTCGCCAGGATGCGCACGAGGGCTTCCCCTGGTCCGGGAGCATCAATGGTGAACTCCTCGACCACCCCGGGTTGTCCTGGCTCGCGGGCGACGACACCCCGCGCAACGATCGAACCGGCGCCGTCGCTCTCTCCCGCTGCCATCATGTCGCTCCTCCTCGTTGGTCATGCGATCGTGGATGCTGCATCGTCAGGGCGATCAGCCGTTCCGTCAAGGATGGTGATGGGGGACGGGGGATCGGGAGAACGAGAAAGCGATAGCCGACAGTCAACGACCCATCCCCTATCCCCTATCCCCTATCCCCAGCCGCGGCACGACGCGCGCCTGCCAGTGCATCCAGCCGACCGCGCCGTCCGCATCGC
>CAYSXO010000253.1:0-2413 GCA_964434995.1 uncultured Sphaerobacteraceae bacterium
TATCGCTGCCGCCCATGACGCCGACCACCCAGACCGGGAAATAATTCGCGATCATGTTCTGGGAGAAGAGGGTGTTGCCAAGGTCGTTGATGATCCAGCCGGCAACCCCCCCGCGCGGCGGAGGCTCGCGCGGTCCCTGTTCGATTGACGCGATGGTGGTGTCGATGCTTGGCGGTCCCGGCTGGTCAGGGGGTGGGGCGCCTGCTTCAGACGGATTCGTAGAAGGCGGCATGGCGACCCCTTGACAGGCCCGGGATGTCCGGATATAGTGTACGTACAGTCCCGAGGGGCCGAGCGAATGCGACGCTCCCACCGGACGCCAAATGGGGGCTCAGGGCATCGCGGGGTACCCTGAACGCCACCCGGGCCGAACGGGATTGCCGGGAAAGCGAGCATTGTTGCGGGGCATGCTCGGGGAACCGGCGATCAGGGAGCGGGGCGGACGCGGAGTCGGTCGGGACTGTTTTTTTATCCCATTGCCGGTTGGCCAGCGGCTCCTCCCCGCTGATCCTCGACCTCCATTGCCTAATTGTTCTCTTTCCACGTTCCCCTACTGCTTTAGACGGCGCGCTGCTCCATCAGACGCGCAATCGCTTCGTCCGCGTAGCCAAGTTCGGCCAGGATCTCCCCGGTTTGCTCGCCAACGCCGGGCACCGGTCCCATGTTTGGCGCCATCCCTTCCAGGTCGAATGGCGGAATGATGGCCCGCAGCATGCCTCCTGGCGTTGCCACGTCTCGCCAGCGGTCTCGCGCCGCCAGTTGTGGGTGGTTGACAAACTCGGCGACCTCGTTGACCGAGCCGAACGGGATGTCCGCTTCTTCCAGCCGTCGCACGACCTCTGCTCGGGGGAGCGTGGCAAACGCTTCTTCAATCATCGACTCCAGCGCGCCGCGGTTGATGCGGCGTCGCTCTGAGGTGGAGAAGCGTTCGTCTGATTCCCACTCGGGGTGGAGGCAAACGGTATCGCAAAAGGCTTTCCACTGGGCCTCGGTTTGCACGGCCAGCAGCACCGCGCCATTGGCGCAGCGGTAGGAGCCGTAGGGTACGACCGTCGCATGCCGCACGCCAGCTCGCGCGGGAGGCTCGCCGCCGTAGAGCGTGAAGTAGGCGGGGTAGCCCATCCACTCGGAGAGGGCATCGAAGAGCGAGGTTTCCACGAGCCGGCCACGTCCGGTGGCGCGGCGCTCATACAGGGCGGCCAGGGTGCCAATCGTGCCATAGACCGCCGCCCCGATATCGCCAACGCTGATACCGAGCTTGGCCAGATCATCGCCGCTGCCGGTGGTGGCGATGACCCCGGTCTCCCCTTGCAACAGGAGATCGAACGCCTTGCGCGTTTCGAATGGCCCGCCTGACCCATAGCCCGAAATCGACGTAACAATTAGCGCCGGATAGTCGCGGCGGAGGCGCTCTGGCGCAAACCCGAGGCGGTCGACGGCGCCAGGCCCAAGGTTCTGCACCACGACATCGGAGCTCGCCACGAGGCGCTCCAGGATTGCTCGCGCCTCAGGATGCTTCATGTCGAGTGTCAACGAGCGCTTGCCGCGATTGAGCCAGAAGAAGTACGACGAGAGCCCGTTTACGGTGGTGTCGTAGCGGCGGGCGAAATCGCCTCCCCCCGGTCGCTCGATCTTGATGACCTCAGCCCCGAGGTCGGCGAGATGGCGAGTACAGAGTGGCCCGGCGACGGCCTGTTCGAGCGCCAGAACGCGAATCCCGGTAAGTGGGCCATGTGGCGCGATGCCATGTAGATGCGAGCCATGGTTTGGACTTGCCATGCCGCTTGGAGCCTCCCGACGAGCATTTTCGACCAATGAGAAGCATCGTAGCGCACGACGGCGCCCTGGTGATGCGTCAGGAGCGCCCCATTGACCCAGGCAGAACGGTAAGATGCGGCCGGGACTTCGTGGAACGGCGTGGAGGGGAGGGGCGAGCCGATGCCAGACCCGGACCGGGCGGCTCTGGATGACGAGATGCTGCAAGCGGTGGCGTCGCTGCGTCGTGCTGTCGAAGCCTGCTTGGGCATCGACCTTCCCGTATTGTCGTCACTGGCCGCGCTGGGCCAGGATGCAGACGCGGAAACGTTGAAACTGATCGCCGGACTGGTTCAGGAAATCATGCCTCGTCATGTCATCGAGTTTGGCAGCGGTGCAACGACCGAGCTGCTGGCCCAGCTCGGCTTTGACCATGGGCGCATGGCCGTGACCACGTTCGAGCACGATCCGTGGGCGGCCCGGGAAGTGCTCCAGCATGCGAACCCCTTTGCCATCAACTATCGCTGGTTCGCGTTCTGTCTTTGCCCGCTCGTCGCGCGGCGGATCGCCGGGACGCTCGTCCCGGTCTACGACGATGGCATGACGACCGCGACTGTTCCGTATCCTGCCGATCTGATCGTGATCCACGGACCGCCGC
>CAYSXO010000253.1:2423-7460 GCA_964434995.1 uncultured Sphaerobacteraceae bacterium
GGGCGGACGGGCAGGGATGCTGCCCCAGGCGCTTACCTATGCCCGGCGCGGCTCGATCGTCCTCCTGCTCGACGCTCGGAGCGAAGAGGAGGATGCGATCGGTGGCTGGCTGAACAACCTGGCCGCGCATTTGCGCTTCTCGCCGCCGGGGCTGCTGGGGCGCCACCTGGCATTCATCGTTCGCGAACCTCTGGCCAAACCCTATCGGCTCGATGCGCCTCGTGCCCAGGAGTGGGGCGCACCGCCTGTCGTGCTCGAAGCATTGATTCAGCGTTGATGTTCGATGCGGTTGTCGTCGGGGCAGGATTTGCCGGCAGCGTGATGGCGGAGCGGCTGGCCAGCCAGGATGGGATGCGGGTCCTGGTTGTCGAGCGCCGGCGCCATGTCGGGGGGAACGCCTTCGACGAGCCAGATGAAGCAGGGATTCTCGTTCATCGCTACGGGCCGCACATTTTTCACACCAACAGCCAGCGGGTCGTCGACTATCTCTCGCGCTTTACCGAGTGGCGGCCCTACGAGCATCGCGTACGCGCGTGTGTCGATGGTCAACTCGTGCCGATGCCGATCAATCTCGATACGGTCAACCGCCTGTACGGCCTGAGGCTGACCAGCACCGAACTGGAGGACTGGTTCGCCGCGGTTGCTGAACCGCGCTCGCGGATCGCCACCAGCGAGGATGTGGTTGTGAGCCGCGTTGGACGCGACCTGTACGAGAAGCTCTTTCGCGGCTACACGCGCAAACAGTGGGGACTCGATCCGAGCCAGCTCGATGCCCGGGTCACGGCGCGCATTCCAACGCGCACCAATCGCGACGACCGCTACTTCACCGACCGCTTTCAAGCCGTGCCTCGCGACGGGTACACCGCCTTGTTCGCGCGGATGCTCGAGCATCCGCGCATCTCGCTGTCACTGGGGACCGAGTGGCGGGCCATCGCCGGAAACCTGGGCGAGCGGAAGCCGCTCCTGATCTGGACTGGCCCGATCGATACCTACTTCGACTATCGTCATGGCGCCTTGCCATACCGCTCTCTGGAGTTCCGATTCGAGACGCGGAATGTAACCTGGGCGCAGGAGGTGGGGACCATCAACTACCCAAATGATGAGGAGTACACCCGGGTCACGGAAATGAAGCATCTCACTGGTCAGGAGCACGCAAAGACGACGCTCGTCTTCGAGCATCCCCGCGCTGCTGGCGAGCCGTACTATCCCGTACCGCGACCGGAGAACGCGGCGCTCTACCGCCAATACGCGGCAATGGCGGCCGAAACACCCGGCGTCGTTTTCGTGGGGCGTCTAGCCTCGTACCAGTACTACAACATGGATCAGGTCGTTGCGCAGGCGCTCGCCACGCATAGGCGACTTGCCGTGGCCCACAAAGCAGCGAGTTTCTGATGGCGAAACCGGACAAAGCTGGCAAGCAGAAGCGCAAGAAGAGCAAGGCGCCCAAAGGGGATTCTCCACGGGCCGCCGCGGCGGCATCACCTCAGTGCATCGGGCAGGACCTGCTCGATCAGCTTTGGGGCGGTGAGAGCCCATTCATGTTCGCCGACATGCGGCAGGTGGACGATGGCTACCCCAACACGAACATTCGCCCTGATCTGATCGAGGCAATCCTGATCGAGACCCGGCCACGGTTCTGGCTGGAGATCGGGGTGATGCTCGGGGGATCGGCGATTCTCACCGCCGCCAGTGTCAAGCGCCTACATCTCGACACGACCATCTGCTGCGTCGATCCCTTTACTGGCGACGTCAACATGTGGGATTGGGAGAAAGCGCGCCGGGAAGCAGGGGAGTGGCGCTATCTGAAGCTGGAGGCTGGCCGGCCAACGATCTACGAGCGTTTTCTGGCCAACGTGCGCCAGGCAGCGCACGAGGATGTGATTGTGCCGATCGTCTGCACTTCACTCGTCGGATTGCGGCTGATCGAGCGGCTGGTTGCCCAGGGGCGGCTTCGCCAGCATCCCGAGGTGATCTACCATGACGCGGCCCACGAACCGGGAGAAACGCTGCTCGAGTTGCAGGCGGCGTGGTCCCTTCTGGCGCCCGGAGGGGTGCTCTTCGGGGACGACTGGGCATGGCCGGGCGTGCGGGGAGACGTGCAGGCCTTTTCACGCACCATACAGGCCGACACCGGCCGTATGGTGGCCTTTCTCCGCCGCTTCAATGACTCGCATCTCGACGGCAACGTCTTCTTGTATGGCGGCCAGTGGGTGCTCTTCAAGCCCTTGGACTCGAACGCCGGCCTGACATAACCGCTCTGTCAGTGCGAGGGCATCATCTCTGGCACGAGCCGCTCCAGCGCTGCCATCAAGGCCTCGAGGTCGTCGCGCGTGTTGTAGCCCTGGAACGAGAAGCGGATAAGTGGCTTCTCGTTCCACCCGGAGACCGGGATTTCCACGCGATACTCGTCGTACAGGCGGCGCTTCAGGGCGGAAGCGGCGCGACCGCCATCTGACGGAACCATTGATAGCCGTCGCCGCTTTCGACCGGGGAGAGCCGCGGCAGGCCAGTCAACGCGCCGATGCGTTCCTGCGCCTCGACCGCGAGGGCATGGCAGCGCTCGCGGACCGCCTCCCATTCGCGAGCTTCCTGAAAGGCAACTGCCTCCGGGGCGGCCAGATAGGCTGCCAGGTCGCGCGTACCCTGCATCTGGTTGCGCGAGACGAACTGACTCTCCGGCCGGTACCGCTCGTTGTCTTCCACCCAGCCCCAGGAGACGATCGGCGACTCCACCCACGGATGATGTTCGCGCCGCGCGTAGAGGAAGCCAGAGCCCTTCGGAGCGCAGAGCCACTTGTGGAAATTGCTGGCGTAGAAATCCGCGCCAATCGTCTCGAGGTCGACGGGGATCTGACCGACCGCGTGTGCGCCATCGACGACGCAGAGAATGCCGGCCTCTCGGGCACGGCGGGCCACGGCCTCGACCGGTAGGCGCAACGCGGTGCCGGACGTGATATGCGAAAGGAAAATGGCCCTCGTACGGGGCGTTACCTCGGCAAAAATCGCCTCGGCCACGTCATCTGGCGAGGTAACCGGAAGCGGGACGTGCGCCCGAACATAAGTGGCGCCGGCTTTCTGGCAGAACCACTCCCAGGTTCTCGCGCACGCGCCGTACTCGAGGTCGGTGCCAACGACGTCGTCTCCTGGCGCGAGGGCGAGCGAGCGGGCGACGACGTTGATGCCGGTCGTGGCATTGGGATTGAAGGCGATATCGTCCGGATCGCAATGGAGAAAGCGTGCCATGGCCGCACGGGCGTCATCGAGGAGCCCTTCCGCGCGGCGGCCCAGGAACTCGACCGGCTGCCGTTCCAACTCGCGTTGCCAGCGGCTGTACTCGGCGAAGACCGGCTCGGGAGTTGCCCCAAACGAGCCGTGGTTGAGAAAGACGACGCCGGGATCGAGCAGGAATTCTTCGCGAAGCGCTTCCGCCGACGGCGCGGTCAAGGGCAGGGACACGCGTGCCTCCATGACTTGGACGTAAGCCGGTCCTCGATCGACGGATCGAGGACCGGCAGAAGTTTGCCAGACTGATGTGTTACAGGTCGCCCCGGCCGACCGGCGCGTCAGCGCCAATATAGAGTTCCGCCGGGACCGTGCTCATCGCGGTATAGCCTGGCCAGTGGATGTTGGTCAGGCCGCTGGCGTCAGGTTCAAGCGCGGGCCCCTTCACCCACGGCTTGACGAGCTGAATCGGCGTGCCATGGAAAATGAAGACCGCGGGAACGTCCTCGACGAGGATGCGCTCGGCATCCTGGAACATCGTCGTCCGCTCCGCGGGATCACCGGTGAACGATGCGGCCTCCTTGACCAGCGTGTCGAACTCCTCGTTTGCCCAGGAGTGGCGGCCACCGGAGAGCCAGACCGAGAGCATGTTGTAGGCATCGAGGAAGTCCATGCCATAGTCGACCCACCCGAAGAGGACTTCAGTGGGCTTGGCGGTCAGAGCATCCATGAACGTGTCCTGATCGACGTCCTGCACCTCGATCTGAATGCCAAGATTGTCCCGCAGCATCCCGGCCACGGCCTGCGACACTGGCCCGGTTAGCGGGTTCGGGTTTCGGACTTGCAATACCTGCGGCGGAAATCCCGCGCCATCGGCGTAGCCGGCGGCGGCGAGCAGTTCCTTCGCCATGGCCGGGTCGAAGTTCTGGATGCTCGACAGCTCTTCACCGTTCGCGGCCGGGAAGCCGGGGGCCAGCCAGGAATAGGCAGGCACACCAGCCGGTCCGAGAATCTGCTGCTTGATGGCATCGCGGTCGACCGCGTGGCTGAATGCCTGCCGCACCTCCAGCACGTCGAATGGCGGCTTCGTCAGTCGCCAACTGACGAATAGATCTCGTCCGGGAACTCGGCCTGGGCGATGAGCAGGTCGGCGGGAGCCGGATCCTGCATGTAGTCGATCTCGTTGTTTTGGTACATGATGAACCAGGTGCCGCGGTCGGCCAGCTTGACGACCACCTTGTTTACCGGGATGAGCATCTTGCCGGTGTAATCCGGGTTCTTCTCGTAGACTACGCGCTGGTCAACAAGCCACTCTGTCAGCTTCATCGGACCGGACGTGACCGAGGTCTCCACCTGGGAGTTGTAGAGCGGGCCGTGGGCCTCGAGCGCCGCCGCCGAGAGGGTGTTCGAGTAGAGGAGCATAGCCGGCAGGTAGGGGGCGGGCGCCTCGGTCTCGATGACCAGCTCGTGCTCGTTGGCCCCCTGTCGCACGCCCAGCTCTTCCAGCGGAATCTCTCCCGCGATCGCCTCGTTCCACCCCTTGAGAATGCCCTGGAAGTACCAGGTGAAGTCCCACGCATGGGCCGGGTCGGCGCCATAGCGGAAGGTCGCCACCCAGTCGTTGGCGGTGACCGGGTTGCCGTCGCTCCACATCAATGCCGGGTCGATCTGGAAAGTCCAGACAGTTCCCTCTTCGTTCCCGCTCCATTCGAGCGCGCCGCCGGGAATGATCTCGAAATCGCGGCTGAGCCGCACCAGCGGCTCGGAGAGGATGTCGAAGGCCGAATCGGACAGCCGTTCATAAACCGATTCATA
>CAYSXO010000254.1:0-7447 GCA_964434995.1 uncultured Sphaerobacteraceae bacterium
ACCGGCCATTCACGCACGGGTTGCTCGTCATCGCGGGCGCGGCTGGAGTGGCGGCGTTGTTGCCGGCCCGGTGGCGGCCAATGGCGCTCGGCCTGGCGATTGGCCTGGCGGCGCATTTCTTTCGGGATATGGCAACGTCGACGGCGGGTGTCCCGCTCTTCTGGCCGGTGAGCCGGACGGGTCACGTCATTCCCTATGCCGCGTACGTCTCCCTGCTCGTCGGCTGCGCGGCTCTGGTGACGTGGCGGTTGCTCAGATGCGGGATAGGCCTGCCACCATCGCCGCGCGAGTGAAGCGAACGCCTGCCAAAAAGCCCGAGCCGCTGGGGCCCGGACTTTTCAGCAGGAAGATGGGTTGCGGCTGAAAAGCGCCGCGGGCGTAAACTCAGGAACGGGCGGCGGCGGGGTTGAACGCTGCGGCCCAGCCGGCGGCGGCCTCGCGGCCAATCGCCTTCAGGACGCGCCAGCCATCCGGGAAGGTGCGCAGATTGCTTTCGCCGTGGATGCGCTCGGCTTCGAAGCTCGGCACCTCGACAACCTGTAGGCCGGCGCGCAGCGCGCGGACGTTCATGATCGTCTCGATTTCGAAGCCGTCGCCGTCGAGCGCGAGCTGCGGCAGGGTGCGCCGCCAGAAGGCGTTGTAGCCGTAGCAGAGATCGGTGTAGTTGCCGCCGAACAGGACCTTGACCAGCGTCGTGAAGCCCCAGTTGCCAAGCCGGCGCAGGTGCGACATATCCGACGTGCCGCCACCGGTCGTGAAGCGCGAGCCCTTGACGAAATCCGCGCCGGCGATCAGGGCGTCGACGAACAGCGGGATTTCTGCCGGGTCGGTCGAGCCATCAGCATCGAGCATGACGATGATGTCGCGGGTAGCGGCGGCAAAGCCGGCGCGCAGGGCATCGCCCTTGCCCTTGCCCCGCTGGTTGATGACCTTGATCGAGGGCATCAGATGGCGGGCGACCGCGATGGTGCTATCGGTCGAATGTCCGTCGACCAGGATGACTTCGTCAACCCACGACGGAATGCGTGGCAGGACGTGCTCCAGGTTCTTTGCTTCGTTCTTGGCCGGGACGATAACGCTGACAGTTGGACGTGTGTTGCGGGCCATTCCCCATCTCCTCCTCTGTGGCGTGCCGTGCGCAAACGCCTGATTTCTTCCTGACTCAATGGTCGGCCGGAAGGGAGGTGCGCCACATCGGAGAAATGGAGCGATTTCCGTTGCGCGGAATGCTGCGAAAAGCCCTACTCCAATTGGAGTGGGATATTGTCAGAAATGGCCGCGATTCCACCTGATTTCACGCTGGAAACATCACAGCATTATCGTGAGTTGATTCAGGGTCGATACAGGAAGCGAGCGCCGGTCAGTTCGGGCTGGCGAATGGTGTCGATGTCGCCGAAGCGCGGCTCGGTGAGGTTGGGCCGACGCCATTCTCGATGGCAAAAATTGCCGCCTGCAGGCGCGACTCCACGTTCAATTTGGAGAGGAGCTTGACGACGTGCGTACGTGCCGTCTCCGGGCTGATGAAGAGCCGGTCGGCAATTGCGCGATTGTCGAGCCCTTCGCTTAGTGCCTCGAGAACCTCCATCTCGCGCGGGGTGAGCCGGGCCAAGGTGACCTGGGTAGCCTTGGCTCGCTCCCGTTCCAGGCTGGCCAGCCGCAACAACTCAAGGACTTCTTGCGCCGACTGCACCGATTCGCCGCGAGAGACGCGCCTGATAGCCTCGACGATATCGGCGATCTGCGCCGTCTTGCCCATGACCCCGGAGGCGCCGGCCTCGAGCGCGCGCGCATGCAGGAGCCGATCCGAATCGGCCGTGAGCAGCAGGCTGCGGCTGGCGGGGTTCGCTACCTGCAAATCGCGGATCAACTCGGTTCCGAGGCCGTCTGGCAGGCGCAGGTCAACGATCGCCACGTCAATGAGGCGCGGGAATTCGGTGAGAATGGCACGGGCCTCCGCCAGCGACCCGGCCTGGGCCAGAACGGTCATGTCCGGCTCGCGTTCGAGCATGAACGCCAGCGGCTGGCGAAACGCGGCATGGTCGTCGACGATCAGGAGATTGATGAGTCCCCCCGTCACGGCGCGACCCGGAGATCGAAGCCGAAGACCGCGCCGCCATCCAGGCCGGACCGCGCGGTCAACTCCGAGCCGTGCGCCTGGACGATCTGCCGCGAAAGATAGAGCCCCAACCCGGCGCCGGAGCGTTGTGCGCTCGAAGCGTCCCGGCCACGGCCGAATTTCTCGAAGATCAGCGGCAGGTCATCCTCGGCGATGCCGGGGCCATGGTCTGACACCTCGATGCGCACCAGGTCGCCGTGGAGGGTGGCGTGAATCTCCACCGGGGCGCTGGCAGGCGTATGCCTGGCGACATTGTCGAGCAGATTCCTGAGAACCTGGTTGATGCGGTCGGGGTCGCACCAGACCCGGATACCGGATTCAGGAGTGACCACGACCGGGCGATCCCCGATGGCACTCTTCGCATAGGCCGCCGCGCCAGTGAGGAGAATCGAGATGGGGACAGCGTGCAATTGGACCGAGAAGTCATCGCGCTCGGAGGTCGCCATGGCGGCGACGTCGGAGGTGAGCCGATCGAGTTGCGCAATCTGGTTCTGAATGGCCTCCAGCGTTTCGGCGCGGGCCTCTGGAGCCAGGTCTCCGGTGGCCAGCATCGACGTCATCATGCGCAGCGCGGCGACCGGCGCCCGGAGCTCGTGCGAAACCATGCGCGAGAGATCGCTCCGCATGTCCGCCAGATCGCGCAGTTGTTTCGTGTAGGCGCGCTCGCTGGCGAGCATGGTGGCGCGGTCGATGTCCAGCCGGCGGCGAGCCGTAATGTCCTCGATCTGGACGATGGCGACGCGCTGGCCTTCGTCGTTGCGGACGGCGGAGGCGGTCAGATCGACCCAGACGATGCGCCCGTCCCCGTGGACCAGGCGCTTTTCGACCTCATACCTGTCAATTGCGCCAGACCAGAGCCGATTGGCAAGTTCCTGGCTGTCCGCGACATCCTCTTCAAAGGTCAGGTCGGCGATCGTCCGCTTCAGCAGTTCCGACTCTTCGTACCCGATCAGATCGCAGAGCGAGCGGTTAACTTCCCGGAAGCGGTCATCCTCCTGAACGAGGGCAAGCCCGATCGGAGCGTTGTCGAATGCCGAGCGAAACCGTTCTTCGCTTTCTCGCAGCGCGGCCTCGGTCTGAATGCGCCGGGTGACGTCCCGGGAATTGAAGACGATCCCGCCGACGCCAGGTTCGTTCAGAAGGTTCGTCCCCACGGTCTCGAAGGTGCGCCAGGAGCCGTCGGCATGCCGGAAGCGGAGCTCGAGGACGCGAGTTTGTGGGGCTCCTGCCAGGACCCTTTGCATTTCGGCCGTAAATGCCGCCTTGTCGTCGGGATGGACCAGGCTGAGCGCATCGGCGCCAAGCAGCGATGCCGCCTCGTGGCCGAGGACGCGCTCGATCGACGGGCTGACGTACTCCCGGGCGCCATCACGGTTGACGACGGTGATCACGTCATAGCTGTTCTGAACGAGCGAGCGGAATCTCGCTTCGCTGGCGAGAAGGGCCGCTTCCATTGCAGTCCTGCTGGAGATGTCCCGGACGTATCCGACAAAGACCGGCCCGCCCGCGCCATCGATCCGGTTCACCGTGAGCTCGACCGGCACCCGGGAACCGTCCGCGCGGATGGCCGTGGTTTCGAATCGTTCTCCCAGCGGGAGACCATGGTCCGTGCCATCCGGGCTGTTCAGGCCACGGGAAAACTCCTCGCGCAGCTCGGGTGGGACGACCAGCTCGGCAATCGACTTGCCGAGCACGTCATTCCGCTGAAAGCCCAGGATGCGCTCCGCCGCGGGATTGAAATCGAGCACGGCGCCTTCGCGGTCGGTGGCGATGATGCCATCGAGGGATGTTTCCAGCAGCGTTTTCGCCCGCCGGAGCGCCTCGTGCCGCGCGGCCTCCGCGGCCTTGCGCGCGCTGATGTCGATAAAGCCGACGCGGGTCCCGCGCGGCTGGCCATCGGCGCCCAGTTCGGCTCGGCTGAGGGCGAGCACGTCAACGATGTGGCCGTCGCGGGTGAGCAGTTGCCGCTCGACCGGCGGGAGTTGGTCGTTGAGTGCCGCGGCGTAGCCGCCGCCAAGCATCGCCTCGCGCGAGTCCGGGGAGTAGAACTCGCCGAACGGCCGGCCAACGACCTCATCGAATGCGTAGTCAAGGGTGTCGCAAAAGAGACGGTTGCAGTCGTCGACGACCGGGATGCCGCCTTCGACCCGAGTCACGACATACATGACCGGGGCGTTGTCGAACAGATCGTGGTAGCGTGCTTCCGCGATGCGGAGCGCTTCTTCCGCGCCGCGCAGCTCGGTCAGGTCGAGCAGGGCGCCTTGCCGCTGAACCAGGCCGCTCGAGCCTTCCAGCGCGGGGGCCGCTTCGTCTCGGACATGGCGCCACGACCCGTCCCGAGCCTGCACGCGATAGTCGTGGCGGAACGGCTCGCCCGTTTCGTGACTCTCCCGTCGGCGCCGGCGTACGGAGGCCAGGTCATTGGGATGAATGCGGCTGTCGTAGAGCCCCGGCCGACTGATCAGCTCAATTGGCGCATAGCCGAGCAGGTGCTCGATATGGGGGCTGACATACGTGAAGGCCAGGCTGCCGGCATCCTCGGCGTAGACAACGATCGGAACCCGTTCAATCAGCGCGCGGAATCTGGCGCCGTCCGCGCTCGCGGTGGCGCGGGCAGTTCGTGTTCCCGTATCTTCGATCAGCTTCAGGGTGGCGACCGCGAACACGTCGGCATTTGCCTGCTGCATCGTCGTTGAGACCTTGACGAGCCGCGGCTCACCGGATCGCGTGTAGATCAGCAGCTCAATGTCGGGGAATTCGCCCTGCCTGTCGAAACTCGATTGCCAGTTTCCATAGTGGGAGGGATCGAGCCAGGCGCCGAGTGCAAGCGCCAACCGGCCAATGACATCGGCGGGAGCGAGGCCCGCTAGCTCGACGAACGCATCATTGACGGCCCGTATCCGGCCATCGCGCGCATCGATGATGATGGTGGCATTGGGACTCGTTTGAAACTCGTCGATCAGTGACTTCATGGGGCCTCAGTGGATTCGGCGCGGGCCGGCGATATGGCGCGTGGCATGATCGAAGGCGGCGCCCCAACCAGGCGGCGTAGCAAGGCTGATCAGTGCTCCACTGTTTGGCCTCTGTGCTGGTAGCACGGGAGCAGCCCGCACCACGGCGTTGTGGCCGCGAAGCGTGCTCGGGAAGGCGCTGAATCTGTCGAGTCGGCATGGTCTGTGCTGGCGACGCGCATGCGCCGCCGGTTGGAATAGAAGCCTCAATGATCGTTCACCCGTCGAAATCCGTGGCCAATTGTTACCGAAGCGACGGCAGACCACGTTGCTGGCTGACATCCGGGATGCACCCTCAATTGCCCTGGCGCGAACAGGACACATGCACCCTTAATGATATAGTCACTTGCGGTCAAGTGCCGGAGAAAGGGGGCAGAATCGGGTACCCGAAAGTGCCGGTTCATGGCGGGATGATGAATCGTATGCCTAATCGAACGAAGAGATCTAGAAAGCAGCGCGATGAGGCTGGCGGAATCTCGTGATACGCGCCACGCTGAGCCGCCCGGGGACTCGAACGCTTTCCGTGGTGGTCTGCGCCTACGCACTCGAGCGCTGGCCTGACCTGACCGAGGCCATCGCGTCGTTGCAGCGGCAGGTTGGAGCGCTGGCCGAGATCGTCGTGGTCATTGACCACAACGAGGAGTTGCTCGCTCGGGTGCGTGAGGCCTTCCCTGGCGTGAAAGCGATCGCTAACCAGCACGCGCGCGGCCTTTCCGGCGCCCGCAACAGCGGCGTCGCTCAAGCTAGCGCTGAGATCGTCGCCTTTCTCGATGACGACGCCATTGCCGCGCCTGATTGGCTGGCGCGGCTGGCAGCGCACTACGCGAACGACAACGTCCTTGGCGCCGGCGGCGCGGTGATCCCGCTCTGGGAGGGCGGGCGCAAGCCGCGCTGGTTTCCGGTGGAGTTCCTCTGGGTCGTCGGCTGCAGCTACAAGGGACAGCCGGAACGGCTCGCCGAGGTGCGGAACCTGATCGGGGCCAACATGTCGTACCGGCGCGATGTCCTGGTTGCCGCTGGTGGGTTCCGCGAGGGGATCGGCCGGATTGGCCGCCGCCCGCTGGGGTGCGAGGAGACGGAGCTGAGCATTCGGGCGTTGCAGCAGCACCCGCGTGGGCGCGTGCTCTACGATCCGGAGGCGCGGGTCGAGCATCGGGTGCCGAGAAGCCGCATGACGGCGCGGTACTTCCTGGAGCGCTGCTACGCCGAGGGATTGTCCAAGGCGCTCGTCACGCGGCTGGTTGGGGCCGCGAGCGGGCTGAGCGCGGAACGGACCTACACCTTTCAGATTCTGCCGCGCGGGGTGTTGGCAGGGATGCGATCGGGATTGCGCGGGCATGTTGCCGGGTTCGGGCGCGCGCTCGCGATCGTTTTTGGGCTGGGCACAACAACACTGGGCTACGTCGTCGGGAAGATACTCCCTGTGGCCGGGCGGTAATTGCCTCCATTCAATTGACGCGGGCGCGGGCATGCGGCCGACTCCGTTCAGCCGGTCTGGGCTTTGCCCGCGGCGCCCTCTCTGACGCACGGAACCCTCCGCGGATCGTCCCATTCCTCCACGGTTTATCCAACACATCGAGCCATGGCTGAACGCGGCCCGCGAGATTGCCGGCAATCCATCTTTCGCACGAGCCCTCTGTGACCTTCCGATCTGAACTTGTATACTTACCAGGTAACTAGTAAGCCGTTCGGTACATCGGGATAGTCGAGGAGCAGGCCATGACGGGACACGCGACGGTTGCCTATCCGGTGCTGCTGGATGCTGTCCAGCGGTTCGTCCAGGGCGAGCACCGCCTGCTGATTGACGGGGCGTGGGTCGATTCGGTATCCGGCGAATTGATCCCGGTCTTTGATCCAGCGACCGGCACGGAGATCGCTCGTGTTTCGGCTGGCGCCAGCGAAGACGTGGACGCGGCGGTTGCCGCGGCCCGGAAGGCGCTGGAGACCGGAGACTGGCCACGCATGAGTCCAGCCGACCGGGGCCGGCTCCTCTGGCGGCTGGCGGACCTGATCGAGCAGCACGCGGAGGCCCTGGCGCAACTCGAGAGTCTTGACAATGGCAAGCCGGTTGCCGCGGCGCGCGAGGCCGACGTGCCCGGATCAGCGTCGATGTTCCGCTATTTCGCCGGCTGGGCGGACAAGATCGAGGGGAACCTGATTCCCCTGGCAGTCTCGGCCCCCGATGCATTTCACGCATATACCCGGCGGGAGCCGGTCGGCGTCTGTGCCCAGATCATTCCCTGGAACTATCCGCTGATGATGGCCGCCTGGAAGCTGGCGCCCGCGCTGGCTTGTGGTTGCACGGTTGTGCTCAAGCCCG
>CAYSXO010000255.1:0-2850 GCA_964434995.1 uncultured Sphaerobacteraceae bacterium
TCGCCGGCCAGGGCGCGTTCTGTAATTGCCTCGGCAACGGCGTGCACCGCGCGCTTGATGGGGCCGCTCATGACGCGCCTCCAGTGACGGTCGCCAGCGCTCGTTCCAGGGTGCGCCTGGCCAGCTCGACCTTGAACGCATTGTGCGGTAGCGGGTCCGCCCCGGCGACTGCCGCCACCGAGGCCGCCGCGAACCGCTCGGGTGACGGCGGCTGCCCGATCAGCAGTGCCTCAGCCGCGGGCACGCGCCACGGCCTGGTCGCCACCCCGCCGAGCGCTATGCGGGCAAAGGTGACGGTGTCTTCGGCCATCACAATGGCCACCGCCGCCGAGGCAAGCGCGAACTCGTAGCTCTCCCGGTCGCGCACCTTGAGATAGTGGGAGCGCGCGCCAACCGGCAGCGCCGGCAGCTCGACGGCGGTGATCAGCTCGCCGGGTTGCAGCGCCGTCTCGCGCCACGGCGCGTTGCCGGGGAGAAGGAAGAAGTCGCCAGCAGGAATGGCACGCTCGCCGGCGCTGCCCGCGACATGCACGACGGCATCGAGGGCGACGAAAGCGACCGCGACATCGGAGGGATGCGTGGCGATGCACTGCTCGCTCGTGCCGAGAACGGCATTGAGGCGATGGACGCCGAGCCTCGCCCCGCAGCCCGAGCCGGGCTCGCGCTTGTTGCACGTCGGCATGGTGACGTCCCGGAAGTACCCGCAGCGCGTCCGTTGCAGCAGGTTGCCGCCGATGGTCGCCATGTTCCGCAGTTGAGCGGACGCGCCCTTCAGTAAAGCCTCCGATACGACCGGGTACCGCTCTCGAATCAGCGGGTGCTCCGCGGCGTCGCTCATGCGGGCGAGCGCGCCGATGCGGACACCGCCGCTTGAGATGGCGGTGATTGCGGCCAACTCCGGATCGCTTTCCGCCAACCCGGTGATGTCGATAAGCCGCCGCGGGGTGGTCACGCCCAGCTTCATCAGGTCGAGCAGCGTCGTGCCGCCGGCGAGCAGGGCGCTGTCCGGCGCGTCGTCCAGACCGGCCAGCACCGCCTGCACGCCGGTGGCGCGTTCGTAGCTAAAGGGCTGCATCGGCGCGCTCCCGTTCGGCGATATCGCGGATCGCGGCCAGAATATTGGGGTAGGCGGCGCAGCGGCAGAGGTTACCGCTCATGAATTCGCGCGTCTCGTCGTCGCTGCCAGCATGACCCTCGGCGATACAGGCGATGCCGGAGAGGATTTGCCCCGGCGTGCAGAAGCCGCACTGAAAGGCGTCATGCTCGATGAAGGCGCGTTGCAGCGGGTGGAGCTTGCCATCCTTCGCGATGCCTTCGATAGTGGTGATCGCCTTTCCTTCACTGGCGATGGCCAGCGTCAGGCAGGCGAGAACCCGCCGGCCATCAACCAGGATCGTGCAGGCGCCGCACTGGCCATGATCGCAGCCCTTCCTGGCGCCAGTCAGCTCGAGCCGCTCGCGGAGCGCGTCGAGCAACGTCACCCGGGGTTCGATCTCGAGCGCGTAGTCCCACTCGTTGATGCGCAGCGTGACGGGAACGGTGAGGCGGCTGTTGGCTGTTGGCCATTGACTATGGGCTGTTGGCTGTTGGCTCATGGCTCCTGACTCGCGACTTGCCGTCTGGCCGACTCTCAACGTCCGAATTTCGACTTACTGACATACCCATTCGCGGCGGCGGCCGACCGACCACATCCAGGCCGCGGCGTTCGCGCTGGCGCGGGGATCGAAGATGTCGTACTCGGCGTAGGGCGTACTCAACCAGGTGCCCGGCTTGAACTGGAAGAGGCCGTACGAGCCGCCATGGCGATTGACGGCCGAGGGCGCCAGGTCCGACTCGCAGCGCGCCACGCGCAGCATATCCTCTCGCGGTTGGCCATAGCGGTCGGCCGCCGCGAAGATGATCTCCTGCAGTTCGGCCCGGCTCCACGATGATGCGTCGTTGTCCCGTTTGGCCTTCTTGCCCCGGCCCGCGCTCAGATGGCGCCCCAGCGCCCACCCGGTCACATCGTCCCATGTCACCTCGACCCAGCCATCCTGGGCCTGCCCCGTGAGCGCGACCTGCACGCCACGCGGCATCGTGAGCAACACCGCCGCATCGTCCGACGGAGCGTCGCGCAGATTGAGGTCGGTTCGGGGGAAGACCCGGCTAGCGCCCTCGCGCGTGGCCTCGCGCACCCGTTTGCGCTCCCGCTTGCGTTGCGCCTTGCGGTCTCCCTTGCTGGCTCGCTGGTGAGTGTTGGCGGCCTTGCCGTCGCGGCCGCGCGCGCGCTGGGCCTGCTCCACGACCAACGGCTCGTCAATCGCCTCGCCGGAAAGCGCATCGCCACTCGCCGGCGCGCGAAACTCCGTGGCGACGTCGCCGCTGCGCAGGTAGCCCTCGAGCTGGCCGTGCCTGGTCCGGTACCAGCCATCTTTGGGCGTGCCGAAGACGACGACGGTGACGCCCGCCGGCAGGCGCAGCAGCGGATCGGAGCGCAGGCGAGGCTCGGGACGAAGACGAGTTTCGATGATCGTCTCGGCGACCCGCGCTGGCTCCGCCTTCCGCGACATGGCGGGCAGCGCAAACCAGCTCACCTCGCCAATGAGAAAGAGAAGCAGCAACGCGGCGCACGATGCCCGGCCCACGACGGCGCGGCCGCGGCGCAATTCCCACTCAAGCGCCAGCCTTCGCGGCCATCGCATCGCCGTGTCAATGCGCCCGCGAAGCATGCCAAGGCGCCACGCTCGTGCGCATGCTCGCGATCGCGCTGAGACAGAAGCTCACGTTCACACGCGCTCCGACACCAATCCCACGGGGTCCCAAGCGGGATCAATGTGTCGAGAATACCATTGTGGGGGATGGCTGTTGGCT
>CAYSXO010000255.1:2950-4161 GCA_964434995.1 uncultured Sphaerobacteraceae bacterium
GTCCCAAGCGGGATCAATGTGTCGAGAATACCATTGTGGGGGATGGCTGTTGGCTTTAGGCGATTAGCTCCTGACTTTGCCGCGCCTCGCAATGACCGGCTGAATAGGACGGTCGCTGACCCTGGGACCAAAGCCAGAAGCTAACAGCCAACAGCCTACAGCCGTTTCGCCTACTGGCAGGCCCAGGCGCTCTTGCCGCCTTCGGACCACATCCAGGATGCCGCGTTGGCGTTCGCCCAGGGATCGTAGATGTCGTACTGACCGTAGGGGGTGGTGGCAAAGGTGCTGGGGACGAACTGGAAGAGGCCGTGATAGGCGCCGCCGCCGCCGACCGCGTTCGGGTTCAGCCCGGACTCGCACCGGGCAACGCGCAACATGGCATCGCGCGACTGGCCATAGTTATCCGCGGCTTCGTAGATGATGTCGATGACCTGCTGCTCGCTGTAGCCCGAGCCGCCGGGGCCATACGTGCCGCCGGTGACCGGCTCGGCGCTGGTCGCGGCCGGATCCGGAGCCGGTTCGACCGGCTCGCCGTTGTCCGTGAAGACCGGATCGGCACTGACGGTCTCGATTCCGCCATTGCCGCTCTCGCGGGCGCGGCCATCCCTGCCACCGCCACCGCCGTTACCGCCGTTACCGCCACCGCCACCGTTGTCAGAAACCTGAACCATGCCCGTGGCGGTCCAACCGCCGACCCCGTCAAAGGTGACCGGGTAGTAGCCATCGACCGGGTCGCCATCGACACTCATCACCGCGCCGGCGGGCGCGACGGTGAGGATGCCGTACTGGCCGCCGGGGCCGTCGAGAATCAGCGCATCGCCGAGAGCAACACCCTCTTTCGCGAGCGCAGTCCGATCACCTGATGGCAGAAAAACCGAACCGAACGTGGAGATGACCATCGCGAGCGCGAGCAGCGCGGCGGCTGAGCGGCCTCGGCCGCGGGGAGCCAGAGCTGGCATGGTGTGTTCTTCCCTCATTCCCACGCTACCCGGAAAGGAACGCTGCGCCAACGGCGTTGCTCCATGATCCCGGCCAGCAATGGGCTGCATTATCGACCGAAACGCCCATCCGCGTACGGCCGTGGTGGCGATGCTGGCATCGCCTCCCCGCTCGAAGGGTCCCGCGCCCTTTCTGCGCCTGGTGTCGCATTGCCGGTCCACACGTGTGACCTGCTGGCGGCACTCGTGTGCGGGGATTGCCTGGGCTTCCCC
>CAYSXO010000255.1:4171-7407 GCA_964434995.1 uncultured Sphaerobacteraceae bacterium
GTATGAACGTGTTGCGCGCAAAATCGGATTCATCCCGGCGACGTCAGGGCCACAAAACGTGACAGGCCGTCATTGCCGGTTGGTTGTTGCAATTCTTGATCGAATACTGCACAATGCGCCCGACAAGGAAAGATGGACGCAACACTCATCCAGAGGGGCAGAGGGACCGGCCCGATGAAGCCCCAGCAACCACCCGATCAACCGGGCAGGTGCTAATTCCGACAGCACGGAGCTGGGAGATGAGGAGCGCTGGTCCCGATGCGTCGTGATACGCCCCTGGACGCGGTTCCCCATCCCAGCCGGATGGGGATTTTTCATGTTCTCGATCGTGGTCGAGGGTATGCGCGGGAGGCGTGCATGGCGGAAGCGGTAGCGATTCAGGGCGTCGGGCGCGATTTCGCTGGCCGGGAGGGCGCCCTCCCGGTGTTGCGCAACATCGACCTGGTGGCCGCGCCGGGCGAGTTTGTCGCCATTCTGGGCGCCAGCGGCTGCGGCAAGAGCACGCTGCTGCGCCTGGTGGCCGGGCTCGACCAGCCAACGGCGGGCCAGATCCGGATCGGCGGGCAGACGGTCACCGATTGCGATCCCCGCTGCGCGGTCGTCTTTCAGGAGCCGCGCCTGCTTCCCTGGAAATCGGTTGCCCAGAACGTCGCTCTTGGGGCGCGCGGCGTTCCGAACGCGGAGGCGCCGGATGCCATGCTGGAGCGGGTCGGCCTGGCGGGCGCCGGCCGCGCCTGGCCGCATCAGCTTTCGGGCGGAATGGCGCAGCGGGTGGCCCTGGCGCGTGCCTTCGTGCGCCAGCCGGCGGTCCTGCTGCTGGACGAGCCGTTTGCCGCGCTCGATGCCTTCACGCGGCTGCAAATGGGCGACCTGCTGCGCGAAACCTGCCGCGACCGCTCGCGAACGGTGCTGCTGGTCACCCACGATGTCGACGAGGCCTTGCGCCTGGCCGACCGCATCGTGCTGTTGGGCGGCAAGCCGGCCGGCATTACCGCCGAGTTCGTCACCGCCGGGTGCGCCGCCGCAACCTTGCGCGCCGAGATTCTCGGCCACTTCGGATTGAAGGAGGCGGCGTAAGGCTTCGACATCGCCATGCAACTCCGGCGCGCGGGCCATCCACGCGCCGAACACCTGACGAGACCGATCGACCAGGTCGCGATTGAGCAACGAGGAAAGAGGAAGATGGCCGTTTCGAGACGAGAGGTCCTGCGAGGTCTGGCCGCGCTCGGTCTTGTTCCCGTGGCCGGGCTTGGCCACCACGCGGACGCAACCGCGCAAGACCTGCCCGAGAAGCTCCGCGTCGACTACGCCTACTACAGCCCGAGCAGCCTGGCGCTGCGCCGCTTCGGCTGGCTGGAGGAGGCCCTGCAGGAACAGGGGATCGGCGTGGAATGGGTGCTGAGCGCCGGCAGCAACAAGGCGAACGAGTATCTGCGCTCCGAGGCGATCGACTTCGGCTCGACCGCTGGCTCGGCGGCGCTGCTGGCGCGGGCAAATGGCTCGCCCATCAAAACCGTCTACATCTATTCGAAGCCGGAATGGTCGGCCATGGTGGTGACAGCCGCTTCGCCGATCACCTCGGTGGAGGAGGTGAAGGGGAAGAAGGTCGCGGCCACCAAGGGAACCGATCCCTACTTCTTTCTCCTGCGCTCGCTCGACGCGCACGGCCTCTCCCAGGCTGATGTCGAGGTGATCAATCTGCAGCACGCCGATGGCCGGGTGGCGCTGGAGCGGGGCGAGGTCGATGCCTGGGCAGGGCTCGATCCGCATATGGCCGCCAGCGAACTGGACGCCGGCTCGAAGCTGATCTACCGCAACATCGACTTCAACACCTACGGCTTCCTCAACGCGCGCGAGGATTTCATCAATCAATTCCCCGAACTGACCGCGCTGGTGATCGAGCAGTACGAGCGGGCTCGCACGTGGATTCTGGAGAACCCGGACGAGGCGGCCACGATTCTGGCCGAGGAAGCCAGGATTTCCCAGGATGTCGCGGAGCGCGAACTGTTCGAGCGGACGGTGCTCGACATGGACCCGGTGCCGGGCGAGACGCAGATCGAGGTGTTGCAAGCCGTTATCCCGATCATGATTGCCGAAAACCAGGTGCGGCCAGGCACGGACCTCGAAGCGGTGCTGGCCGAGCTGCTGGCGCCGGAGATCGCGGCGGAGGTGGTGGCCGCGGCAGAGCCAGCCGCCTAGCGTCAACCGTGTCATCCCGAGGCACAAGAGATCTCGGCTCCAGACTGCATCCGAACGCGGAGAAACCGAGATTCCTCGCGGACTCGGAATGACACGATCCAGGAGACGTCGAGGCGAGGGAGGACTCGCGGATGGCAAGCGTGGATCCAGCACTCCAGCGCGGCGCCGCGCGTGTGGCGGAAGCCAGCGCGCGGCCGCGCGTTCGGTCATCGTTCGCGGGTTGGGGGCGGTTGCGCGCCCTGATTCTGCCGGCGCTGATCCTGCTGCTATGGCAGATCGCGGTGAACCAGGAGATCTATTCGCGCGCGCAGCTCCCGGCGCCGCTCGATGTGCTGGCCGCCGGGCAGGAACTGCAGAACATCGGCATCCTGATTCCGAACGTGCTGGCGAGCATGCAGCGGGTGGCCATCGGCTGGAGCGTTGGCGCCTTCGTGGCGATTGTGCTGGGGTTGCTGGTCGGCTTTTCGCGGCCGATGGAAGGGCTACTCGATCCGACATTGCAGGCGTTGCGGGCCGTCCCGTCACTGGCGTGGGTGCCTCTCTTCGTTCTCTGGCTTGGTATTGGGGAAGCGCCAAAGCTGACCCTAATCGCCATCGGCGCGTTCTTCCCCGTTTACACCAACCTCGTCTCCGGCGTGCGGCAGATCGACCGCAAGCTGGTCGAGGTTGGCCGCGCGTACGGGCTGGGCGGCTGGAGCCTGACGCGGGAGATTCTGCTGCCGGCCGCGCTGCCGTCGCTCTTTACCGGGTTGCGGCTCGGGTTGGCGCAGGCCTGGCTCTTCCTGGTCGCCGCCGAGTTGATCGCCGCCTCGCGCGGGCTGGGGTTCCTGCTGATCGACGCACAGAACACCGGCCGCGCCGACATCATCCTGCTCAGCATCGTTCTCCTGGCCCTGATTGGGAAGGGTACCGACTTCCTCCTCGCGCGCGGCGAGCGCCGCTTCCTGCGCTGGGCGGATACGTACAAAGGGGATGGGTGACGGGGTGTTAGGGTGTTAGGGTGTTAGGGTGTTAGGGTGTTAGGGTGTTAGGGTGTT
>CAYSXO010000256.1:0-7363 GCA_964434995.1 uncultured Sphaerobacteraceae bacterium
CGCCGGTACGAGGTCCCGGCTCGTGTGGGAACGGGAAACGTTGTCGCATTGTTCGTGGCAGACACTTTGTTCACGATGCATGCTCTTGGTGCGGCTCGTGGCATGGGGACCGTTTCGCGCGCGATCCTTCATCCCCGACCCTCACGGTGGCGACACCGCTCCCCTCTCCCAGCGCGCTGGGAGAGGGGTTGGGGGTGTGGGGCATGCCAGCTACGAGCTGAGACTCTTCTCCAGAATGGGACGGAACTCCTCGGTCGCCGCGTCCAACTCCGTTTGCGGGTCCGCGCCGGTGATCATGTTGGTCAGGGCGATGCCGAAGATGTCGCGGAACTCGGTTACCGGAATGATCTGAGGCAGGCTGGGCAGCCCGATCTCGCCCGAGGCGATCAGGGTATCGACCCACTCCTGCGGCACCTTCAGGTTGGCCAGCGCCTCCGGGTCGGTATAGGCCGAGTTGCGGGCGGGCGCACCCGCGCCGGCCGCGAGGATGCGGGCCTGATTCTGCTTGTTCGTCGCCCATTGGCAGTAAAAGTAGGCTGGCCCTGGCAGCGCCGTCTGGGACGAGATCCCGAGCCCGTCGCCGAACGTTCCGGAGTGCTGCGCAATTGGCCCTGCCGGTTGCAGGCCATAGCCGACCTTGCCAACGACGAGCGACTGCTCGGGGTCTTCCAGCGGCGTCGCAAACCCGATGCCGTCGAACCACATTGCCGCCGTGCCCTGGCCAAACGTCGTCTGGCACTCGTTCCAGTTGAAGCCGCTCACCCCTGGTGGGGCGTAGTTGGCAAGGAGCGTCTGGTAGAGCGTCGCCGCGGCCACCGCTGGCTCCTCCGTGGTGTGGAGTTGCCCTTCGTCGTCAACCGGTTTGGCGTCCCATCCTTGCATGAAGCTGGTCCAGACGGGAGTGTTCGCGTTCTTCAGCCCGCGCGCCACGAAGCCGAAGATGCCATTGTCGGGGTCGTTGAGCGCCTCGGCAGCGGCGATCATCTCATCGAAGGTCTGGGGAAACTCGACCCCTTTCTGTTCGAACAGCTCCTTGTTCCAGTAGAGGATCCAGTAGTCGATGTTGTACGGCAGGGTGTCGATCCGCCCATCCGGCTGGGTGGCGAAGTTGATTGCCGCTTGGGAAAAGTCGGCCCAGTCGTAATCAGGCGCGGTCATCTCCGGATCGTTCAGAAATTCCTGGACGTCGAGGAGAAACCCTCCCTTGCCGAAGAGCCCTTTCTGGACATGCCATGAGACAGCGGTCACATCGAAGCTCGGATTGCCCGAGGTGAACTCGATCACCTGTTTTTGCCGCTGCTGCTGTTCCGGCACCACGTCGGTGTTGACCGTGATGCCGGTCAACGCCTCGAACTCTGGCTGATATTCGACCAGGAGATCGCTGCGCGGGCTGAGGGCGAGCAGCACGTTGATCGTTTCCCCGGCATAGCGTTGCCAGTCGAAATCGCTCGCCTCCGGGGTCCCCTGGGCAAAGGCCCACCTTGACGTGGCCGGCAGGGATGCGGCCGTGGCCACGGCCGCGCCGGCACGCAGAATGTCTCGTCGGGTATGCCCGGATTTCACTCGCTCAGACACTGGCTCGCTCCTTTGCGATGTCCAATCCGTTGCCCGCGACCTCGGGCGTGGTGCTGGCGGCTTGCGGCATCTTGTCAGGCAGCGTTGGACGTGTCAATGACGAGGCGCCGGGGTGTCAGGGTGTCGGGGTGTCAGGAAACATGACGAGTCAGCCGTGCACGTTGACGACAGCGTTCGCCCATAGAGCTCCTGGGCAAACATTCCCGACACCCCGACACCCCGACACCCCGACACCCGTCAATAGACGATCGAAACCTTGATGGCATCCTGCCCATCGACATGCTCCGCGACGCGGAAGGCCGTTTCGATCTCCTCGAGGGGGAAGCGGTGGGTAATGTACTGCCTGCCAATTAGCCGCCCGCTGGCCAGCCCGTCGATGGCGAGCTGGAACTCGGAGACGTTGCCCCAGGTCGCGTAGCTGAAACAGGCGATCAGGTCGGCTTCCTTGCGGATGTACGCGCGGTCCAGCTCGACCGGCTGGGCCGGGAAGACGCTCATCACGCCCACCTTGCCGCCCGCCCGCACATGCTCGATGCCCTTCTGGATGTAGCGCTTTGTGCCGCCGACGGCGTCGAAAACCACATCGGTGCCGAATCCGTCGGTAGCCACGCGGATGCGCTTGCCGACATCCTCCCGCGAGGAGTCGATCGTCAGATCAATGCCCGTCTCCTCGGCCAGGCGGCGCGCCGTCTGGCTCCGTGTGGCCAGCGCCACCAGCGATGCGCCCGCCCATTTGGCCGCGTGGGCGGTGGCCAGCCCAATCGCGCCGCCGCCGAAGATCAGCACGCTCTGGCCGGGGTGGATGGCGGTGCGGTGGACGGCGTGGATGCCGACCGCCAGACAGTCGAGGAGGGAGGCGTCCTCGTACGACACGGAGTCGGGGAGGCGGTAGACGTTCTGCGCGGGCGCTTTGGCATACTCGCCAAAGCCGCCGCTCCAGGCCATCCCGATGTGCTGTAGATCGGGGCAGAGGTGGTAACTCCCCTTGCGGCACATGACACAGGCGCCACAGGTCACCAGCGGCTCAATGGCGACGCGGTCGCCCGGCTTCACCTTCGTGACGTCCGGGGCCACGGCGACCACCTCGCCGCACAGCTCGTGACCGAGCACCTTGCCGGCGATGCGTGGCAGAACCTGCGGCACGCTCCCGGACACGATGTGGATGTCACTGCCGCAGATGCCGGCGACCGCGTTGCGCACCAGCACTTCTCCCGGCCCGATTTCCGGGACGGGCATCTCGCGCACCTCGAGCCGCCGTGGTTCGACAAATACCGCCGCTCGCATTCACGATCCTCCTGCCGGCGCTGCCCCGGCATCGCTGAATAGTCCGTTCCGTTGGCCGGGGTAACGGTCGCGTGGTTGCCGCGCGCCGGCGCGGCCCAGGTCAGGTGGCGGCGGAATTCTGCCCGTCCTGCTGCATTCGCTCCTGAATCCGGGCGAGCCGTCGCGCCAGGCCCGCGTAGTGCCGATCGAGCGCCAGCCTTGCGCCCTCGATGTCGCGCGCGCGCACCGCGTCGTAGATCGCCGCATGGTCGCGATAGGTACCCAGCACGTCGGGGTTGCGCATGTCGGTGCTTCTCGCCGCCTCCTGATACGTGCGCCAGAAGATGTCAAGCAGCTTCAGCAGCGTGCGGTTGCCAAGTGGCTCGAAGAGCGTCTGGTGAAACTGGCGGTCTTCCTCCTCAAAGCTCTCGCTGGCTTCGGCGCGCTCCTGCATGCGCCGCACGGTCGCGAGAAGATCATCCAGGGTGCTCTCCGGCATGGCCTGAATTGTGGCGCCGATCAACCCGGTTTCGAGCACGCGCCGAACCTCGAGCAACTCCGTCAACTCGCGCAGATCGAAGCGCAGGCCGTAGGCGAGATTGTCGAGCAGCGGATCGAAGGAGAACGCGGCCACGAAGAGCCCGCTGCCGCGCCGGGCTTCCAGAATGCCGAGCGACTCCAGGGCCTTGACCGCCTCGCGCACGGAGTTGCGGCTGACCCCCAGTTGCCGTGCCAGGTCGGTCTCCGGAGGGAGCGCATCGCCCGCGCGCAGGGTGTTGTCCAGAATAAAGGCACGGATCGCCTCCTGCACCGAGTGGTGCAGTGGCGCCGGGCGCGAGAGCGGTTTGAGTGCGCGTTCCATTGACTGGTCCCATCAACGCTCAGTGGCTGGCAGCAACGCAAGGTCGCCGAGAACAATCCAAAGGATATCCAACAACCCTCGTGCTGCCCGCTGCCGGCCGTCAGGCGCTCGATGCGGCGGGAGCCAGGTTGACTGCCGCGAAGAACCCTTGCTCCTCCAGATCAGCTCGGAGGCGCTCGACGGCCGCGTCGTCGAGCGTGGTCACCGGCAAACGGGTAGGCCCGCAATCAACGCCAAACCAGCGCATCATCGCCTTGAAGGCCGGCAGGCCGCCGTAGGCCGAGGCCGTTTCGATCATCCGCGTGGCGGCCAGTTGTTCGCGGCGCGCTGCTTCCAGATCATGCCGCGCAAATGCCTCGTAGACGCGCTGGTAGATCGGGGCCGCGAAGTTGTAGGTCGAGCCGACAGCCGAGGTGCACCCCATGCTGAGGCCGGCCAGCAGCATTTCGTCCCGCCCGAAGAAGATCTCATACTGGCCAGCGGCGCGCTCCACGCAGAGCGCGTAGGCGTCCAGGCTCGCATCCGTGAACTTCAGCCCGGCAAAGTTGGGGATGGCCGCCGCGGCTTGTGGAAGAAAGGCCGTCATGGGCAAGTCGACTCGGCTGAGCTCCGGAATGTGATAGTAGTAGTAGCGCGTATTCGGCGCGCCGGCGGCAACGTAGGCATTGCAGGCGACCAGTTGCTCAACGGTCGCCGGGCGGAAGTAATAGGGCGCCACCGCCGCAACCCCGTCCGCGCCGCGCTGCTCGGCGTCCGCCGCCAGCAGCCGCGCTTCCTCGACGCTGGGGTGGCCGACGTGCACGATGACCTCGAGGCTCTCGCCTGCCACCTCGCACCAGCGGCGGGCGACGGCCATCCGCTCGGGAGAGGTCAGGGCCGATCCCTCGCCGGTCGAGCCGCAAACGAAGACGCCGCGCACCCCCTGCCGGCGAAGCGATTCAGCCTGCTGCTCGATGGGATCGAGATTGAGTGACCCGTCGGGATGAAATGCCGTGAAGGTCGCGGCGATTAGTCCGACTCCGCTTCCGCGCGCGGCGGTTGCGTTCTGCATGACGATGGACCCTTTCCCGAAACGTGGTTGCCGTGGCGCGCGAGTGCGCCCCGTTCTTACGCGGCCAGCGCCGCGTACCGTGTGCTGACTACTCCTTCAGTGACCCGGCTGTCAGGCCGCCGACGATGTAGCGCTGCAAGAGGACGAAGAAGATGACGATCGGCAGGGCCACGACCGTGGAGACGGCCATCAGATCGTTCCAGCGCGTGCCGAACTGAGTGATGATCTGGTTGAGGGCCACGGTGATTGGCTGCATCTCTTCGGTCGTCGCCAGGGTCAGGCCGAAGACGAACTCGCCCCAGGCCATCAGGAACGTAAGCGCGGAGACGGTGATCAAACCTGGCGTGGCGAGCGGCAGGGCTACGCGCCAGAAGGCGCCAAAGCGGGTGCTGCCATCGACCCGCGACGCCTCGACGACTTCGCCAGGAACCGTCAAGAAGAACGGGCGCAGGATGATGATGGCGAAGGGAACCGTGACCGTGGCGTTCGCCACGATCAGCGCGGGATAGGAATTGACCAACCCGACCTTGCTGAAAAGGACAAAGAGCGGCAGAGCGATATTGATGCTCGGCAGCATCTGCGAAATCAGCAACACCAGGCCGAAGGCGACCGTGAAGCGGAGGCGCAACCGGGCCAGGCCGTATGCGGCCGGCACGGCCAGCACCAGGGTGAGGGCCGTTGCGCCGATGCCGATGATCGTGCTGTTGAAGAGCGAGCGCGCCACAACCGGATTGTTCAGGACCGCGCTTTCGTATGACGCGAAAGTCGGTGGCATGGGCACGAACTGCGGCGGGATGGCAAAGATGGCCCGCTGGGCCTTGAGCGACGTCGCCACCATCCAGTAGACCGGGAAGAGGTAGATGGCGACCATCATGGCGCAGAAGGCACTCTCGACGATGCCGCGCTCGCGCAATCGGGCGATCATCAGGCGGCCTCCTCACCGCGGCTCATGCGGAAGTAAACGAGCGAAAGGACCACCGGGATGATGAGGAGAAGCGTCGTGGCCACCGCGCCATCGCCAAGCCGGAAGAAGCTGAAGCCGACGGTGTAGGCATAGATTGGCATCACCGTTGTCGCGTCGCCTGGGCCGCCCCGCGTCATGATGAAGACGGTGTCGAACGTCTTGAAGGTGTAAATGAAGTTCAGCAGCAGTACGGTCAGGATAACCGGGCGCATCATCGGCACCGTGACGTCGAAAAAACGGCGCATGGCGCGCGCGCCGTCGAGAGAGGCAGCCTCATAGAGTGAACTGGGGATTCCCTGTAATCCGGCGAGCAGGAGGACCATGGCAAAGGGGATCGAGGTCCAGGCCGTGGCCAGAATGACCCCGAAGAGCGCCGTTTCCGACTCTGTCAGCCAAAAGACCGGCTTGCCAAGGAGTCCCAGCCGCAGGAAGACGAAGTTCACGACGCCGTTGCTGCCATCGAGCATCCAGCGCCAGATGTTGCCGCTGACCACCGAGGGGAGGATCCAGGCAAGCAGGACGAGGGCCCGCATGGTGCTGGCGCCGAGGAATGTCCGGTTGAAGAGGACGGCGAGGCCAAAGCCGATGAGGAAGGTGAGAACCAGCGAGCCGCCGGTATAGAGCAGCGAGACGATGAACGAGCGTTGCAGTGCGGGATCGGCGAGCGCGGCCCGGTAATTGTCGAGGCCAACAAAGGGAGCCGAGCCGCTCAGGAAGTTGCGGATGTTGACGTCGTAGAAGCTGAGATTGACGGTATAGATGACCGGGTAGAGGACCGTGGCCAGAATGAAGATCGCGGCCGGCAGCACGAAGAGATACTCGCCCAACCGTGAATCGCCGAGCGAGCGGCGGGCGGTTGGGCGCGTGAGCTCGGCGGCGCGATGCGACGACGCGGACAAACCCGCGTTCGCCCCGCCTTTGAGGGTCAGGGTGTTTGCCGCGCCGCCGGCGGACTGGCCAGCGGCGCGGTGGCTGTCGTTCTGCTCCACGGGATGACGCCGTTCAGCCGCGAGGCGCGGCTAACCGGCCAGCGCCTCTTCGATTTTGCCCTGTGTGGTGGCGAGGGCATCGTCGATACTGCTGTCGCCGCTGACCGCCGCCTGCACCCCTTCCTGAATATAGGTCAGGATCTCGGCGGAGTGAATCGCGACGTTCCCGGTCGGCGCCCAGGCCTCGTTGAGCTGGTTGGTAAAGACGCTCCAGACCGGGTCGTCGGCCCACTGCGGCTCTTCGGCAACGTTCTTCAGGGCTGGCAGCTTGTTCCGTTCCGGGAGATAGACGTTGAGCACGTCCGGCTGCTGCATCCAGACCATCAGATCCCAGGCGGCGTCGGCCTGCTGACTGCTAGAGGTGATGGTCAGATGCTCGGCATTGAGGAAGGTGGTGTTGACCTTGTCCTTCGGCAGAAGCGCCAGCGACCAGTTCAGGTCGGGCACTTCCTTGCGGAAGAAATTGACATAGGTGGCGGAGTTGATCATCATCGCGGCCTGATCGGTGCTGAACTGGGTGGAGATGTCGTCCTCGAGCCAGCCCAGGATGCCCGGCGACATGCTGCCTGCCTCGACGAGATCGACGAACTGCTGCATCGCCACCCGGCCGCCGTCGCTATTGACGTCGGTGATCTCGGTTTCGGTGGCCAGCAGGCGCA
>CAYSXO010000257.1:0-214 GCA_964434995.1 uncultured Sphaerobacteraceae bacterium
CTTGCCGGAAGCCGCGACGTGGTATCTGGCGACGATGCTGCCCTTGGCGCAGGTGCCCCACGGAGATCGTCCAGCGCAACGGCCTGCGCAACTGGGTGGGGCAACAGGTCAAGCAGGTCAAGCAGAGTCTCGGCTGGAGTCAGTACCAAGTTCGCTCCGATCAGGCGATGCGCCGCCATTGGGCGCTAGTGCAGTGCGCATTTTCGTTGCGCTG
>CAYSXO010000257.1:224-7363 GCA_964434995.1 uncultured Sphaerobacteraceae bacterium
CATGCCCCGACGGCAGCTACCCCGTCCCCACCCACAGACCACGACGACGGAAACGATGCGCGCGGCGAGCGGGGGGCAGAAGGCGCGCCGCTCCGCCTCTCGTGGCCCCGGCCCTGGCGCTGTTGGCCCGTGGCGCTGCGGTGGGTGCGGGCCTGGCTGGAACCGGTGGTGTTCCTGTGGCGCTACTGGACCGCCTGGTCCGACCAGCCCCCCACCATCCCTCCAGGTGCTGTTGGACTGGCTCCCCCAAAGGCACCAACTCATGCTCTCTGAGACGTCCTTTGCGCTGTCAACAAACTACCGTTAGGCCATCGCGCCAACTTATGAAGCCGTGCGCGACCAAGAGGCGGCGCAATCACAGCATGCTCCGACACGCGCCAGCGACTGGGTTGGGAAACACGGCCGACGCCGAGAGGTCGCATATAAGTCACCTATCGGGAAGTCTGGCGGCAGGCGAGGTTCCAGACGATGGCAAACCCGCGAGCCTCGCGGTCGAATAGACCCCAGTAAATGTCTCACTCGTCTGAAGCGCAGATCTTCCTCAAGATCGTTCATGCGAAGTCTCAAGCCCGCGTGCCGGTCGCTGCGGTCCTGGAATGGGTCAGGTTTTGGCAGGCAGGGACAACCCCTAATTCTACCCCTTAGTCGACGGCCAATCACGGACGAACATGGACGCCAGGGGACAATATCCCCCGCGCCAACCCGCAACAACTTCGCTGTTATGACAAGTTTCAAATGGTCAAGCATGAATGCCGATCAGGTCGTAGCCGAGGCCGTCGAGGATACGGGCGATTTCGACGGTGCGCGCCGAGTCGCCCGTAGACGGGTCGAGGAAAAAGCCGAATTGCAGGTCGTGTCCGTAGTCAGGCATGGATCTCTTTCTGAGAGACGCATTTGCGCGCGGCTGGCGAATGGCATGGCGCAATGATATATATATGCGCATACATTTACTAGAGCCGGGGCATGGTGTGTCCCGGCACTGTCTCTGGAGAGCAGCGCAACGTGGCAGCAACGTCGACAACCAGCCAGCAGGCCGCGCCCCCGCGCGAGGGGATGTTCCGCGAATTGCTGGCCATCCATGCCCACCTACGGCGCGATCTGGCGACGGTGCGCCGTCTGGCTGACAGCGTGCGCGCCGGGATCACGCCGCCGGAGATCGTGGCCGAGATTCGGAATCTGGAGACGAACAGCCCGCTCTGGCGGCTGAAGTACGGGTGCATGCACTACTGTCGCTTCGTCCATCTGCACCACACGATTGAAGACGCGGCACTCTTCCCGATGGTTCGCCGGCACGACCCCTCGCTGAACCGGGTAGTCGACCGGTTGGAAGAGGATCACCTCGTCGTCCACCACATAACGGAGCGGATCGTCGCCGAGGCCGATCGGATCGCGGACGACGCCTCGGGCGAGAGCCGGGAACGGCTGGTGCACGCGCTGCTCGACCTGGAGGAGCACCTGCTGGCGCACCTCGCCTTCGAGGAACAGACGCTGGGGCCGCTGCTGAGTACGTGGGATCGGTGGCCCGTGGAGTAGGCGCAAGCGTAGCCGTTTCGCCTCTGGCTTCCGCGACGCAGAGGAGCTTCAGACCGGCGCCAGCTTGTGGTGCGGTCCTGGCGGCAATTCGACCCGAATCGCATCGCCGGGGCGAATGTCGCCGCCGGTCAAGACGATGCCCATCACTCCCGCCTTGCGCACGAGGTTGCCTTCGGCGTCGCGGTCGAGGGTGGCCTTCATCAATCCTGGCAGGATGCCGTCGAGCTGGGCGCAGGGATTGCGCAGGCCGGTGATCTCCACCACCGCGCTCTCCCCCAGGCGCAGCCGCGCCCCGGTGGGCAACCCGAGCAGATCGAGGCCGCGCGTGGTGATGTTCTCTCCCATCTGTCCCGGCGCGATGGTAAAGCCTGCCTCGGCCAGCTCGTCATGCAACTCGGCATGGATGAGATGGACTTGGCGCAGATTCGGCATGGCCGGATCCCTCGCCACCCGCGAGCGATGCTTGACCGTCACCCCCTGGTGCGCGTCCTCCTCCACGCCGAGGCCGGCCAGTAGTGTGATCCGCTCCTCGTTTGGCTTGATCATCGTGTGCGTCGCACTGCGGCTAACCGCGGTGATGGATCCGTTCATGTTTTCCCATGGCCCCTGGATCAAGACGGTGAAAGCAGAGCGCCTGACCGGCGAAAGCCTCCCGGTCAGCGAAGAGAGCATCCCGCATCACCCTGGAAAGATCAACCACGCTCGACTGGCACGGAAGCGACAACGGTCAGCGCGATGGTCCTGGCCTCCACGATGACCTCCTCAAGACCCGCGGAACGCGCTGCCGCACGCTCAGCGGCAAGCGATTTCTCGCCCAGCGCCGCTATCGGTGCGGCATGCTAACGCTCACGAGTAGGCTGATCTCGCGGGAACAGGAGCGCGCCGAGGGACGTGATGAGGCCTTCCGCGGCGCCAAGCAGGCGCGCTCCCGTCATCGGTTGCCCAGAGACAGCAACTCCTGCCAAACCCAGGAGCGAACTGGCGACGAGATGCGTGAAGCTCATGTCGGACGCGCGATCCAGGCTTTCGGCGTAAAGCGCTGCCGCCAGCTTGAGATCACCAGAGCAGGAGCTCGCGCCGGCGAGTCCGGCCCGCGCGTCTGTTTTGCCCCAGCCAAAGCCTGCCGCTCGAGAGCAGTCGATCACCTCCTGGTGACTGCTCACCGCCACGTCAAACCGCTCCTGGGCCAGAGCAACATCTCTCCGGAGCTGAAGAATCTTCACACTCGGCGCCCCGCCGGCGTGTTCCTGCAAGAAGCCAAGCGACTCGTCTAATACGTCCTCGGCCCGAGCATACGCACCACGCCGATAACTGATGAATGCCGCGCCGGCTCAGCCCGGAGCGCTCGGCCAATGCCTCCCTCGAGAGCGCTGCCCCCACCCGGAACTGACGGAGCACGTCCCCGAAGGCGGTTCGCTCGTTCCGCATGGCCACCCCGCCTCGTTCCACACCCTGGGTTCCGCGCGGCATTGCGTGAACTGTCTTCCCAGCTTGACAGAGGAATCATACGGAATCCGGACGATCCATCCTCTTTCGCCCGCGTGCCTCGGACGCCGCGCTCCCCGCTCCCATCGCCCTGGGAGCGGGGGTGGGGTGAGGGCGCTCTCCGCGCATGAGGCACTCATCAACCAGGTTCTGTATCACGCCAGACTGTGCGCCACCTGTTCGCAAGCCGTGCGCATCGTGTCTGGTCCATCCCGGCCAGGCGACTGATGCTGTCCGCATGCCTCCTGTGAAGTCGGCTTCGTCGCGCCAGGGGAGGTATCGCGCGGATTGGCTATCAGCCAGTCCGCCCGCACCTTGCGGTGTCACGCTAGCCAGGAATCAGGATGTCCGCACGCTCTGCTGCTTTTTCGTCAACTGAAGATGCTCGCTTCGTCGTTGCCGTCGCCGCGTTCCTGATAGGAATGGGCGTCATTGCCAGCGTTCTCGTCCGTGACGGGCGGGGGAGTCCTCGAACGTGGCTCCAGCAGATCGGCTCCTGGAGCCGAGAGCAGACGGGATCGGGCGTTCGCGGCTCCAGCCTGTTCTGGGTGACTCCTCGCTAGTCGGAGCCCGCGTAACCCTGTGCTGCTGAACCAGCGCGTCATGATCGACGAGCCGCGCTCCAACCCGCACCCGCGGTCGGTCGATCTGGCGAGTGACTGAATTGCGAGATGAGCGCCTGAACCGGCATCAGGCGTCGAACAGGTCGTCCAGAGCGATGACGACCCCGGGCAGCGCGGACGACCGCACCACCCCCGAACGGTAGATCGTCTCGCCATACGATCCGTCTGGTTGGCGGCGCCAGGCGGCTAGCGTCTTTTCATAGGGGTGGATACGCCAGATTTCCAGGTCACCGCGCGCCATGTATTCCGGAACCTTCGTGTCGACATCATAGTCGCCGGTCGACGCGGACCAAACCTCGACGACAAGCGGCAGAGGCGGAGAAAAGATGGCGAGGACTCCCGGCCGGCCGGCGAACTCCTGGCCATATTCGGTCGGCACGACCATGATGTCCGGGAGGAAGATCGTGCCTGCTGATCGTCTGACCCGGGTTTCGAGCAAGACCGTGAACTGGCGACGATCGATCTGGCTCCAGAGAAGATGGCTGAGGAGTGACGCGATTACACCACGATCCCACGACATTCCCGGCTTCTCCCGCAACCGGCCCTCGACCAACTCCCATTTCTCGACCGGCTCGGCCAGCACGATCTGCTCGTATTCCGCCTCACTGATGCGATGGGCGACGCTCATGCGCGGCTCCTGTCCTGGATCGTCGATACCAGTGTACAAGGGTGATCGGGTGCAGCGGGTTGGCGTCGGTGCGCCGCGGGCGATATGCGACGCACGTGCCTCGAGCGCCGAACTCGCGGCGCCGTTTAGCGTATCAGGCCAGGATGGAAACGATGGCAAAGGCGCGCTCGGCCAGCGCACGGTCTCCCGCGATGGTGGCGTTCTGGCGGGCCGCTTCCTGCGTTAGCCCCTTCGTGCAGAGCCGCCAGAAGACCTCCTGATCGATCGTCACGCTTGCCGTGACGTCGTCGCTCGCGCCCGAGGCGAACGACCAGTGGCCATCATGGAGCCGCGCCGTCCAGCGACCCCCGGCCTCCCCCGCGACAATGAGGCGAAACGATGCGCCGGCGCCGGCAGGAGCAGACGCCAGCGCTCGGGGCAGCCCCAGCACGAACGTCTCCACGACGGGCCCGAACCACTCGCGTTCCTTCAGGCCAGGGCGGTCAACGGCATCCCGGATATGCTGCTGGTGGACCCAGCGCTCGGTATACTCGCGAGCCACGTCGAGCCAGACCGGGGCGGACTCCGGCCCCACCCAGTCGACCGGCATGCCGATGGCCTCCAGATCGAGCGCCGCAAAGTATTCGGTAGTCTGCCGGCCGGAAAGCTCGAGCATATCGATGAGCAATTCAGGGCTGACGCGGCGCATCGCCTCTACCCAAATCGCATTCTGTCGGTCGATCGCGGCGATCAGCCCCGGCAGCGTCGAGATGTCAAGGCCGGTCGCGAAATCGGGATTGGCAAAGCCATCTCGCCCCCGCGATAGCCGCCCGAAGTCGTCGCCCAGGAGATGCGCGGCCACGTCCTTGACCGACCAGCCGGGACAGGCCGTCGGCGCGGCCCACTCGTCTGGCGAGAGCGCGGAGAGCAGGTCGAGCAATGCCGCGCGCTCGCCTGGGAAGAGATGGAGGGTGGCGATGAGCGCATGGGTGATGGGTGATGAGCGAGAGGTCATGGGCAGTGGATCTCGTCGTCGAAGAGCTCGGCCAGGTCGATTGTGACGCCGGGAAGTGACTCCGGCGTGATGGCGCCCTCACGGTAGAACGTCTCCACAAAGGAGCCGTCCGGTTGACAGCGCCAGGCAATCACGGTCTTGTCGTAGGGATGGATCCGCCAAAACTCCTGGTCGCCACGCTGCTTGTAAACCGGAAGCTTGGCGTCGACGGCGAAATTCCCGGTCGACGCTGACCAAACCTCGACGATGAGCGGGAGCGGGTCCGGGAAGATGGCACGTGTCCCGGGGCGGCCGCGGAACGCTTGCCCAACGGCAGCCGGGACGACGAGGCTGTCGGGGATGAAGACCGTCGCCGCCGGACGCCGGATCCGGCCCTCGGCAAATACCCGATACTCACGCCGGTCGAGTTGGCGCAGCAAGAGATGGCCGAGAAGCGTCACACTATCGAGATGCTCCCAACTCTTCCCCGGCTTCTCCCGCAACTGGCCATCGAACAGTTCCCACATTCTGCCTGGGTCGGAGAAGACCTCCTGTCGATACTCGTCGATGGCCAGGGGGCGCATTGTTGTGGCCATGTGCGGTTTCCTGTCCGAGGTGACGGGCTATTGGCTATCGGCCTCCGTCGTTCTGCCGAATACCCTACCACCCCAACACCCCATCACCCTACGACCCTGCTCCATGCCTCGGTTAGCGCTGGCCGGCCGCGGCGGAACAGGGCCATGGGATAGGCGGTTTCACCAGTGAGAGAAAGATCGGCAAGCATCTGCCCGATCACCGGCGCGAACTTGAAGCCGTGGCCGGAGCAGGTGGAGGCAAAGGTGATCTGGGAAAACTCGGGATGGCGGTCGATGATGAAGTTCTCGTCCGGGGTGACGGTAAAGCGGCAGCTCGTCGTCTCCAGAATCTCGCCAGTGGCGCTCGGCAGCAGATCGGTCGCGTAGGCGCGGAGGCGATCGAGCAGAAGAGGGTCGATCGAGCGATCGTGGTTCTCCGGCTCGACGATCGGCCCGATGCGGTCGACCATCACCTTCACCCCCTCGTGACCGAAGATCGGGAAGAGGGAGCCGAGCGAGGTCGTATTGGGAAAGCGATGAATGACCAGCGGCAGGCGATCGGGGCCGTGCGCCTCGGGATTGCGGACGCGGAAGAAGGCAAGCTGCTCCTGCAGGACGGTCAGCGGCAAATCGATGCCGAGCGGGGCGAGCAACGGATTCGTCCATGAGCCGGCGGTCAGGATGACGCGGCCGGCGCGATGCTCCCCCGTGTCAGTCCGCACGGTGACGCCCTCGCCGTCCGGGATGATCTCCAGCGCGCGTTCCCCCTCGCGGACGTCGGCCCCGGCGGCCTGGGCCCGCGCGGCGAGGGTCAGAACGCAGCGGGTGGCGGCGAGGATACCGTAGTCCTGCTGGTGGAGCCCGATCGTTCCGTCGGGCAGATTGAGTTGCGGATAGCGGCGGCGCAACTCGTCGCCATCGAGGCGCTCGTACGGCATGCCGAGCGTCTCGTAGGTGTGGACGATGCCGTCCATCTCATGGGCGTCGGGCGTGCCGACATCGAGCCCGCCGGTCAAGTGCAGAAGCGCCTCGCCCGATTCCTCCTGAAGCTCATCCCAGAGCCTGAAGGCTTCGCGGCCGAGGATGGCGTACTCCGGCTCCTCGTAGGCGAGGCGGATCATGCGCGAGGGGCCGTGCGAACTGCCCAGCTCGTGCCCGAGCGAGAACTGCTCCAGCAGGCGCACGCGATGTCCAGCACGCGCCAGCCGCCAGGCGGCGGCGCTGCCGATGACACCACTGCCAACCACAATCACATCCGTCGCCCGCTCCGCCATGGTTGCTCCCATCACGTGCTGATTGTCACGCGGAGATGATGCGGCAGG
>CAYSXO010000258.1:0-7333 GCA_964434995.1 uncultured Sphaerobacteraceae bacterium
TCCGAGGCCGCGGTCGAGGCTGTGCGGCGGACCATGGCGCAACAAGTTGCCGATGCCCTGCGTGGGGAGACGCCCCGGTTTGTCGTCAACCCCTGATCCCGCGTCAGGTTCCGATGAGTGTCTCACCTAGCTGGCCACTTGGGGAGCTGCATCTGGCGTGGCAAACTACAAGATGCCCGGACGTGGCCGGGTCGATCATCTAACCGGGCTTCTGGCGGACTCGTTACGTCTATGCCCGGTACGCTCCAGGCGCTGCATGCCGAAGCGGTTGAAAAGGGAGGCGCGCAACTGGGCAAGACTGATGCGGCCAGCGAGCCGCGCCGCCCCAATCCAGAAGAGCTCCTTGCTCGTTACAACCTGCACACGAAAATCGGCGGCCGCCAGCGAGGCCGCCTGCGCATCTACCTGGGCGCCGCTCCCGGCGTCGGCAAGACCTACGCCATGCTTAATGAAGCCAAACGGCTCAAGGCTGAAGGACATGATGTCGTCATCGGCTTCGTCGAGACGCACGGCCGCGCGGAGACTGAAGCACAAATTGGCAATCTCGAAGTGATCCCGCGCCAGCGCTTTCCCTATCGTGGCGTGACGGTCGAGGAGATGGACACCGAGGCGATTCTGGCTCGAAACCCGAAGATCGTCCTGGTCGATGAGTTGGCGCACACCAATCCTCCTGGCTCTCCAAGAGCCAAACGCTTTGAGGACGTGCACGTCTTGCGAGATGCCGGGATCGACGTCATGTCGACGCTCAACGTCCAGCATCTGGAAAGCCTGCAGGACGTGGTCGCGGGCATCACCGGGGTTGAGGTTCGGGAAACCATCCCCGACCGAATCCTCGAGGACGCCGCCGTCCAACTGGTCGATCTGCCGACTGACGCGCTGATCGGGCGCCTTCGCCAGGGAAAGGTTTACCCGCCACATCGAGCTCAGCAGGCGCTCCAGCATTTCTTTCGGCCCGGCAACCTGACGGCCCTGCGCGAAATGGCCCTGCGGCGCACCGCTGAGGGGGTCGAGGACGCGCTGACTGGCTATATGCACGAGCATCGGATCGAGGAGATTTGGCCTGCCGCCGAGCGCGTGCTGGTGCTCGTCGACCACCACTCAGCGGCGGGAGACGTATTGCGCAACGCATGGCGGTTGGCAAGCGCTCTGCGCGGCGAGCTTGTAGCGGCCGTGGTGACGCCTCCGGGCGGGGTGAACGCGCTCCCTGAGCCGGATCAGACGGCAATGCGGAAAAACATCCTGCTGGCCGAGGACTTGGGCGCCCAGATGCGCGTGGTCGAGGTGGCGTGGACCGCTCCGGCAATCGCCGATCTGGTCCGAGAAGAGCATGCCACCCTGATCGTCATGCGGCACGTTCGGGAATCGGCCTGGCAACGCATGCGCGGTCCATCGCTCGTCGATGACCTCCTCGACAGGCTCGACAACGTGGACATCATGCTCGTTGAGACCACGCGCGGCCCGCGGTGATCGTGTGCCGGCCTCCGGATCGCGGCTGGCCCACAACCGGGACGCCGGGTACAGCCCGCGGACCGTCCCGCTCGCCACCCCGTGCCATAATAGAGCGCAAGATAGAGGGCTGGCCCTGGGTGGGGTCGGCCTGGCGTCGTCCCGGGAACGTTCACCCGGACGGATTGAGTGGACTGACAAATGAGTGACCTCAGCGCGTTCTATGGACCGAACGCCGGTTACGTCCTCGACCTGTACGAGCACTATCTCCAGGACCCCACGACCGTCGATCCAGAGTCGCGAGCCTTGTTCGACAGTATCGATCCGGCCGACATCGGTTCCCTGACGCGGACGCGGACTCGGCCAGCCTCGGCGCCACCTACTCCCGTGGCGACGACCGCGCCGACTGGTCCAATCTTCGATGTTTCCGCCGTTGTCGGCGCTGCCGCGCTGGCGCAGGCAATTCGGGACTATGGACACCTCGATGTCCAGATCGATCCTCTTGGCACACCGCCGCACGGCGCCCCGGAGTTGCATCCGACGTTCTACGGCATCACCAACGAGCAGCTCGCGCGCTTGCCGGTTGAATCGGTCCCCTGGCCGGTTTCCGACGAATCAACCAATGCCAAGCAAGCGATTGACGACCTCCGCCGCATCTATAGCGGCGGTATTGGTTTCGATTTCGATCAGGTGCAGATCGCGGAAGAGCGCGCCTGGCTGCGCGAAGCGGCCGAGAGCGGCCAGTTCACCACGGTCCTCTCGCCCGACCGAAAGAAAAAGCTGCTCAAACGCCTGACCGAAGTCGAGGGCTTCGAACGATTCCTGCACCAGACCTATCTCGGGCAGAAGCGCTTCTCAATTGAAGGCGCCGACGCCATGGTGCCGATGATCGACGTGATCATTCGCGATGCCGCTGCCGATGGCGTGCGCGAAGTCGTCCTCGGCATGGCGCATCGTGGGCGCCTGAACGTGATGGCCCACATCCTGGGCAAGCCGTACGCCGCCATCATCGCCGCGTTCGAGGGAAGCAAGGCGCGCGGCGATTCCACGCCGCCCGATTCCGCTGCCGACAACGGCGTGACTGGAGATGTGAAATACCACCTTGGCGCTCGCCTGGCCAAGACAGCGGATGGCGTGACGGTCGAGGTGCCGCTGGTGCTCGCGCCGAACCCGAGTCACCTCGAGTTCGTAAATCCGGTTGTGGAAGGGATGGCGCGCGCCTCGCAGGATCAGCGCGGTCACGCCGGTCCCCCCGCGCAGGACCGCAACCGCTCAATGGCGATTCTCCTGCATGGCGATGCGGCCTTCCCAGGCCAGGGCATCGTCCCCGAAACGCTCAACCTCTCTGGCCTGCCTGGCTACACAACGGGCGGCACCATACACATTATCGTCAATAACCAGGTCGGGTTTACCACCGATAGCCGCGATTCTCGCTCCACCCTCTACGCGGGCGACCTGGCCAAGGGGTTCGAGATTCCGGTCGTTCACGTCAACGCGGATGATCCGGTCTCCTGCCTGTCGGCAGCGCGCCTGGCGGTCGCCTACAGGCAGCGGTTCGGCAAGGACTTCCTGATCGACCTGGTTGGGTACCGGCGGTGGGGCCACAACGAGGGCGATGAGCCAGCATTCACCCAGCCGCAGATGTACGCCCGTGTCAACCGTCACCCGACCGCGCGCCAGCGGTTCGCCCAGCAGCTTGCCGCCGAAGAAATCGTTACTGTCGATGAGGCCGAGGCAATGCTGCAGTCGGTGCTCGACCGCCTGGCGGCAACGCGCAAGCAGGTGGTCGACGCGGGCGGCGTGGCCGTGCCGGCCGACGACAACGGCCGGCATGGATTAAGCCCGGCAGCCGATACCGGTGTCCCGGCCGACGATTTGCGCGCCTACGACGCCGCGATCCACACCCTTCCTACCGATCTGAAGCTTAGTACGAAGCTTCAGCGGCAGTGGGAGCGGCGGGCCGCGATCCTGGCCCAACACGGTAGTGATGGCAAGATCGACTGGGCGCATGGCGAAACGCTCGCCTTTGCTTCGATACTCGCCGATGGCACGCCGATTCGCCTGACCGGGCAGGATTCCGAGCGCGGCACCTTCTCTCAGCGGCATCTGGTGCTGCACGACGCGGTCAATGGCGCCCGCTGGAGCACGCTGCAGTCGCTGCCGCAGGCGAGGGCGTCGTTCGCCGTCTACAACAGCCCACTTTCGGAGGCTGCCGCCGTTGGCTTCGAATACGGATATACGGTTCATGCACCCGAAGCTCTCGTGCTTTGGGAGGCGCAATTTGGCGATTTCGCCAACGGCGCTCAGGTGCTGATCGACCAGTTCCTCGCGGCCGCGCACGCCAAATGGCAGCAGGAGCCGGCGCTCGTCCTCCTCCTGCCGCATGGATACGAGGGCCAGGGGCCGGAGCACTCATCGGCGCGGTTGGAGCGCTTCCTGCAACTCTATGCCCAGGAGAACATGCTCGTCGCCAATCCAACCTCGTCCGCGCAGTACTTCCATCTCTTGCGGCGACAGGCGAAGTCGCTCGCGGTCGACAGGCATCCTCTCGTGGTGATGACACCCAAGAGCCTGCTGCGCAATCCGCTGGCGGCCTCAACGCTCGATCAGTTCACGACCGGCACATTCCAACCGGTGCTGGACGATCCCCTGCGATCGTCCTCGCGCGAGGAGGTGACCCGGCTGGCGCTCTGTTCCGGCAAGATTGGCGTGGAGCTCGATAGCGCCGAGGCGCGCGAATCCGCGCGGAGCGTCGCGGTGGTGCGGGTGGAGCTGCTTGCGCCCTTCCCACTGGACAAGCTGAGACACGTCATTGACGGCTATCCAAACCTGCAGGAGATCGCCTGGGTGCAGGAAGAGCCGCGCAACATGGGCGCCTGGACCTATATGGAGCCACGGCTGCGGGACCTGCTCGGCTCGCTCGATCGGCCGATCCCCATTGCCTACGCGGGCCGCCCGGAGCGCGCGTCGCCCGCCGAGGGCTTCCTGGGGCATCACGCCATCGAGCAGGCGCGCATCATCGGGGAAGCCCTGAATGGCGCGCCGGAGGTCGCGGCTCCCGCCTCAAGCGGCCGCGCCAAGGTAAGGACGTCGAAAGCGAACGGGCCTGTCCGAAATGGCGCCCGGTCACATACAACCCGCGCCAGCGCGGGCAGCCGATAGAGCAGCGGACCCCGAACGGGTCTGGACGAAAGCGGAGTTCGCAGAATGGCGGTCGAGATTCTGGTACCACCCCTCGGGGAATCGCTGGTCGATGCGGTGGTTGGAGCCTGGCTTAAGCAGGAGGGCGATGCGGTCAGCCGTGGCGAAAGCCTGGTCGAGTTGGAGACGGACAAGGTCAATCTGGACGTGACTGCCGAAGAGGATGGCGTCCTGGCAAGCATTGCCCGTCGTGAAGGCGACGTGGTAACGGTCGGCGAGGTGCTTGGCATTGTCAGCGCCGGCAACGGCGCTTCCGCGCCTGCGCCCGCCACGGTCTCCCCCGCCGCGATCCCCGATGCCCCTCCCGCTCCGATAGCCGCCGCGCCGCCTCCCGCGCCGGCCGCCATTCCGGCGCCAGCCGTTGAGAGCGATGCCGACGGCGCGGCCAGCGGGCGGGCGGCTCCCGCCGTGCGGCGGCTGGCGGAAGAGCATCACATCAATCTCAACGACGTGACTGGCACCGGTCCAGGCGGCCGGGTCACGCGCGAGGATGTGTTGATCGTGGCTGCCCGCCAGGCGGCACAGCCTGTGCCAGCGAAACCCGAGGCGCCCGCTCCCGCGCCAGTTTCGGTGACGGCGCAGCCGCATCGGCCAGATGCGCCGCCTGCCACGGCCGCCGCGCCCGTGGCCCCCGGCCGCGAGGAGCGGAAGCGCTTCTCGCGCCGTCGCCAGACGATTGCCCAGCGCCTGGTGGAAGCGCAGCAGACCGCGGCCATGCTCACTACCTTCAACGAGGCCGACATGAGCGCCATCATGGCCCTGCGCGCCAAGCGCAAGGAGTCGTTCAAGCAGCAGCACGGGGTCAACCTCGGCTTCATGTCGTTCTTTACCAAGGCGGTGGTTGGCGCGCTGAAGGCCTTCCCGGAAATGAACTCGGAGCTGCAAGGCGATGAGCTGGTGCTGAAGAAGTACTATGACATCGGCATCGCGGTCAGCACCGACGAAGGGCTGGTGGTGCCGGTGATCCGCGATGCCGACCGCAAAACGTTCGCCGAGATCGAACAGGAGATCGTCAATCTGGCGACGAAGGCGCGCGAAGGGAAGCTGGCGCTCTCCGAGATTCAAGGCGGCACGTTCACGATCACGAACGGCGGGATCTATGGATCGCTCAACTCGACGCCGATCCTGAACGTGCCGCAGGTCGGCATTCTCGGCATGCACGCCATCCAGGAACGGCCCGTGGCTCGGGATGGCGATGTGGTAATCAGGCCGATGATGAACCTGGCAGTGTCGTATGACCACCGGGTTATCGACGGCGCCACCGCCGTGCAGTTCCTCGTCAAGATCAAGCAGTTGATCGAAGACCCGGAGACCTTGCTGATCGAAGGCTAGGTCGGGAATCGGAGGTCAGAAGGCGTGAGTTGTCCGGTGAATGGACCTTGCCGGTTCATCGGTGGGGCGAGTCCTACGACGTCCGACTCCAGTTTGACCGCACGATTTGGCATGTCGTCGCCATGCCTCCGGCGTACCTTAAGGGTCAGGAGGTTTCACGATGGCGACGTTTGTGACAGATCAATCGTCCATGCTACGTGGCGATGAGGACCGCTGGCTGGCCGTGCTGAACCGGGATCGCGGCCGTGATGGCGAGTTCGTCTTCGCGGTCAACTCGACCGGCATCTACTGCCGGCCGTCTTGTCCGGCGAGGCGGCCCAGGAGGGAGCATGTCCGCTTCTTCGGCGGCCCGGCCGCGGCCGAGCGCGCCGGCTTTCGGCCGTGCCGCCGTTGCCGGCCCGCGGCGAAAACGAGCGCCCGGGAAGATTTGGCGGGGCAGGCGGCCGCCTGGATCGACGCGCATCTGGAGGAACGCATCACGCTTCCTCGGTTGGCCGAGGCGCTCGGCGTAAGCCCAGGCCATCTGCAACGGACCTTCACGCGCGTCACCGGGGTTTCCCCACGCGCCTATGCGGCGGCGCGACGGCTCGACGCGGCAAAGGCCACCATGCGCGCCGGCGCGGATGTCACCAGGGCGATCCACGATGCCGGCTATGGCTCCAGCAGCCGTTTCTACGACCAGGCCAGAGCACGGCTGGGCATGAGCCCCACGTCGTACCGCAATGGGGGTGCGGGCCGGACCATTTCGTACGCAACGGCCGCGTCGCCGCTCGGGCAATTGCTGGTGGCCGCGACGGATCGTGGAGTATGCGCCGTGAGCGTGGGCGATGATGACGCTGTGCTTGTCAGCGCGCTTGAGGCGGAGTTTCCCCGAGCGGTGATTCAACGTGACGAGCCGGCCATGCAGCCGACGCTCGATGCCGTCCTGGCCCACATGCACGATCACGCCGCGATCGCGACGCTGCCCCTCGATCTCACGGGCACACCGTTTCACCATCGCGTCTGGCAGGAGCCGCGGTCGATTCCCGCTGGCGAAACACGCACGTACGGGCAGGTTGTGGCAAGGATTGGACAGCCAGGCGCTGCCCGCGCCGTTGCCAGCGCGTGCGCGGCAAATCCGGCCGCGCTGGTGATTCCCTGTCATCGCGTGGTTCGAGGTAATGGGACTTCCGGCGGCTATCGGTGGGGTCGGGAACGAAAGCAAGCACTACTGGAGGCGGAGCAGGGGCAGGCGAGGGTCAGCGACGCGAGCACTGACTGATACTGAATCCGGATGATCAGTGCCTCATGCGCGGAGAGCGCCCGCACCCCACCCCCTCTTCCATCGCGATGGGCGAGGGGCGCGTGCCCGCCG
>CAYSXO010000259.1:0-7331 GCA_964434995.1 uncultured Sphaerobacteraceae bacterium
CCGGCCCCAGCCGTTCCCGGCGTGTTCGCGGCGCCCCGACAGCGCGAGGATTGTATCAACGGGTGGCAGCCGGCATGTGCGCGCCACCGCGCCGCGGGACCATGGGCGCCACCGCCCGGCGGGACGTGCAATGTGTTCCTGGTTTCGAGCGCGCATCGTTCGACAGTCGGTATGTCAGAGCCCGCGCTTCCGGCCCTCCTGCTTGGCGTGTCTCGCCACGGGTGTCAGCTCTCGTCAGATCTCGACTTCCCTGTGAGGGAACCCATTCAGACGAAACGGGCCGGGCAGTGCTGCCCGGCCCGTTTCGCCTAACCCTGGCTCTGTTCGCGCTCCAGGTGCGCCTCCTGTCGCTGCCGTTCCTCTTGCTGCCCCGTCGCGATCCCCGCCCAGGCGATCCCGGCGAGGAACAACCCGCCGACAGCGAGGACTGCATACGGGACCATCATTTCCACGACCACTACCCTCCAACAACACGCGGGCCGGGATTCGCTCCCGACCCGCCCAATATCTTGAACTGCTAACCATAGGCCATCGGCTTGAGATTTGCACCCGCGCCGCCGTTGAGCCTGAACTGGGGCAGCTCGTCCGCTTGCCCATCCGCCACTGCCGACTAGAGAGAATCGGGGTGGATGGGCCAGATAACGTCAGTCTCGTAGCTGTTCGGGTCGGCAACTATCGGCTATTGGCTATTGGCTATCGGCTCGGCTCACCGCGTGAAGCGTCGCCCGTTTCCTGGCAGCATTCATGGGAAAGCGCGGCTGACAGCCGATAGCCAATAGCCGATAGCCAATAGCCAGTCGCTGATAGCTATTCCAGAATCCACTCGTTCCAGCGTTCGAGCACCGCATCGCGGTTGTCGACCCACCAGGAAACGTCTCGGATAAACATCTTCTCCAGGAACGCCGGCGCCGTCGGCAGGCTCTCCAGTTGCTCTGGCGTCATCAGGTCCGCGGAGAGCTTGTTGACCGAGCCGTAGGGGATCAGATAGCTCAACCGGGCCTGGGAGACTGGCAGGGTGATGAACGCCGCGAATTTCTGCGCGTTCTCGGCGTTCGCCGCGCCCTTCGGGATCGCCCAGACGTCCGTGGCGAGCTCTGCCTCATTCCACTGCACGCCGACCGGCGCGCCCTCCTGCATGATGGCGTGGATGCGCCCGTTCCACGAATGGGCCATCACGACTTCGTTGTCGGTCAGCATCTGGGCTGGCTGCGCGCCGGCGTCCCAGAACTTCGGCACGTTCGGCCTGAGAAGCGAGAACATGTCGTAGCCGCGGTCGATATCGATCGGGTAAACGTCATCCTTCGACACACCGTCGGCAATCAGGCCAAAGCCAAGATACGGCGTGACGCCGCCGACACCCGAAGCCGTAGTCCGCGCCCCTGGGAAGGTTTCCTGATTCCAGAAGTCGGCCTGGCCCGCGGGTCCCTCGGGGAAGGTGTCGTTGCGGTAGCCGATGACGGTCGCGTAGGGGAGCATGTCGACCGAGTACTTGTAGCGGTGCACCTCGTCGATGTTGTCAACGTCGAAAAGGGAGTAGTCGATCTCCTCCCAGTAGTCGCCTTCCCGTTCCAGGAGGATGATGTCCGAGCGGTCCATCTGGACGATGTCCTGCTCGACGTTGCCGGTGTCGACCATCGCCTTGACCTTGGATGGGTCCGGGCCTTCGGATTCGACAACCGTAATGCCGCTCAACTCCTGGAATGGGAGGAAGTAGGCCTCGCGCTGCGCATCCTGGAACGCGCCGCCCCAGGATTGGACGCGGACCTCGCCGCTCCCCTTCAGATTTTCCGGAATCTCTTCGAACTCCGGCAGCGGCGGAATCTCGGCGTCCTGCGCGCTGGCGTGGAACGGGATGCCGGCCTTGGCCAGAATCGTGGCTGCCGAGGCTCCGGCCGCCAGACGGCCGCCGCGCAGCAGGAGCTGGCGCCGGCTCATCATTTCGAGGTCATGCATCATCTGCCGCTTCAGGGCGCGGTTCGCCGCCTGCATATCGGCGATGGGATCCCAAGGTCTCCGCATTGCAGCCTCCATTCTGTCGTCAGCCCCGACAGTGGTCCGGGTTGTGGGCATTCAAGCCCTGCCTCTCCCGGGGAGTACCCAGTCCTCTGGCTCGTGCCGCCTGGCGCCGTGCGCGCCTGGCCGCGCCGCCTCGTCTTTCCCTGGGAGTCCGACAGCAGTGTAAAGTGGCCCGTTCCGGCTGTAAACATGGGCAATACTCAAAAGGGGCGTGGCGTGTGTTGGCCCATATCGAGCAAGACAGGGATTCGGTAGAATCGAGCGCCGGCCGAACTTGCCGTGTGAAAGGGAGGGAATCGATGTCGAGCCTCTATGAGGCGAAGCAGTTCGCACACGCCTGGGTCGATCAAAATCGCCAGCGGCTTTCTGATTTCGATATGGAGATCTGGCGTTACGCGGAACCTGCCTGGCGCGAGTACCGGTCAGCAAGAGCCTACATCGATCTCCTGCGCGACGAGGGGTTCGAGGTCGAAGAGGGGAGCGGCGAGATGCCGACCGCCTTCGTCGCCTCCTGGGGAACCTCGGGTCCGATCATTGGCAGCTATGCCGAGTACGATGCCGTGCCGGGTAACTCGCAGGAGCCAGTGCCTCACAAGGCGCCACGCGCGGGACTGCACCCCTACGCGGCGGGTCATACCGATCCGCACTCAATGCTCGGCGTTGGCGCGTTGGCCGGCGTCCTGGCCGCTAAGGCGGCAATGGAGAAGCACGGCATCGAGGGCCGGTTGCTCTTCTTCGGCGAGCCCGCCGAGAAGGTCTGCGGCTCGAAGCCGGTCCACGCCGCCAAGGGCTACTTCGACGAGGCGGACGCCTTCATTTCGTACCATCCCCTGAATGCCAACACCACCGTCTGGGAGACGCACTGCGGCTCCTACTGGAGCGCGGTCTTTACGTTCGAGTGCGCCGAGCCAGAGGCCTGGCCAGTCAAGGGAATCTCGCCGCGCGCCCGCGAGGACAGCGCCGCCAATCCCCATAGCGTGGTCCGCACGCCAGGCGCCATCGATGCCCTCTGTCTGATGTACACCCTCACCAAGTACACCAAGGAGGCGATGTTCCCGCATACAGGAACCTGGACCCTCAACGAGTTCATCCTGGCGGCGGGCGATGCCACCTCCGACAACCTGCCGCCTCGCTGGAGTCAGATTCAATATTCCTGGCGGGCGCCAACCCTGGAAATTCAGGAGCAGATCTACCGGGTGCTGGAGAACAACGCGAAGCAGGCCGCTGGCGCCACCGGCTGCCGCGCCCACGTGCAGTGGGTGACGAAGACGCGGCCGGGGCTGGCGAACAATGCCATGGCGGACCTCACCTACCGCAACATGGAACTGGTCGGCGCGCCCGAGTATTCGGAAGAGGCGCGCGAGTTCGCCCGCGAGATTCAGCGCAATCTCGGCATGGAGGCGATGGACAACCCCTTCCCCGACGTGTTCGACCAGCTCACGCCGCCCCTGGAGTACGAGGCCGATACGCGCACGCTCCTGCCGGAGTGGCAGAAGAACTTCACCTCGGACGATTACACCGACTACACCTGGCACGCCCCGACCGTCCGCGTCTTCACTGGACGGCCGGTCTTGCGCGCGCCCTATTCGGGTTACGAGTATCCCGCCTGGGCGTACAACGCGATGGGTGGCCGTCCGGAAATTGTCGATCCCGGCATGTTCCTGGCCGGGAAGACCATCGCCGGCACGATCCTCGACCTGTTGACCGTGCCGGGCGAGTTGGAGAAGGCGACCGCTGAATTCAACGAGCGGACGGGTGGCGGCATTGGCGGCAGCACGTGGGTGGCGCCGCTGCTGCCGCCCGACTTCAAGCCGCCGATCGACCTGCGCTGGCCGGAGTACATCACCACCGAGCGCGGAGAGGAATGGTGGATTCCGACACCCGCGGAGGGAGCCACGGAGCGGATCGCCTGAGCGCCTCCCGGACGTGTCATCCCGGCGCAGGAGAGACTTCGGCTCTGGCGAATTGCTACGCCTCGGAGCTGAGAGGCTTCACCGCGGTCAGCACGTTTCGGGGACAGGCCTCACGTTCGAGGTGAACGAGCGTGAAAGACTACGCACACTACTCCTACTGGCTGGAATCGAGTGGCGATGATCTGACGCCCCGGCCGCGGCTCGACGGCTCAGTCAGCGTCGATGTCGCGGTCATGGGCGCGGGCTACACTGGCCTTTGGACCGCCTACTACCTGCTCAAGCGCGACCCATCACTGAAGGTCGCCATCGTCGAGCGCGAAATCGCCGGCTTCGGCGCCTCGGGACGCAACGGCGGTTGGTGCTACCCGGGCTTCCCGGTTTCCGGGACGGTGCTGCGCGAGCGCTACGGCCTCGATGCCGCGCGGGCCATTTCCGCCGCGATGGACAACACCTTTAGCGAGATCGAGCGAGTCATTGGCGCGGAGGGAATCGACGCGCAGTGGCAGCGCGGCGGCACGCTTCGGCTGGCGCGCGGCGAGCACGAGCGGCCGAGCGTGGAGGGAGGCTATCGCGCCGCGCAAGCGCTCGGCCTGAGCGAGCACTTTCAGTTGCTCGACGCGGCGCAAACGGCCGAGATCGCGCGGGTGACCAACGCCGTTGCCAGCCTCTACAACCCGAATGGCGCCAGCATCCACCCGGCGCGGCTGGCGCGTGGCCTGGCGCGCGCGGTCGAGCGCCGCGGCGCGACGATCTACGAACAGACGCCCGTCACCGAATTCGAGGCGGGGCGCGAGCCGCGCCTCATCACCCCATTTGGCGACCTGCGGGCTAAAACCATCGTCCTCGCCGGGGAGGCGTATGGCCAGCAGCTCCCCAAGCTGAAGCGGACGCTCGTTCCCATGTACTCGCTGATCGTCCTGACCGAGCCGCTCTCCGCAAGCGACTGGGACCAGATTGGTTGGCGAAACCGGGAGTTGATCTCTTCATCGCGCATGTCGGTCGACTATCTCAATCGCACGGCTGACGGCCGCATCCTCTTTGGCGGCCGCGGCGCGCCGTACCGGATGCACTCGGCGATCGGCGACGAACTCGACCGGCACGGCCCAACCCACGATATGCTTCGTCGCATGGCTAGGGAATGGTTCCCGGTCCTGAAGGATGTCCGCTTCACCCATGCCTGGGGTGGGCCGCTCGGCATGCCGCGTGACTGGATGCCGACCGCGTCGTACGATCCCGCCACGGGGATTGCGCGGGCGGGCGGGTACACGGGCCAGGGCGTTGCTGCAACCAATCTCTTCGGCCGCCTCCTGACCGATCTTATCTCGGGCGATGCGACGCCGCTCACAAGACTGCCGACCGTCAATCATCGCTCGCCCCGCTGGGAGCCGGAGCCCTTTCGATGGCTGGGCATCCGGTACGCGCAGGAGGGGTTCGCAAAGCTCGACCGCGAGGCGGCGAGAACCGGGCAGGCGCCGACTGGCCGCACCCTGGTCGAGCGGATTGGCCGCCACTAGGCGCGACAGGAGCAGACGGGTACGGGCGTGATATCGCGGTCAACCATGGTGCATCGCGCTGCGCTGGCGCTGAGCCTGCTTCTGCTGCTGCTCGCGGTCGCGCTTGGCGGCCGATATCTCCGCGCGACTGGCGGCCTCAATCTTGGCTCTGGCAGCAATGATCTCATGATCATCATGCTCTTGCTGCTCGGTTTCGTGCTCGCGGGGTCGGTTGCGCTTTTTCGCCCAAGCGCGCGGAACGCCCGTGGCTCACGCTGGACCTCGATAGTCTGGACGGCCGCATTGCTTGGGGCACTGCTGTTTACCTGGCAGGTGATCGCGGCCTCGAACCGTTGGGTCGCCAACCTCGGAACCGTCATCGACTCGCCGGCCACGCTCGATGCCTACCTGGATGCCAATCCCGAAGTGTTCGCGTCGTACGACTATCTGATCCCGACGGGCATCTATCTCCAGTCGTTCGAATTTGTGGGCGCGAACGATGTGGAGATGTCCGGACTGATCTGGCAGGAGTATGGTCCGGAGGTTCCAGAAACGGTGCGCCGGGGCGTGGTGCTGCCCGAACAGCTCGATGATGCCTATAACCCGGTCGAGGCCTGGCGTGTGGAACGCGATGGAGTGGAGAAGATCGGTTGGTACTTCAGCGGAACGTTCCGGCAGAACTTCAACTATCGGCACTACCCGTTTGACAGCCAGGACATCTGGCTCCGGCTCTGGCACCCTGAGGTCGAAGAGCGCGTACTGCTCGTTCCGGATTTCGCCTCCTATCGTGATTTGGACCCGGCGACGCTGCCGGGGCTCGATACCCAATTCGTCTATGGCGGTTGGGACCCCATCGACACCTACTTCAGCTACGACCTGCTCGATTACAACGTCGACTTCGGCCTGGGCCATGGGTTCTCCGGCGTGCCCGATCCCGAGTTCTTCTTCAATCTCACCGTCGCCCGAGATTCCCTGGGGCCGATGTTGAAGCACATCGTGCTCGAGTTGGCCATTGCCATCCTGCTTTTCTTCCTGCTTATGTTGATGGCGCATGGGAAGTCGGGCGCGGCAGGCAAGGGGTTGACCGTCTTCGACCTGGTCGTAACCTCCGGCGGGTTGCTCTTCGCGGTCATTCTCGATCATAACGTCATTCGCGGAGAAATCGAGTCGCAAGATCTGACCTATCTGGAGAGGTTTCCGCTGATCCTCGCCGCGTTCATCGTGCTGGTGGTTCTCAGCGCGGTGCTCGAACTGAAGGGCTGGCGAGTGCCAGTGCTCGGCTACACTGGCGATCTGGTGCCGGTCCTTGCCTACTGGCCCGCGCTGCTGGCAACCCTGCTGTTCGTCACCGTGCGCGTCTTCTTCTTTGCCTAGCGAGGCAGGCGAGCGGCGCTGGAGGCGACCGGAATTCCTGAACCTGGGATCAGGGGGAGCATGTCCGACCGAAAGACGTATCTGATTCTGGCGACCCCGAGATCGGGAAGCACCCTGCTGGGTCAGGGCCTGCAGGCAACAGGACTGGCCGGAGACCCAAGAGAGTTCTTCGGGCACAAGATGGCCTTCTGGATGGAGCGCTGGCAGACGCCGGATCTGGAGGCGTACGCCGGCCGCCTGCTGCGGGCGAGGTCGACGCCGAACGGCGTCTTCGGGGCGAAGCTCCTCTACGGTCAGCTGCGGCAACTCGAATCCGTGGCGCGGCAGGAACCGCAATTCGCCGATCTGCCGCTAACAGATATTCTCGCGAGGCTCTTCCCGAACCTGCACTTCGTCTGGGCCACGCGGGAGGACAAGGTGCGGCAGGCGATCTCCTGGTTCAAGGCGCGGCAGACCGGGGTTTGGGGGCAGGCCGAGGGGAAGGATGCGGTCAAGCTGGGCCGCGCCTGGCGGCTGGGCGACGAGCCGTTGCAGC
>CAYSXO010000260.1:0-2883 GCA_964434995.1 uncultured Sphaerobacteraceae bacterium
GGACGGTGAAGATGACCGCCATGCCGCAGATGGTCGCCATCTTCAACGGCATGGGCGGCGCCACGGCGGCGCTGATTTCGCTGGTCGAGTTCCAGCACAAGGTCAACATCGGGCGCGGTGAGATTATCTCGATTGTCCTCGGCCTGATCATCGGCTCAATCTCCTTCTCCGGCAGCATGGTCGCCTTTGCCAAGCTTCAGGAGTTGATCTCCGGCCGGCCCATCTCGTACTCCTCGCAGCAACAGGTCAACGCCGCGCTGGGAATCGCGGTCGTGGCGATGGGCGTGATCATCGCGTTGCTGTTGCAGAACAGCTTGACCTATGTCCTCATCGTCGTCCTCTTCATCGCGGCGCTCATCCTCGGCGTCCTGATCGTGCTTCCAATCGGCGGCGCGGACATGCCGGTGGTCATCGCCGTCCTCAACTCAATGACCGGCGTCGCGGCGGCACTGACGGGCTTCGTACTGAACAACCAGGCGCTCATCATCGCCGGTATTCTCGTCGGCGCTTCGGGCGCATTCCTTACGCTGCTGATGGCCAAGGCCATGAACCGATCGGTCACCAACGTGCTCTTCGGAGCGTGGGGAGCGGCCGCTACGGGCGGAAGTGGGGGCGCAAGCGCGGCGGAAGCCTTGCCCATGCGCGAGGCGACCGCCGATGATGCGGCGGTGCCGCTCGCGTATGCCGACAAGGTCATCATCGTGCCTGGGTACGGTCTTGCCGTGGCGCAGGCGCAGCACGCCGTCCGCGAACTGGCCGAGTCGCTTCAGGAGCGCGGCGTCGACGTTCGCTACGCGATTCACCCGGTGGCCGGACGGATGCCCGGGCATATGAACGTCCTGCTCGCCGAGGCCAACGTGCCTTACGATGATCTCTATGAGATGGAGCAGATCAACGACGACTTCGCCAACACCGACGTGGCCATCGTGGTTGGGGCCAATGACGTGACGAACCCGGCGGCACGTGATGATCCGAGCAGCCCGATCTACGGGATGCCGATCCTCAACGTCGATCAGGCGAAGCAGATTTATGTGCTGAAGCGTGGCCGGGGCGCTGGCTTCGCCGGGATCGAGAACATGCTGTTCCACGATCCGAAGACGGCGCTGCTATTCGGCGATGCCAAGGACTCGCTCACCAAGCTCAACGCGGCAGTGCGCGAAGCCTGAGCCATTCGAAACCCGGAAAGCGCAGGGCGCGGAGAGGCTGCCGCGCCCTGCACAGTTTCTCCCGTTGTTGCGCGGACACCCCACCAGGGAGCGGCTATGTCGACCGAGGCGAACAAGGCCATCATTCGCGATTTCTTCGAGCAGGTCTGGAACAACGGCGATGAGTCGGCGATCGCCCGCTTCATCGCCGCGGACGCCGCCGGCAACGATCCCGACTTCGGGACTGGCCGCGAAGGCTTTACCAGGCAATGGCGAAAGTGGCAGGAGTCGTTCAGCGACCTTCATTTTGCCATCGATGAGATTGTCGCCGAGGGTGATACGGTGGTGGCTCGCTGGACCCTAACGGGCAGACAGACGGGCCCGTTCCTGGGGATTGCCCCGACGGGGATGTCGATTCGCGTTCACGGGATGAGCATGGACCACCTGAAGGATGGCGTGCTCGTCTCCGGATTCGATGGTTGGGACAACCTCGGCTTGCGACAGCAGCTCGGGATCATTCCGGTCGATTCAGACGAATAGCATCATCGCGAACGGATGGCCCTTCCGGGACTGGATGGCCATCCGTTCGCGATGTGCGCTCATCGCCCCTCGGGGCTCTACCGGGCGGTCGCGGCCCGACCCAACTCGGCGATGCCCTCGACGTCATCGAGATCGTCGACCCATTGCAGCATGATGCCTTCGACCCCGGCATCCTCCAGGGCGCGCATCTGTGCCGGAATCTGCTCCGCGGTGCCGACGATCCTCCCGGCAGCCCGCAGCTCATCCGCATCCTCACCAGCAAGCCGCTCCGCCAGTTGCGACTCATTCCGCCCAAAGATGACGCGGGTCATCAGCGTTCGCCGCACGTCGCCCGGCTCGCGCCCTTCCTTGCGGAGCAGGTCGTCCAGCAGCGCGGTGCGCTCCCGGAAGCCATCAAGCGACAGGTAGACACCGTTCCATTCATCGGCATACCGAGCGGCGAGCGGCAACGTCCGCCGGGGACCGTTCCCGCCGATGACAATGGGGATGCGGTTCTGCCCAACAGGATTCGGGACGATCTCCGCTTCGTTCAACGTATAGAACTCGCCCTCAAACGAGACGGGGCCTGCCTCACGTAGCAGGCGCGTGACCACCTCGAGCGACTCGGTGAATCGCTGGAATCGGGCATCGAGATCGAGCAGATCGAAGCCCCACTCCTCGTGCTCGCGCACCATCCAGCCCGCGCCGAGCCCCAACCGCAGCCGCCCCGGCGAGAGGCCATCGATCGCCGCGGCGGTCCAGGCCGCGATGCGCGGATCACGGAAGGACACGGGCGCGACCACCGGGCCAAACGAGAGGCGAGAGGTATTGGTCGCCAGCCAGGTCAACGACGTCCAAAGCTCAAGCGCATCGAGGTGGCCGTCGTCTGGATTCGTGAAATGGTCAGACCGATAGAGGCCCGCGTAGCCGGCTTCTTCAACGGTGTGGGCAATTCGCTGCCATCGCGGCCAGTTGACCCCGTCCTGGCCTTCGATCATCAGGTTAACGTCGAGCAACGGGCCATCCCCTTCCGTCCATTGGGCTCTCCTGTCGAATCCCCAGGAGAATCATCCACGCATTGTCACCCCCGGCGCCGTGTCCTCCCCACTGAGAAACGCAATCCGCTATCAGCGCACCGGATTGTACAGGCCGATGATCGAAAACCACCTGAATTGGCCTGTCGCTAGTATTTCAGGAGACTGACCACTGGGAGCCGCGC
>CAYSXO010000260.1:2893-7316 GCA_964434995.1 uncultured Sphaerobacteraceae bacterium
CACCGAGCCCAAGCAACTCGATCAGGACGGCGATCCCAACGACCTCGGCATCGAGACGCTCAATCAGATCCGCGGTTGCTTCCGCCGTCCCTCCGGTTGCCAGCACATCGTCGACGATCAGCACGCGCTGCCCGGGAAGAAGGGCATCGGCATGGATCTCGAGCGTGTTCGTGCCGTACTCCAGTTCGTACTCGGCCTTCTCGGTGGCCCGGGGGAGCCTCCCCAACTTTCGCACCGGAACCATGCCCACGCCAAGCGCGTAGGCCACGGGCGCGCCGAGAATGAACCCCCTGCTCTCAATGCCTGCCACAACATCGACGCGCGAAAAGGCGTCGGCAAGTGAATCGACCGCCGACCGCAGCGCCTGCCCATCTCCCAGCAAAGGCGTTACGTCGCGAAACAGGATGCCTGGTTGCGGATAATCCGGCACGTCGCGTACCAGCGCCCGCCAGTCCTGCTCGTAAGACTCGTGCACGTTCGTCCCCTTTTGGCGACGGATTCGCCCGGCTTTCCCGATATATTGGCGAGGTTTTCGCGCCGAATAGACCCTTACTACTCTATCGCTAACCTGAGCGCGGTGATAGACTGAGGTTACGTGGTAATCGCCACGGTCGGCGCTTTCGCGGGCGCACGAACATGCACGGACACCTTCGCGAATTGGGGCGCGGAGCCGTGTAAAGGGGGATCAGGATGTCAGATCATGCCCGGAGACCGGGCGAGTCAGCAATTCTGGCGGCTGGGGGATTGGCATTCGAACTCGCCAAGAAATGGTGGGTCCTCCTCTTGAGGGGCATCCTGCTGATCATCATTGGCTTGCTCGCCTTCGTCAATCCACTCGTCTGGATCACCTTCGTCGGCGTCTACATGTTGATTGATGGCGCGGCAATGCTCTTTTCCGGTTTTGGCGATCAGCCTACTGGGCAGAGCCGCTGGCCCTTGATCATCGTTGGCATTCTCGGCATTATCGCCGGGATTATCGTGCTCGTGAACCCGGCGCTCGGCGGCATTACCCTGACAATCGTCATCGCCGCCTGGGCCATCGTCACCGGCATTCTGGAGATCATCGCCGCCATCCGGCTGCGCGAAGAGATCGACAACGAGTGGTGGATGATCATCACCGGTGTTCTCGCGATCATCTTCGGCATCCTGGTCTTCCAGAATGTGCTGGCGGGTATTTTGACGATCGCGTGGATCTTCGGGATCTTCGCCGTGGTGGCGGGCATCCTCTCGATCGCTCTCGCCTTCCGGGTGCGGGACTTCGGGACCAAGATCGGCGCCGTTACGTAGCATTCCGTGTCCCAGAGAGGGAACAGGGATTGCGCGCTGGGAGGGACACGGTTTCGGCTGTGTCCCTCTCGTTTTTCGCGACGGGAGGCAGCACGGATGGTCGCGGCATTGGCGGAGCGATGGTGGGTGTTCCTGGTGCAGGGCTTCGTAATGCTGGTGCTGGCGGTGTTGATCGTCGTCCAGCCGGAGACCCTGATTTTTCTCATCGGAGCCTATGCCATTATCGACGGCGTACTGAAACTGATTTCGGGACTGGGCGACCAGGCAGACGGGCAAAGCCGCTGGCCAGCGCTTATTCTGGGTGTAGTCAGCATTCTGGCGGGCCTGGTGATCATCGCGAAACCAGCGTTTTCGGCGGGCCTGATCACGTACATCATCGCCCTCTGGGCCATTCTGGTCGGCATACTCGTCCTTGTCTGGGCTTTCCGGCTGAGGCAGGAGATCGCGAATGAGTGGCTGCTGATCATGTTTGGCGTTCTGTCGATTCTGTTCGGCATCATCGTGCTTGGCAACATTCAGGAGGGCGTGCTCGCGCTCCGATCGATCTTCGTCATCTACATGGTCGTGGGCGGCATCCTGGCGATTGCCCTGGCGTTCCGCATCAAGAGCATCGGCGAGCGGCTGGGCTTGCGCTCCTGATATCCCTGACCTATAGCGAGAAGGAAAGCCCTGCGCGTCGCGGTCATCGGCCATTCGGCCCAGGCGTTTGCGGTGTCGAGATCGTGCTTCGTGCCCTATGATGGTTGGCAATTCGAGCGTGTGGGCGCTTGCCGACGGAATCCGGCGCCGCGCCTGAAGGAGTCTCACGATGGCAGAGACGCCACTGATTGCCTTCATCGCCACATACGACGAGGTCGAGTACGCGAGGCAGGACTTTGCCGAAGTCAAGCAGGCGCACGAGCAGCATCACCTCGGCGCGTATGATGCGGCGATTGTCTGGAAAAACGACAAGGGAAAGGTGCAAATCGAGTCGGTCAGCAACGAGGCCAGCCGAAAATGGCTCTGGGCCGGGGTTGGCGCGGGCGCGCTCGTCGGGTTGATCTTCCCGCCATCGATCATCGCCACAACGGCTATCGGCGCGCTCAGCGGCGCCGTGATCGGGCGATTTCGGGATGGCATCCGGGATGAGGATCTCGAATCGATCGGTGAAGCGCTCACGGGCGACAATGCCGCACTGGTCGTGCTCGCCGATGGCAGCGTTGGCGACGCGCTGGACAAGATTGGCGCAAAACTCGATGCCTCGAACAAGCAGATCGAAGCAACCCTGAGCGACGACGCTTCCGTCGCTGCCACCCAGTTGCAGGATGCGATCGCCGAGGCCTCGCGGCAACTGGAGGACTTGACCCGTCTCGACGCCGAGCGTCAGGCGCGGTAGGACACCGCGAACCATGGCGCCTCACGTATGCGCCGCCATCCGGACAAACCAGGCGCCAGCGCCGGAGCACGTGCCGCCGCTCGGCGCGGCGACCGGGAGCACGCGGCACATTCATGCCGCCGAACTGGCCTTATGGTTCCGCGGGCCGTGAACAGTTCAACGCCGCTGCCGAAGGACCGGCTCCATGACGGTGCTTCCGCTCCACCATCAGCGGCAGCGCTGGTTCCGAACGCGGGACTCGATCGGGGCGATCCTCAGAACCTGCCAGCAGAGATGCCTACGTCGGAAGCTCGTGGCAGCGGCCACGTTCACGCCAACGCGCGAATCCGCCGAAAGGCGCCCGTGCGGCGGCCAGCGCATGCCTTGAGGCAACCTCGCGCCGTCATACCAGAGCCGCTTTCGGCGCCAGACGCATCAGAAGACTCGACAGAATCCGAACTGCGAGACTGGATCAAGACCAATGCGCCGCTTCTCTCCAACGCCAGCCTGCTGATCAGCATTGCCGCGCTGGCGATCAACTTTCTGCCCCAGAACGGTTTTCTGAATCCATACATTCAGGCACTGATCTTTGGCGCGGCCCTGCTGCTGTTGATCGAGCTTCACCACCAATGGCCGGATGACCTGCAGATCTCTGTCTTCGGCCGGACAGGTATGCCTCGCAACCACTCATGGCGCATGACAGGGTTTGCAATTCTCTTCCAGATTGCCACGGTGCTTTTCGCACTATGGGCGGCACTGACCAATCCGCTTATCCTTCTCCCACTCACCGCGTTCGGTGTCATCATTGCGTTTCGCACGTGGTACTTCCGTCGCCATCAAGGTCTGCTGGCAAGGGCTTTCGGTTTCACCGCTCTGGTTCTGGTTCTGCTGATCAGCGAGTTGCTGATGGGCGTCATTTGGTCACTGCTCACCAATCAGCCCATTACCATTGAACTCTGGTCGGATCGCATTCCAGACGTTCACTACACGATCGACTGATCCGATCTTCGAATCGTCGCCCATTCACGTGACCGCTCGCAAGCGGGGCATCCAATTTCATCATCCGATCGTGGCATACCCTTTGCTTGTTGGCGGCTCGGATTCCTCCTTTGTACCTGTCAGGAGCGACTGCATGGACCTCACCTCGGAGCCCATCACGATGCCCGCGGCGACGAGAATCTCGAATGTCCTCGCCCCGCTCGATCTTTCCGAGCGAGCAGAAGCCGCCCTCGACTGGCTCCGAATCTTGCCGATGCGACGGCTCACTCTGCTCCATGTGTGCGATGAAGAGTCGCCGGGCGAAGAGGCAGCGAAGGCCTATCTCGCCGACCTTGCCGCGCGCTGTCGTCCGCCGGATTGCGAAGTCGAGACACGCATAGTTTCAGGATGTGCGGCTGACAGCATCGTCGCCGCCGCCGACCAGGCAGATCTCGTCGTCATGAGCACCCGCGGTGACGGCGATGGCGGCAGGCGGCTTTTTGGCAGCGTGGCCGACCGGGTGGCCCGGCATTCCCCCGCGCCAACGCTCCTCCTCCGTGGTGGCTCCGTGCCAGTCAGCGCCCAGACCGTGACGCGCATCGTTGCGCCTCTCGACGGCTCAGCCACCGCGGAGCGCGCCCTTCCTCTCGTTTCGACACTGGCTTCAACACTTGGCTGTGACGTCCTGCTCGTCACCGTGACTGATCCTTCAAGCTCTGCGACATCCGATGCGTATCTAGACCAATACCTCGAAAGTCGAGCCGCGCGGTTGCGGGAACGTAGTATCCCGACCGCGACGGAGCG
>CAYSXO010000261.1:0-7310 GCA_964434995.1 uncultured Sphaerobacteraceae bacterium
ATCGGACGCTCTTCTACGATCTTTTCCGCGAGGCGAGCGGGGACGCGATTCTGGCCATTGGGCCGCATGTTCCATCCCATCTCGACCCCGAAACGGACATGCGCTTCTTCGACGCGGTCTCGGGTGGTCAACTCATCGCGGACTATCGTCCTTCACGCGGGCATATTCATGGTGACATGTTTCGCATCCGTGCCGGCGCCGATATGACCGCCTTGCGCGTCGCATTCGGCGGCCAGGAGACAGTGGCCCCGGTTCAGCCAAATCTCTCAGCTCACTTTGCCGGCAGGCGCGTCCTGACCAATCGCTGCAAGAACGATCCAATCGCCTGGCTCGTTGATTGGGTCTGGTATCACGCCCGCGAGTTCGGGTTCGACGCGGTGCTGCACTATGACAACGGCTCAACCGCCTACTCGGTTGATGACGTACGGCAGGCTCTCCTGAACGTTCCGGGCATCGAGGTTGCGGTAGTCCTATCGTGGCCCTTTCCGCTTGAACCGCCAATGGCTTTCGTTCCGAGCACGGGCGAGCTTTTCTGGCGTCAACTCAAGGACCGCTGGGCCGAGTCCGCGCGCCTCGAGCACCAGCGCCGCCGATTCCTCGAACGCGCCGATCTGGTGCTGGTCGCCGATGTTGATGAATTGCTCGTGCAGCGAAATCCCGCCGCCTCAATCGACGGGCTATTTCTCGATCCCGAGATTGCCTGGGCCAGGTTCACATCTGAACTGATTGTCAACACGGCCACGCTTCCGGATCGGCTCCTGCGCCATCGCGATCTCTACTGGGTTCGGGATGAACCGGTCTTCAAGACCCCCAAGTACCTGGTCAAGCCGGACCGCTGCCCGGACGAGGCCAGGTGGTGGCTGCACGACGTCGCCTGGGCTCATGGCGCCGATGTGGCTGACGCGGAGTTCACCATCGCGCACTTCATTGCGCTTACCACTGGCTGGGGCGAGAAAGGAGGCCGATCGCACAAGCAGACTCCCATTCCGGGAGTTCATCACGAAGATTTGCAGTTACGCGGGAAGCTCGCCAGAGTCTTTCACGAGTGGCCGGGGAGTTGACGCTGAATTTCGATCCATGGGTCGAAACAGAATCTTTCCATATGATATGACACCTCGCCCAGACCTGTTGTCCACACTCAGAAAAGATCAGCGAAAACAACCGCGGGATCAATAGCCAGTCCCGGCAAGACTCGAGACGCGATCGCCCCGTGCGTACCGGGGAGAATGGCTTCGAAACCGTCGCCGACCAGCTCAAACGCTTCAAGCAGGCGTCGCCGTGGATCCACAATCCAATACTCGCGCACCCCTGCCTCCGCGTAGAGAGCCATCTTCCGAACTCGGTCAATCCCGCTACTGCCCGGCGAAACGACTTCGGCGATCAGCGTTGGCGCCCCTTCAATACCCCGATCCGTGATCAAGGCGTTCGCTTGATCGCGAGAGACAAACGCAAGATCGGGTTGCACGATGTTGAACCGGTTCAGCAGGACGTCGATTGGCGCAAAAAACGCTTCACCACAAGCCTCGCGGACGATGTACGCATCAAGCTCGCGAAAGAATGACCGAAGCGCTCGCTGATGGTCCGGAGTCGGCGCGGGATTCACGATCAGTTCTCCCCCAACAATCTCCCGGCGCTTGCCATCGTCCGGCGCATCGAGCAGGTCTTCGTATGTCAGGGGGCGCTGCAGCGCGCACATCATGAGTGCCTTTCCTGGCGAAGTCAGCTATCAAGGACCGAAAAGAGCGCATCTGGATCGATGGCGAAGCCCGGAAATGCTCGCGAGCCAATCGTTCCCTCGGCGACTGGCGGAATCTGATCGTAAACGAGCCCGTTGAGCGCGTTGATGACCAATGTCCGCTCTTCAGGATCGACGATCCAGTACTCGGGCACGCCGAAGCGGGCGTAGAGAGCCATCTTGCCGACGCGGTCGGTGCGCTGGCTGCTGGGCGAGACGATCTCGATGACGATGTCCGGCGCCTCGACCACCATCCCTTCCGGCCGGTAGATCGCCAGCCGCGATGAGCGAATGACGATCAAATCCGGCTGCACCACGTCGTTCGGCCCGATGTAGAGATCGACCGGATGAGACCAGACTCTGCCTTCTCCCGACTCACGAAAGTACTCGTACCAAAGGCCATGGAGTTCACTCGAAACGTCCTGATGGTCGCGGCGTGGCGCCGGATTCACGATCAACTCCCCCCCGATGATCTCCCGGCGCAGCCCGTCCTTTGGCATCTCGAAGAGGTCGTCATAGGTGAGAGGGCGCTCAAGAGCGCACATCGGCACGCACCTTTCTCAATCGAGCACTAGCAATCTATTTCCGAAAAGATCTCGCCGGGATCAACGACGAGACCCGGAAATACTCGCGATGTCACTGCGCCATCGCGCGACGGCGTAATTTGCCGAAAAACTCCACCATCCAGCAGATTGACCAGGATCGTCCTGGACATCGGATCGACGATCCAGTACTCGGGCACGCCGAAGCGGGCGTAGAGAGCCATCTTGCCGACGCGGTCGGTGCGCTGGCTGCTGGGCGAGACGATCTCGATGACGATGTCCGGCGCCTCGACCACCATCCCTTCCGGCCGGTAGATCGCCAGCCGCGATGAGCGAATGACGATCAAATCCGGCTGCACCACGTCGTTCGGCCCGATGTAGAGATCGACCGGATGAGACCAGACTCTGCCTTCTCCCGACTCACGAAAGTACTCGTACCAAAGGCCATGGAGTTCACTCGAAACGTCCTGATGGTCGCGGCGTGGCGCCGGATTCACGATCAACTCCCCCCCGATGATCTCCCGGCGCAGCCCGTCCTTTGGCATGTCGAAGAGGTCGTCGTAGGTGAGGGGGCGCTGCAACGCGCACATATCGGTTCCCCTTGCGATCAATCGGCAACAGTAGCCAGGCTCGCCGAGGCGTTCCCTTGCTCGAAAATCGCCTCGGCAGGCCGGACATGGACGAGGTTCGAGTGAAAGGTGCTCTGGCCGGCCAGATCCGCGATCGCATCCGAGGTCAGCCAGTTGACATTGCGCCGGTCAGGTGAAAGTGCCTGCCAACGGCCTTTCGGGGAGATCACGACTCCAAGCATCGCATCCTCGGTCACCACCGCGCGCAACGTGCACCAGCCCCGGTCGTTCGAGACGATGACGTCCTCGCCATCGACGATGCCGCGCGGCTCGGCGTCCGCCGGGTTGATCTCGAGAAACGGCGTGCCCTCCTTGGCCAGCAGACCCGGCTGATTCGCCATCGAGGTGGAAACGAAATGGTGCGCGGCAGCGGTAATCAGTACAAGCGGCATATGCCCGGCTTCATCAACCGCCAGACCGGTAGCAAACTCCGCTGGCGGCTCGTAGTGGGGCAGAGGGTCGAGTCCGATGGCCGCCATCGCCGCGCAGCGGAGTTCGACCTTTCCGGACGGCGTGGGAAAGTGGCCATCAGCGAATGGCACCTCTCCATTGGGAAACGCATAAGCCACGGTCCCCTCGGCCTTCAGGCGCTCGATGGTGATCCCCTCCAGGGTCGGGTTCGCCTCCCGCGAAGCCTCGAGCACTTCTCGAAGGACGTCTTCAGGCTCCTGGCGGAGCCAGGGTTCGTTGAACCGCATCCCGGCCGCAAGCAGCCGGCTGACCTCCCAATTGCTCTTCGCCTCGGCTAGCGGCGCAATGGCCGCCTGGTTGAACTGGAGATGCCGATGGCCGTACGGCTTGTGCAGGTCGGTCTGCTCCAATTGGGTTGTCGCCGGCAGGACGATATCGGCATAGCGCGCGGTGTCAGTCATGAACTGCTCGTGGACGACCGTGAAGAGATCGTCTCGAAGCATCCCTTCGATGATCCGGCTGGCGTTCGGAGCCCCGGCAACGGGATTTGCGGCAAAGACGTACAGGCTCTTGATAGGCGGATCGGCAACTTCGCCTGTCAGGGCCGCGCCGAGTCGGTTGAAGTTGACGAACCGCGGCGTCGGCGGGCATTCGCTGGCATGGCCGTACGCCTCATCATCCCAGCTTACATAGCCAGACGCCGAATACATCAGCCCGCCGCCCCGAACGCCAAGCTGGCCCACGATCGCCGGAAGACAGGCGAGTGCGCGGCAGGTTTGCCCGCCATTGCCGTGGCGCTGAATGCCGTCGCTGAACTTCAGGAGCGCCGGTTTCGTCGTGCCATAGCGCTTGGCCAGGGCGACGATCTGGTCTGCAGGAACTCCAGTGATCTCCGCCACGCGCTCTGGCGGATACTCCATGGCCCGTTCGCGAAGATCGTCCCAACCAACGCTGTGCTGCCGCAACCAGGCCTCGTCGTGCAGCTCCTCGCTGAAGAGGACGTGCATCAGCCCAAGCGCCAGCGCGCCGTCGGTGGCCGGGCGCGGCCGAATGTGCTCGTCAGCCGAGCGCGCGGTCGTCGTCCGCCGCGGATCGATAACGACGACGTATGCGCCCGTGCGCTGGGCCTCGCGGATGAACGGCACGACATGGGGCGATGTGCTTGCGGGGTTGTGCCCCCAGACAACGATCAGCCGGGCGTGGCGAACATCACGCGGATCGGGCGCCCAGCGCCGGCCAACGGTCATGGTCACCGCCGTTTCTGCCGCCGCGCCGCAGAGGGAGCCTTCCAGCCCGGTGGCGCCCAGCCGGTTCCAGAAGCGGGCCGCGGCAACACCGCCCTGGAGCAAACCGAGCGTCCCGCTGAACGAATAGGGCATGATCGCCGCCGCTCCAGACTCGGCGATGATCGCCTGCCAGCGGCCTGTGATCTCCTCGATTGCCTCGTCCCAGGTGATGCGTTCCCAGCCGCCGCTCCCTTTCTGGCCGGTTCGCCGCAATGGGTGCCGCAACCGGTCCGGGGAATAGACGCGCTGCAGGTAGGGCCGGACCTTGGCACAAAGCCATCCATGCGTTATCGGATGATCGGGATCACCACGGAAGCCGACCGCGCGGCCATCGCGCACCTCAACCAGCGTTGCGCAGGTATCAGGGCAATCGTGAGGGCACGCGCCCCGCACGACGAAGGAGAGAGAACGATCAGTAGCGCTCATCGCCTGGCTCCTCTACGGATGCCCCGCCAAGTCGCGAATTCCGGACGCGGGCGGCCATTCTGGTAGTCTACTTCCATCAGATTTCCTGCCCGATTCGGCTGCGCGGGAGGCGCAATGGCGCGGTACATCCTGGGGCGGCTACTTGGCCTGGTCTTCGTTCTCTTCGCCGTCTCGCTGATCACCTTCTTCATGACGCGCGCGGTGCCGGGCGATCCCTTCGCCTCGGGCGAGCGAGAACTCCCTGCCGCCACACAGGCCGCGCGGGCGGCCAAATATGGTTTCGACCAACCGATCCTCGTGCAATATGGCCGCTACGTCTGGAACGTCCTGCATGGAGACTTTGGCGTTCCTTTTCAGAGTCCGAGCCAGACCGTTGTCGACCTCATTAAGCAGACATGGCCAGTGACGCTGCGCGTGGGCGCGCTGACCATCCTCATCGCGTATCCGCTCGGTATTCTGCTCGGGCTTCTCGCCGCGCTCAACCGGAATACCTGGATCGACTATGCCGTCACCTTCGGCTCGACCCTCGGCATGGTCATCCCCAATTTCGTCGTCGCGATCTGGCTCATCCTCCTCTTCAGCGTCACCCTCGCCTGGCTGCCGACGGGCGGGTGGGGCTCGCCCTCTCACCTGGTCCTCCCGGTCATCGCCTACGCCCTGCTGCCGACCGCGCTCGTCGCTCGATACACGCGGGTCAGCCTGCTGGAAACGCTCGGGGCCGACCACGTCCGCACAGCGAGGGCCAAGGGCCTGGCCGAGCGCCGCGTGCTGGTCTGGCATGTCGCGCGCAATGCGATGATCCCGTTTGTAACGATCATGATTCCGGAAATCCCGAACATCATGACTGGATCGATCTTCATCGAGCAGATCTTCCGCATCCCCGGGTTGGGCCGTTTCTTTGTCACATCCACGCTCACGCGGGATTACCCGATGATCCTGGCGCTCGTTCTCCTGGTTGCCGTGGTCTGGGGGGTTACCTATCTCCTGACCGACATTCTCTATACGTTGCTCGACCCGAGGATCAGGCTCAGGTAGGCCATGGCGAGCACGATGCAGACCAAGCCCGGTCTTGAGCCAGCCACACTCTCCAGCCCGATCACGTCGCTGGAAGCGTTGACGTCGCGGCCCGTCTCGAACACGCGCCGCGCCCTGCGCCGGTTCTTCCAGCAGAGGCTGGCCGTGATTGGCCTGGCGATCACCGGCTTCCTGATTCTGATTGCGATCTTCGCGCCAGTGATTGCGCCAACCAGGATCGATTCCGCTGATTTGATGTCAGCAAATCAGTTCCCAAGCGCGCAGCATCCCTTTGGCACCGACGGCGTGGGCCGCGACGTCCTGACGCGAGTCATCTTCGGCACGCGTACGTCGCTGCTCGTCGGCTTTTCGGCAGTGGCCATTGCCTGCGCGATCGGCATCCCCCTGGGGCTGGCGGCCGGGCTGCGTGGCGGCTGGATTGACTTCACGGTAATGCGCGCGGTGGAGGTGATGGTCGCCTTTCCCGGTATCCTCTTCGCCATGTTTCTCGTCTCGGTCACGGGCGGCGGCGTGCGCAACATCATCCTCGCCATCGGCGTCACCGGCTGGGTCACCCTCTGCCGCCTTTCCCGGTCGCAGCTCCTGACCTTGCGTGAGCAAGAGTTCGTCCTTGCCGCGCGTAGCCTTGGCGTCCCGGAGCGCACCATCGCCGTGCGCCACATGCTGCCGAATGCGCTTGCCCCGCTCATCGTGGCGATCACGCTCGCCATCCCGACCGCGATCTTCGCCGAGGCCGGGCTCAGTTTTCTCGGCATCGGCATCAATGAGCCGACGCCAAGCCTTGGCAAAATGGTTGCCGACAGCGCACAGTACATTCGTGTTTACTGGCATCTCGGGTTCTTCCCCACGCTGGCCATCGCCTTGGCCATGCTGGGGTTCACCTTTGTCGGGGACGGGCTGCGCGATGCCCTCGACCCCCGCCAGAACTAGTCGCCATCCGGCGGCATCCCGCGACGGCGCGGGTCTGCGCCGATGACGTATCGAGGAGGAATTCGGTGAGCGAACACGACGATCAGCAACTGCACGTTCCACCTGACATCGCGCGGCGTATCGCGCGCTTCGATCGGCGGTTGCGCCGCCGTTCGCTGTTGGGAGGCGCGGTCGGTCTGGCTGGCATCATGGCGCTCGGTGGGCGCGATTTGCGCTCGGGTCCCAGCGCCTCGGCGGCCGTGCTCACGCAGGATGCGGCCCTGCCCGATGACGCTGCCCCTCCGGATCAGCAGGTCTTCGTCATGCCAAACCGGCT
>CAYSXO010000262.1:0-7299 GCA_964434995.1 uncultured Sphaerobacteraceae bacterium
TCGCCCTGTGTGGAGGATCGTCCCAGGCCGTCAACCCGCACCCGGCCCCCGGTGACGGCCGCGGCGGCGAAGAAGTAGGAGGCATTTGACGCGTCCGGCTCGATGTCGTAGACGCGGCCCGTGTAGCGCTGACCGGGCTGCACGCCGAGGGTGCGCCACGATGCGGTATCCAGATCGGCGGTCACGCCGAAGGCGGCCATCACGGCGGTGGTCATCGGCAAGTATGGCTTGGAGACCAGATCGCCCAGCACTTCGACCCGCACGCCCTCCCTGGCATGTGGCGCGGCAAGGAGGAGGGCGCTGAAGTACTGCGACGAGAGGTCGCCCGCCATGCGGGTGGCGCCGCCCGGCAGACCGTTTGCCTGCACGACGATTGGCGGACAGCCGGCGCCAAGCTCGCTCACCGCATGTGCGCCAAGGTCGTTCAGGGCGTCGATGAGCGGCGCGATGGGGCGCAGGCGCATGCGCGGGATGCCGTCGATGCGGTAGCGACCCTGCCCGAGCGGCAACGCGGCGGTCAGAAAGCGCATGGTGGTGCCGGAGTTGCCGACAAAGAGATCGGCTTCGGGCACGGCGAACGTTCCGCTGCCGCCAGCGACAGCAAAGCTCGCGGCCGCCTCGCTGCTCTGCACCGGAACGCCCAGGGCGTTCAATGCCTGGGCCATATAGATCGTGTCGTCGCTGTGCAGCGCGCCACGCAGCTCGCTCGGCCCATCGGCGAGCGCGGCGACGAGGAGCGCGCGATTCGTGATGCTCTTTGACCCCGGCACGGTCACGGCCGCGTGCAGCGGCGCGGCCGCCTGACGCGGCGCGAGTTCCGGCGGGTAGCCGCGGTCAATGGTGGACGTGAGGGTGGAAATGGCTGCGCCTCCTGAACCGATGCCGATGATGGATTAGGGTACCAGCAACGAGACGTTCTGGATGCGTCCAGACGCGACAGATCGTTCGTCCCAAAACTCGGAAGACGCCGCGCGCGAACACGGATCCTCGGGACGCCACCGCTATACTCGGGCAGAGTGGCCGCGCCGTCGGCAGGCGTTTGGCCGCACGTGACGACGAACACGAGGTCAGCGCCGCGCATGGAACCACGACCGCCACGGCCGAGATCGCCGCGCCAGTTCGAAACGCCTGAGGCGCTCCCGACGCCGGGAATCGGCGATCGCCTCTATCCGAGCGCGTCCGAGCCCGCGTCCTACACGGGGGTGGACTACGCGCCGGGGATGGCTGCTGAGCCGCCTCTCCTGCCCCGGCAGCAGCGCCGCCAGCGCCGGGCTCTGCGTGGCGTCGGCTTCACCCTGCTGGCCGTTGCTCTGCTTGCCGCCCTCGGCTGGTTTTTCCAGGACACGCTGCGCGGGTTCATTGCGCCTGAAGAGCCGACGCCGACAGCCGTCGCGCAAGTTGGCGAGGGCGATGAAGATGCAGCGGCGCTGGTAGGGACGCCAGCCGCCGAGGCCGGCGCCCTGCCAAATGCGCTTGCCACCGTCACGCCGACAACGGTGGCCCAGACCGCGACGCCCAGGCCGCGGCCGACCGACGCCCCGAGCGCCGCCGAAACGACCTCCGAGCCGGACCGGGACATCTCGGCGCAGACCCAGCCACTGCTGGACTTTCTGCCCACGCCGGATCAGGTGCCCGCCGGGCTGATCCTGGCCGACGAGGCCGAGCGCAGCAAGGCGGATGTCGTCGTCTCATTGGGCGGCAGCGACGAGGCCTCGCAACTCCTCGACGATTGGGGCTGGTCGGGCAATGCCTTCCGTGAGTTCATCCTCGGGGAAGACGCGGTTCCTCCCGGCGGCACGACCTACCTTAACGTCAGTGTCCATCGCTTTGCTGATGCCGAGTCGGCGGCCAATGCGTTGATCTTCTTCTCCGATCAGGTGATCTTCGGCCAGGGGCTGCAGGAGGTCGAGGCGCCTGCCGTGGGCGAGACCGCGCGGCTGTTGCTGGGGGCGCCGGATGGCGTGCCGCTGGCAGTCCTCTACGCGCAGGACGGACCGATCCTCTACCGTATCGGCGGCTCGACCGCGACCGCCGAGAGCGATCCTTCGGCGGACGTGCTCGCGGTCGCGGCGGCCATCATTCCGGGCCAGGCGAGCGGAGGCTGACGATGTTCAACCGTGAGAACGCCATCGGCATCGTCCTGCTGGCGGCCTGCGCCGTCGTCGCCGTTGTGCTCATCTACAGCATCGGCAGCGGCACGCGCTTTCGCTTCACTGGCCCCTCGTGGGTCGGTACGGCGCTGGTGATTCTCTTCATTGGCGCGTCGATCTGGGGATTTGTCGCTCAGCCGGGGCGGCGCTGGCCATGGCAGCGCAAGGAACCGGATGAGCACGACCTGCGCGACCGGACCCGCGATCCCTGAACCGGGGAAGAAACTCGGTCGGGTGATGGACAAGCCTGGTTCGTCAAGTCGCCTCGCGGTCGGGTCCAGAACTGGCTGGGCCGGGATCACTCCCGGCCCAGCCGTGGTCCTGCCGCCAGTTTGCCGCCTTGGTGGAGCCCAACCCTAGTTGTTGTTGCACCTGTTGCGGCACTTGTTTTCGCAGTTGTTCGGGTTCTTCTTCCCCTTCTTCTTGTTGTTTCGCTTGCACTGCCGCCTGCACTGTTCGCACGTGTTGTTATTCTTCCTGGCCTCGGTCATCTGGCCAGCGCCGAGGATTCCCGTCATACCGAGCGCGAGGGCGCCCAATCCCGACAGCGCGCGACGCCGCGTCGCGCCTTCGGCCACGATTCTCGAGAAACGGTTGATGTGGTCGCTCATCACGTTTTCCTTTCGCTCATCACCTGCCTGGCGAGCAGGGAGCCGGAGTTCAGTGAAGCGCCGGCGAGGCTCCTTGCTCGCCGCAACTTTGCGTCATTGGTCCGGAAAGCACATCCGTAGAAATTACGTAGGAAGGTGCGGATTTCGCGCCGGCGGCGATGTTGGCACGCATCACCTTGTTCCGAAGTACCCTCTACGTGACAGAACTTGAGAACTGTAGGAGGCTCTAGTCAAGTACAAAGCCCATAGACAGCAGACTGGACTGTACGTACACTAGGTCCGTTCGTATAGCCTGTTGTGCTGTTAGATCAATCCGATCCTAACCCCCGTCGGCACGCACAAGCATCTTTCGAGGGGGCGGGAAATGTCGGAAGCACTTTCGTCGTTTGAACCTTACTCGACCTCTGCTATGCACACTCACTGGCCCTTCACATCTGCCGAGCCGAGCGTGACGCTGCTGCGTGATGAATCGACGCAGCATCCCTTTGCGCTGGCGGTCGCGGCGGCCTGGAGTTGCTATGGCGGCAGGCCGGCGAAGGTGGAGACGGTCCGCAAGCTCGTCTACGAGCCCGATCCGCCCGAGCTGGGCCCGGTCAAGGCGGCGGACCGCGCGCACCGACGCGAGCGAGCGATGAAGCTCTACGCCGACCTCTTCGCCGCCGGGCACCACACGACGTTGCAGCACGCGAACTTCGTCTTCGTGCTCGACAACGTCTCGCGGCTGGCGATCTGGTCGTTCTTCCACAGCCACCCGTTCTACAACTCCGAGCAGGTCTCGCAACGTTACCGCGAGGTGACGGGCCAGACGATGGTCACCCCCGATCTGCCCCCGGCCGAGCTGGCTATCTACGAGGCGGCCATCGAGCGGTCGCTGGAGGGGTATCGGAACCTCACCGAGATCCTTTCGCCCGACATGGCGGCGCGATATGGCGCGGTCTTCCCCGGCCGGGCGAAGGCGCGTGGCGAGGAGGCGGAGCGGAAATTTGCCGGGGCCGTGCAAAAGCGCGCGCAGGAGGTGGCCCGCTACGTCCTGCCGCTGGCGACCCCGGCGCATCTCTACCACACGGTCAATGGCCTGACCTTGCTGCGCTATCGCGTGCTGGCCAACCAGCCCGACGTGCCGGCCGAGGTGCGCGCGATTGTCGAGCGCATGGTGGCCGAGGTGCTGGCGGTCGATCCGTACTTTCTGGGCGCGCCGGGGTATCCGCTCGACCTCAAGCTCCTCGAAACCGAGGAGACGCTGGAAGCGCGAGCGCTCGAGGAATGGCGCGGGGCGATGACCTCCACTGAAGACGAAACCGCTTCCGCGCTGCAGGCCTTCGATGAGGCCCTGGGGCCGTACAACAGCCGCCTGGCCGGCTACGAGGTGAATGCCGAGCACGTCATGGCCGAGGCGGTGCGGGCGGTCCTCGGGGGGACGGCCGAGGCCGTCCCCGACGAAGAGGCGCTGGCGCAGGTGCTCGATGCCTCGCGCAATCCTTATCTGGGGCATCCCCTCTTTCTCGGCATGCACTCCAAGCTGATGCAGACCATGAGCCATGTTCCCTTCACCTGGGCGAAGCGGATCAGCATGGCCGAGGATGCGCAGAATCAGCGCCACCGGGGAACAATCGGCTCGCGGCCGGCGCTGCTGGCCTGGAACAGCCGCCAGCCGGACGTCATTATCCCCTGGGCCATCGCCCAGAACCCGGCGGCGCTGGCCGAGTACAACGCGACGATTCAGGCGATGACCGACGCGCGCAACACGCTGCTCGACCGGGGCGCACCGCCAGAAGCCGCCTCTTATCTGTTGCCGAACGCGCAGCGCATGCGCTTCTACGAGAGCGGCACGCTGCTCGACTACTACTGGAAGTGGGTCAAGCGGCTCTGCTATGACGCGCAACGCGAGATCTTCGAGACGGCGGCGGATGAGGTGGCTCAGGTGCGCGAGGCGCTCCCAACCATCGGAAGGTATGTCGATGGACCACCCTGCGTGATGCGTTCGCGCGCGGGAACCACCCCGATCTGCCCCGAGGGGGAGCGCTTCTGCGGTATTCCGGTCTGGCGAAACTACCGATTTGACGAACTGGAAGAGCGCCGGGTCGTATGAGCGACCGGCATCTGCTCGACGTCGATCCCGCCTGGCGCTCGGCGCACCCTGGGGCGAGCGTGGGCGTGCTGGCGTTGCGCGGCGTAGCCAACCCTGCCAGCCACGACGCGCTGAACGCGCTGGCCGGGGCGCTTGAGAATGAGTTGCGCGACCGCTACGGGACGCTTGAGCGGCAGGAGCTGCGCGCCATTTCTCCCCTCCCCGCCTACGCGGCGTACTACAAACGCTGGGGGCAGCGCTATCACGTCGGCATGCAGCTCGAGTCGGTGGTGCAAAAGGGGAAATCGGTGCCGCGCGTCGCGGCGCTGGTCGAGGCCATGTTCATCGCGGAGTTGGGCAATCGCCTCCTCACGGCCGGCCACGATCTCGATGCGCTGGCCCTGCCAGTCCGGCTCGCCGTGGGCAATGGAGAAACCTTCAGCGCTCCAAACGGCGCGGACATGACCGTGAAGGATGGCGACATGTTCATCGCCGACGCGAATGGCCAGGTTCTCTCGGCCATCATCACCGGACCGTCCGGCTTTGCGCGCCTTGGCCCCAACTCGACCTCAGCGCTTTTCTACCTCTATGCGCCACCGGGCGTCGATCGTGATGCCGTTGCGGCTCATCTCGATGATATCGAGCGTAACGTTCGACTCATCTCACCCGATGCCGAGGTTGTTGGCCGGGAGATTGTCACCGCTTAGATCGCCACGGCGTCTACCAACCCCGTGCCTCTTGAGTTGTCCTTGGGCGGAATCGGCGGCGCTGGAAATGCCAACGATTCGCTGTCCCCATGATTGACGATGCGCATTTCGTGCACTACGATGCACGAACATCGATCACTTCATGCCAACATCACCGCCAGAATCGCTCGCGAAGTGTGCAGGAATTGGGCAATCGTGCGTCAGGAACGCTCATTTGAGCCGCGATCGGAGCGAATCCGGCTATTTGTCGAGCAGCATGGCCGCGTAACGGTGGCGGAGATCGCCGAAACCTTCGCCATCAGTTCGGCAACGGCTCGCCGCGCCATCCTGGCGCTCGCCGAGGCGGGCGAAGTTCGCCGGGTGCATGGCGGCGCGATCGCTATCCACCACGCGCCTCCCGAGCTGCCGATCCTGCAGCGGGTCGGCGACCAGCCCGAGGCCAAGCAGCGCATCGCGGAGGCGGCGGCAAGGCTGGCAGGCGACGACGAGACGGTCTTCCTCGGCAGCGGCAGCACCACGATCGAAGTCGCCAAGGCCCTATTCCACCGCAAGAATCTCACCGTGCTCACCAATAGCCTGGCGGTCCTCGATGTGCTGATCGATGCGCCGGATGTCACCCTCGTTGTGTTGGGCGGCGAGTTGCGCCGGTCGGAGCTATCGCTCATTGGCTTCATCACCGAGGCCGCGCTGAAGGAAGTGCGTGCTTCGAAGGTCATCATGGGCATCCGGGCCATCCATCCTGATCACGGGCTGACCAACGATTCGCTCCCGGAGGCGAGAACCGACCGCGAGATTCTGGCGATGGGCGGCCAGGTCATCATCGTCGCCGATCACACCAAGTGCGGCCGCATTTCGGCGGCGTTCGTGGCGCCAGTGACCGTCATGGACACGCTCATCACTGATGTCGATACGCCCGATGCGTTCATCGAGACCCTCGAGGCCAACCAGATTCGCGTGATCCGCGTCTAGCAGTTGAGCGGGCGGCGCGCTCGCGTCCGATCTGAGGAGGTGCTGGAACCTGAGGGAAACACCCGAGAGTGCTCCGCCCTCCAATGTCGACCAGGGCAACGGGGGGAGACGATGAGAAGCCAGCGGCACATGCGCGACCAGAGACAAGGAGGTCATGCCATGGATCGGCGAAACGGGCTCGGCAGGCGAGACGTGTTGAAGGGCGCGGCCGCGGTCGCCGCGGGGTTGGCGTTGCAGCGGCGCGGCGCGGCCTGGGCGCAGGATGCCACGCCGGAGCCCGAGCCGGAGGAAGTGACGGTCTCCAGCCCGGTCGAAGGAAAGCTCAACGTCTCCTGGTGGACGCACAACAACCCGGCGTTCGTGGCCGCCAATATCGAGATGATCGAGCGCTTCCAGGCAGAGAACCCGGACATCAACATCGTCTACCAGTACTTCCCCTACGAGATCTTCATCAGCAAGCTGCAAGCGGGCTACAACGCCGGCAACGTGGCCGATATTCAGCAGATGTTCGGCACCTGGGTGACCCAGTACGCCAGCTTCGGCTTGCTCGATCCGGTGCCGGCCAACCTCTCCGAGGGGTTCGCCGACCGCTTCTACGAGGCGGCCACCGGCGCGTATGGCTTCAATGGGCAGTACTTCGGCATGCCCAAGGAGTTCAACCTCGAGAACGGCTGCATGCTGGTGAATCCGGCCGTCATGGAAGAGATCGGCGTCACCGAGACGCCGGCGACCTGGCAGGCTCTGGTCGACACGGCGGTCAAGGCGACCACCTACGACGATCAGGGGCGCATCAC
>CAYSXO010000263.1:0-7294 GCA_964434995.1 uncultured Sphaerobacteraceae bacterium
CCACGTTCACTCGCGCATCAGGGTAAGGAGCAGGCGCCAGAAATGAGCCAAACGTATCGCGTGGCAACGTTCGATTGCTACGGCACCCTCGTCGATTGGGAAGGCGGGCTGGCCACCTTCCTGTACGATCTCGCTCTTCAGCATGAAGCGCAACCCGAGCAGAATGGCCACGCCATGCGGGAGCGCTGGGAGGCAATGCAGTTCGGGATCATCCAAGGCGATTACCGCTTGTACAAGGAGGTGCTGGCCGAAAGCCTGCGAGTGTGGATGGAGGAGCGCGGCTACCGGTGGGATGCCGCCCAGGGCGAGGCGCTGGTGCGCTCGATGCGCTCCTGGCAGCCATTCCCGGACACCATACCCGCGCTCAGGCAGGCGAGGGCAGGCGGTTTACGGCTGGTGATCCTCTCCAACACCGACAATGACATCATCGCGCAGACGCTTCGCCATCTGGAAGTCCCGTTCGACGCCGTCGTGACTGCCGAGGACTGCCGCTCCTACAAGCCGTCGCTGAACACCTTCGAGCGGCTCCTGGAGCGGATCGACGAATCGCCGGAGCGCGTTCTGCATGTCGCCTTCGGCTTCAAGTACGACATCGGCCCTGCCCAGCAGATGGGCATGGGAACCGCCTGGGTCAATCGCAAGGCCGAGGACCCGCCGGGCGAGGAACGCCCCGACTACGTCTGGCGAGATTTGTGGGGTCTCGCCGGACTGGCTGGTGGCGTCGGGCCGGGGTTCTGATCGGACACGCTCCATCTCCCTGCCATCGCCCGCGGTGAGCGGATTTGCGGAGGAGGACATCTCGTCCGCTCAGTCCCTGGCCCCCTCATCGACGTGCACCACGTGAACCGTCGTATCTGGAAGAGTTCGCAAGGCGGCGCGCAGAAACTCGGGGTAGAGCGGCAGCACCGCGAGCTCATCAACCGGGAACCAGCGAAAGATGAGCGGAATCTCCCCCTCGCGGCCAACGTGCGTTCGCGAAATGTCCAGAAGGTCCGAACCGGAGGGCAACAGCATCTGATAGTAGAAGCCGATCTCGTGAAGCTGGCGCGCTTCGTAGGTGAAGACGTTTTCCATCACCCAGAGAAGCCGGCCCACCTCGACCCGAACATCGATCTCCTCCAGCATTTCGCGGACCAGCGCAGCGGTTGACGTCTCGAAGAGCGCGGGACGGCCGCCCGGCAGCGCCCAAATCGATTCATGCTCCATCTGCTGCGCGAGCACGTGGCCGTCATGGACGCAAACGCCCGCCACGCGATAATTGAGCTGGCCGTGACCAGCGGCGTAGACCGTCATCAACGCGCTCCATGTCACCAGGCGCCGTCATCAAGGGGGCAATCATGGCAGATGTGGCCGATCTCCCCATCGTCGTTCGCGGGGCCTGCCCGCACGATTGCCCGGATACCTGTGCCTGGCAAGTCACCGTGCAGGAGGACGTGGCTGTCAAGCTGGTGGGCGATCCCGCGCACCCCATCACCCGTGGCGGCCTCTGCGCCAAGGTCAACCCGTATCTGGAGCGCGTCTACAGTCCTGACCGGATTCTCTATCCCCTGCGGCGAACCGGCGCCAAGGGATCGGGTGAGTTCGAGCGGGTCAGTTGGGATGAGGCGCTCGATGACATCGCCAGCCGCCTGCTGGCCATTATCGACGACGATCCAGCGGCCATCCTTCCGTTCAGCTACCTCGGATCGATGGGCATTGTGCAAGCGTTCAGCCTGGACCGGCGTTTCTTCGCCCGCATCGGCGCATCGCGGCTCATCCGGGAGGTCTGCGGTGGGGCGGGCGGGGCCGGCGTCAGCATGGTCAATGGCACGACGCTCGGCATGCTACCGGCCGACCTCGAGCAGAGCCGCTTCATTGTCATCTGGGGCGGCAACCCCATCGTCACCAACCTTCACAATTGGCCTGCCATTCGCCGGGCAAAGGAGCAGGGCGCGGCGGTCGTGGTCATCGATCCGGTGCGCACCCGCACCGCCGCTGCCGCCGATTGGCATTTTCAGCCGATTCCGGGGACCGATGCCGCCCTGGCCTTGGGGATGATGCGCGTCATCGTCGATGAAGGGCTATACGACCAGGCGTACATCGAGCAGTACACGCTCGGTTTCGATGTCCTGCGCGAGCGCCTGCAGGACTATCCAGTGGAGCGGGTTGCGCGCCTCACCGGGATTCCGGCAGAGGAGATCGCGCGGCTGGCGAGAGCCTACGCCAGCACGCGCCCGGCAGCGATCCGGCTGTTGATCGGGCTGGAGCATCACGCCCATGGCGCGGAGACCTACCGGGCCATTGCCTGCTTGCCGGCGCTGACCGGCGCCTGGCGGGATCACGGCGGCGGCCTGGCCTATTTCACGGTCGGTCTCTTCTCCGGGCTCAACTGGGCTGCCGCATTGATGCCGGAGTTGGAAGATTGTTCCATCCGCGAGGTGAACATGGTGCAGCTCGGCCGCATCCTGACCGATCCCGGTCTCGATCCGCCGATTCGCGCGCTGATCGTTTACGGCAGTAACCCGGTGGCGACGATGCCGAACCAGGGGCGCATTGTTCGTGGCCTGGCACGCGACGACCTCCTCACCGTGGTTCACGAGCAGTTCCTGACCGATACCGCCCGCCATGCCGACTACGTGTTGCCGGCGACAACCCAGCTCGAGCACCTCGATCTGCTCACCTCGTGGGGCCATGCCTACCTGTCGCTGAACATGCCGGCCATTGCGCCGCTGGGCGAGAGCGTGCCCACCAGCGAGTTCTTCCGGCGCTTGGCCTCCCGGATGGGATTGACCGAGCCTTATCTCTTTTCCCGCGATGAAGAGATCGTCAGGGAGACGCTGGCCAGCGACCACCCCTGGCTGGCCGGGATCACCTGGGAACGCCTCGAGGCAGAAGGTTGGGCGAAGATGGCCATCCCCGACCCCTGGCTGCCCTATGCTGAAGGCGGGTTCGCAACCCCCTCGGGGAAAGCGGAGTTCGCCTCGAGCGCTGAAGCGGAGCATGGCCGCGATCCGCTTCCATCGTACACGCCCACCGGAGTGAGCGAGGCGAATGCGTCGTATCCGCTGACGTTGATCAGCGCGAAATCGGCGCTCCATTTCCTCAATTCCAGCTTTGCCAATCAGCCCCGGCATCTGAAAGCCGAGCGCGAGCCACGCCTGACCATGCATGCCGCGGATGCCGCGCCGCGCGGCATAGCCGACGGCGATCTCGTGCTGGTCACCAATGAACGCGGGTGTCTTACCCTGCACGCCAGCGTCGGCGAGGGCGTGCGGCCGGATGTCGTGGCGATGCCCTCTGGCTGGTGGCCATCTCTCAGTCCCGGCGGCGCGTCGGCAAACCTGCTGACGCCCGACGGACTCAGCGATGCTGGCGGCGGCGGCGACTTTCACGATGCCCGCGTCGAGGTGATGCTCGCGCCAGGTTGACCGAGCGGTTGCTCCGGGCGCTGGCCATCGCGGCCATTGACATCCCGTCCTGGCGGGCCGTAGCATCACGGCAAATCCCGCCTCGCGGAACCTCGCACGCCCCCGCGCGTTACAGTCGAAGAGACGCCCCGACGGCCTGTACGTACACCCGGCTTGGGTCAGCATGGAGAGAACCGCGTGTGCCGTGGGGCAATCAGGAGCGTGCCTGAGGGCGCGATGGCGTCCCGGCTTGGGCGGCGTGACGTTTTGCGCCTGGGGACGGGAGCGGCTGCCGGCCTGCTGATGGGCGGTTCGCGCCCGAGCGCGCGGGCGATGCCCGCCCGGCAGGAGGGGAGCTTCATCCAGGGAGGCCGCTGGAATGAGGCCGAAGGGTTTGGCCTCGGTCAGCGGGCCGATCCAACGTACTACATCTCCTTCGCTACCGAGTTTCCATTCCATGCCGTCGCGCCAAGCTGGAGTGGCGAGGGGGACCCGGGCGCGGTCGTCGAGTTGCTCTGGAGTGTGGACGGCGTGACCTGGTCCGATCCGCTCTGGATCGGCAAGGCGACGCACATTGGTGGGCCGCCAGACCGCGACGGCCGGCACATCGGCACATTGACCGCGACGCCCGGCGGAACCTTCCTCCAGTACCGAACCTACGATGGCTCCGGCGCGCTGGCCGCGCTGCCGGGCTTCGAGCTCGACTACATCGACGCCTCGTATGGCGCCACGATAGAGCAGGTGGCCGCGCCGGCAACGTCGCCGATCTTCTCGCCGCCGCCGGTGATTGGCCGCGCCGCCTGGGGCGCGGATGAATCCCTACGATACAATCGCAACGGCAAGGAGATCTTTCCGGTTTCGTACCAGACGGTCGAGCACGTCATCATCCACCATGCCGACACGGCCAACTTCAATGACCCCGTCCTTGAGATGCGCTCCATCTATTACTTTCACGCCATCACCCGCGGCTGGGGCGATATCGCCTACAACTATCTGATCGACTTCATGGGAAACGTCTACGAGGGCCGGGTTGGCGGCGAAAACGCGGTCGGCTGTCACGCCGAAGGGTACAACTCCGGAAGCTGTGGCATCTGCCTCATGGGCCGCTTCTTCGAGGACGACATTACCCCGCAGATGCACAACGCCGCCGTCTGGATCGCTTCCTGGGCCGCGCGCGATCTCGATCCGGCCAGCTTCGCGCCCTTCTACGACATCCCCGAATTGCCGACCATCTGCGGGCACCGCGACGTCAATAACACGACCTGTCCGGGAGAGGATTTCTATCGATCACTGCAGATGGTTCGCAACGAGGCGCAGCGGGTCATCAGCGGGCGCGACACTCCCGAGGTTCCCCCACCGCAGTGGCATCCCGGCATGCTGGTGGTGGCGAACGTCGATGGCACGATTCTGCGCAAGGGACCGGGGCTCGAATTCGATGCCATTGCCGAGGTGGCGCTCGGCGAGCGGTTGCAGATTCTGCAAGGGCCGACGACCAACGAGCAGATCATTTGGTACGAGGTTCAGGGCATGTCGTTGACCGGCTGGATGGCCGGCAATCTGCTCAGTCCCGATCCAAACCAGGAGCCTTGGGAGCCAGCGCCACCAGCCATCGACCCCTCAACGCCGCCCGCAACCGAGGACCCACCCCCCGCAACCGAGGAGCCGCCGGCCGATGCGGGTGGGGTGGGCGGCGGCGATGACGGGAGTGGCGATGGCGGCCGCGGCCGCCGGCGTGAGCGTCGGCAGGATGCCTGGGCGATCCTTCAGCCAGGCGCCGTGGCCATGGTGATCGATGGCGCGCTCAACCTGCGCGCCGATCCCGGCCTATGGGCGGCGATCCTGACTCAGCTTCCCGATGGCTACGTCGTCACCATCATCGATGGGCCGGTCGAAAGCGACGGCATCGCCTGGTATCAGGTGCTGACGCCAGAGGATACGGTCGGCTGGTGTGATGGGACCTGGCTGCAGCCGATTTGAGGCCGATCCCGTTTGAGCCGGGCAACTTGGCGTTGATTGTCGCGTCATCCCGACGTGGGAAGAACCTCGACCACGAGGCGCTGTCCGGACGTGGAGTGAACGAGAACCTTCGCGACGCTGAGGCCGAGGGCAGGATGCCTTCGGGATAGCCGCGTTCCAGCCCGGATCGTTCAACCATGGCAGACTTTCAGGCAAGGCGAGAGATTTCGCCCCGTGTGCGGCCCTGGCGCGGCCGGCGGCATGGCGGCCTGCGCCGAAGCGGCGCGGCGCACGAGGTGGTGGAGGCACTGGAGGCGAAATGGGCGAGCTCCTGATTTCACGACGAGAATTGATCGTCGGGGCTGTCGCGTTCGCCCTGCTGGACGACATTGAGGATGCGCGGGCCGCTGCCCCGCGCTACGCCTACGCGGGGAGCTGGGGCGGAACAGGGACAGGCAACAGCCGTTTCGATGGGCCGCGTGGCGTTGTCGTCTACGGCGACCGCGTCTATGTCGCCGACTCCTACAACAACCGCATTCAGCAGTTCACCCGAAGCGGCGCGTTTACGCGCAAGTGGGGAACCTACGGCACGGGGAACGGCCAGTTCTACCGCCCACGCGGCGTTGCCGTCGACACGAGCGGCAATGTCTATGTGGCCGACACGCTGAACCATCGCATCCAGGTTTTTACGTCCAGCGGCGGGTTCATCCGGCGATTCGGCGGGAAAGGGACCGCGCGCGGCAAGTTTGCCGATCCCTGGGGCGTTGCCATTGGCAAGGGCGGACGCATCTACGTGGCGGACTCGTCCAACAACCGCATTCAGGTTTTCAATCGCGGCGGCAAGTTCCAGAAGTCGTGGGGCGGGCGCGGCAGCGTCAACGGCAAGTTTTCGTATCCACGCGGCATTGCGACCGACCCTCAGGGCCGTGTCTATGTCGTCGATGGCGCCAATAATCGCGTTCAGGTCTTCAGTGCCAAGGGAAAGTTCATTCGCAAATGGGGACGGCAAGGAAGGCAGAATGGCGCGCTCAACGATCCGCGCGACATTGTCATCGACCACCGGGGTCGCGTGCTGGTTACCGATACCGGCAACGGCCGCGTCCAGGTCTTCACCCGCCGGGGGAAGTACCTGACCAAGTGGAGCGCATCGTCCATTGCCCCGGCCGGCTTCGATCCGATGGGCATTACGGTCGATAGCGCCAACCGCGCCTACGTTGCCGACACCGAGAACGACCGTGTTGAAGTCTTCCGCCTGTTGAACTGATGACCAGCGTGCCGGCAAATCGGGATGAGGCAGGGGCGGGCATCGACTCTGGGAAACACGAGCCAGTTGCGTGGGCAGCCTGGACAACCGCTGGCTTGAGCCCATTCGCAACTCGACCGCGAAAGGGTATTGACAAATCGTTCACGAGAGTGTACGTTCACTGTAGACCAAACGCCGAAGGAACCCAGTTTCTAAGGTGAATGGTCCGGCAAACGCCGACGAGGTTTGCGCGCAAGCGCGGAGCTTGTCGGCGTTTTGCTGTGCCGGCCCGCTGGATGCCAACCGAGGGCAGGGGGCCGGTCCTGCGCTGCCTGGCCCACGCTCGGCAATTGACGGCCGACAGGTAATCGACGCACGGCGGGGGATACTTCACCCACGAACATGGCATCCGGGTGAACTCGTGACCTTCCGCGCTCGCCCTCCCCCTCTGGCTCCTCTCCCGGTCGCCGGGCGCGCGACCGCCGCGAGCCGGGGAATCTCGGATTCGGCAGGTTGCCAACGCGCCGAAAGCCGCTTGGGAGCAATGGGGTCAGGCGACATCGCGGGCTCCGGATCCGTGCCCACCACCATCGACATGTTGCCGGGAGATGATACTGATGAGGGTGTGTGGTCGCCATGACGAAGGTCAGGGCGGTAGCCGTATGATCCCCGGGCAACACATCGGCACGAGGTGAGGTGAGACATGGCG
>CAYSXO010000264.1:0-7286 GCA_964434995.1 uncultured Sphaerobacteraceae bacterium
AAGAGGACATCGCCGTCGAAGAGCGTGTGGAACGGCTGAATGGCGCGCGCCATCGATGAGTGCACCTGCCGGCCGAGCTGACGCAACGACCGTTCGTCTAACTGGCGATTGGTGACCACCACGGTCAGAGTCGTGTTGACGCCTTCCGGGACGTCAGCCCTGGGGAACGCTCTGGCAATGATCTGCTCGGCTTCCTCGACCAACGGCTCCCGCCGGCCAGTGCGGCGATCGAGCCCGCCGCGCACGACCCGGCCCTTGCGATCGACGATAACCCCAATGGCGTTGACGACCGTGAAGACCGCAATGCGCGTCTCGCCAATCTGGCGGAAGGCGCCACCTTGCCCAGCCGCCTCACCTCGCTTCAGGCGCAAGCCCTTGCCCGTCGTGGCCGAGCAGCCCGCGCCGCGCGGGCCAAGCGGAAAATGGCCGGGTCGCGCCCAGCGGAGCGCGGCCCGCCCCAATGCCTCGTCGGGATGAACGGTGTTCTGGCGCGCGCCGTAATCGTAGATGACGGCTCCAGCCGTCAGGCCGATGTTGGTCCAGGAGGCATCGTACCCGCGCTGGGCAAGCAGCTCCGCGCCGACGCCGGCAACGGCCTCCAGCCCGTAGATCGAGCCGCCCGTGAGGCAGATGGCATGCGTGCGGCCCAGATCGCCAACGACGCTGGGCGAGCCGCCACGAACGTCGACCGCCAGCGGCACGCCGGCCGGGAAGCTGAATACCGTGCAGCCGGTCGGCCCCTCGGGATACTCGGCAACGCCGACGAGCATGCCGGGGAAATCGAACGTCAGCGTGGGCCCGGCCGGCGGAGGTTGCGGCGTCAGATCGAGATGATCGTTCGAAACCTGGCTCATTCGGCTTGTGCTCCTGCCGCGCTGACCCGACCGGTGAATGTTTCGGCAACGAACTGTTTGATCCGCGGTGATCCGCGCAGGCGCAACCAGACCGGGCCGCCATGCGGCTCGAAGGCGATCTCGAAGGTCAGAAATGGACAGCAACGGCGCTCGGCGGCGACAAAGGCCACGATCTGATCGAGCCACGCATCCCCGTCGTCAAAGCGGAAGCCATAGCCATCCGGAAGCTCGTCGGTCGCCGCGACACTCGCGAAGAGGTCTCGCGCGATCTCCTCGCCTCGAATCGCCAATTCCCGCTCGGAGAGAAGACAGGCAATGACCTCCTCCTGGTCGAGGCCAGTTCCCTCAATCATCACGTCGTCCATCCTGTCTCTCGCTATTCAGCGTCCCCACGCGCCAGAGCTCGACTGCCCCAGCCGGGATGCGCCACAAACCTGTTTCTGGTCAGACGCATCCCATGCGACGGAGGTGAGGTCACCGACTCACCCAGGCCCACGCGGCCGGGAACCGGTTCGCCAGCCTACGACGCTCCAGCGTGCGCATACTCCTTGCGGATCTTGGCGACCAGCGAATAGTAGGTATCGACCATGTTGCCGACGTAGCAATCTCCGATCTGGGTGAGCGCCTCGTATGCTTCCCAGCGGTCCCAGCCGAGTTCGACCAGCCACTCGACAAGCTCGGTGTAGGCGATGCGGGCGGCATCTTCCATCGGCCGCGCGCTACCGACGACCATATACTCGTCCGCGCTTTCGATGCGCGGCCAGGCAATCGGCTTCTGCTTGATCAGGTCAAACGTGAGCGTCACCTTGGCGGTGATCTCCAGCGCCACGCCGCAAAGCTCGCCTTGCCCCTGGCCAGCATGGCAATCGCCGGTAAAGAAGAGCCCTCCGGGAACGCGCACCGGCAAGTAGATCGTGTTGCCGGGCTTCACGTCCGGCACATCCATGTTCCCTCCGTGATCGAAGGGGGTCAGCGCGGAGAGCGCCTCCAGCTCCGGCGCGGTGCCAACGGTGCCCATAAAGGGCCGCCAGGGGAAGCGCAGGCGCTCGTTGTGCGTCAGCCAACCGTTCTCCAGCTTGTAGATCCAGACCTTTTCCGGAAGCGGCTCCTGGAGCGTGCGCGTCAGCTTCGTGCTGGTCAGGCCGCCAAAGTACGGGACAAAAACGCTCACCGCCCAATCGCGCGTCGGCTCGATCTTCTCGATCCTGACCGCGAGCGTATCGCCCGGTTCCGCGCCCTCGATGTAGACCGGCCCGGTCTGCGGATTGAGGTAGGATCCCAGAATCTGGGAGGGGACATCGTCCGGCTTCGTGATCTGGCTTTCAAAGGCGTCGTCCGTGTAGATGGCGACGGTTTCCCCCGGCTTGACCGTGGCCACTGGCTCCACATAGCGGCTGAAGACGTAGTGGTACGGGCCTTTCTGGCGAATCTCCTGCACGATGAACACCTCCCTGAATAGACGCCCGAGCCATGTCAGCCCGGATCGGCGAGTTTGCCCATCGCCGCGGGCGTGACACAACCGGGCGCCTTTTCCTAGACCGCGAGATAGCGAACCAGCATCTCCTGATCGTTCACTTCGTCTCCGCGCAACTCGGCCACGATCTGCCCCTTGTCCATGACGTAGCCGCGTTGCGACAGGTTCACGATCAACTCAATGTTCTGCTCGACGAAGAGGACGGTCGTACCCAGCTCGGCATTGATGCGCTTCAGATCGTCGCCAATCTGCTGCACCAGATTCGGCTGCAGGCCTTCCGATGGCTCATCGAGGAGCATCAGGCTCGGTTGCCCAATCAGGACACGGCCGATAGCCAACATCGCCTGTTCACCGCCGCTCAGCGTGCCCGCGCGCTGGGCACGGCGCTCGTGAAGGCGCGGAAAGTACTGGAACGCGATGTCGTGGGGGCGTTCCTTCCCGGCCTGTTCATTGATCAACTGTCCCATGCGCAGGTTTTCCTCGACGGTCAGGCCGGGGAAGATGCCGCGTCCCTGTGGAACATAGCCGATGCCGAGCCTGGCGCGTTGATTGGCCGGCGCCCGTGAGATGTCCGTGCTATCAAGCAGAATCGCGCCGTGCGTCAGGGGCAGAAGTCCGATGATCGCTTTCATCAGCGTCGTCTTGCCGACGCCATTGCGGCCAACGATCGAGACGATTTCCGCCGAATGGATGGCCAGGGAAACGTCTCGCACGATCATGGTGCGCGCATACCCCGCTGTCACGTGGGAGATGTCGAGCATCAGCGCGCCGCCTCCCGCGCGCGCCGGGAGTGGCGCGGACCACGCTTCATGCCGCTGTTCCGTTTACTGCTTGCCCAGGTAGATATCGGTGACCCCCTGATTCGCCTCGATCTCGGCAATCGTGCCCTCCGCGTAGACTCGTCCCAGGTTCATGACCGTGACTTTCCGCGCGATGCGGCGCACGAAGGCCATGTCGTGCTCGATGACCATGATGGTCATGCCGTCGGCATTGAGCGCCTCCACGATCCTTGCGGTCGCCTCGGTTTCCCCCGGACCCATCCCGGCCGTCGGCTCATCGAGCAGGAGGAGCTTCGGATTGACCGAAAGGGCCATGCCGATCTCGAGCCATTGCTGCTCGCCGTGAGAGAGGTTCTTGGCCAACTCGCCGGTCATGCCCGCCAACCCCACGCGGCCCAGCAGGCGGCCGATCGCCGCGTCCATGTCGCTGGCCCGGATGTGGTACTGGGCGGCGACGCGCATGTTGTCATGCACCGTCAGCTCCGGGTAGATGCCGGGCACCTGCATCTTGATGCTCAGTCCCTGTCGCGCGCGGCGCCACGTTGGCCATTTGTCGATATCCGCGCCATCGAAGATGATCGTGCCGCTGGTGGGCCGCTCGAACCCCATGATCAGCTTGAAGACGGTGCTCTTGCCCGCGCCGTTCGGCCCTATCAGGCAACGCAGTTCCCCACGCTCTACCACGAGCGTCAGATCGGAAACGGCTTTCAGGCCGCCGAAGCTCTTTGAAACATCGTTGAGCGCAAGCATGGGGCCGGCAACAGGATCGGCCATGCTATCCGCTCACCTGGCCGGCACTGGCCGATCCATCGCGCGGTCCCGCGCTCGCTCCAGCTTCCCCCCGGCGAAAGAGCCAGCGATCGAGCGCATTGAACACCGCCACCATGAAGCCCTCCGGCACGAAGAGGACCGCCAGCAGCGCCAGAACTCCGAAAATCACCAGCGCGTACTCCGGCGCGGTCGAGGCCAGCGACTGCGACAACTTGAGCAGGATCATTGAGGAGATCATCGCCGCGGTCAGGCTGCGGCGGCCACCGATGGCCACGTAAATGACCGGCGTGATCGCCGCGGTCAGCCCCATCGAGGATGGATCGATGTAGCTCCCCCATGATGCGTAGAGCACGCCGCTCAGCGCGGCCACGGCGCCAGCCAGGCAGAAGACCTGCACCTGCATAAGCCGGACGTTGTAGCCAAACGTTTCCGTGCGCGGCCGGTTTTCCTGCAGCGCGAGCAGACCGTAGCCCCAGCGGCTCCCGGCCAGCCAGCGCAGGAGGAGATAGACCCCGATCAGGATGGCCAGATAGAGGAAATAGAGTGGCTTGCCATAGAGCGGCGTGTCGCCAATGCTGATCTGCGGGACGTACATTCCGTTGTAGCCGTTCAGCCGCGCCTCGCCCACGGACCATTCCGGCCCTGCCGTCTGCGCCATGAAGGTCTGCAGCACCAGGGTCAGCGCGAGCGTGGTCAGCCCAACGAAAACGTCGTTGACCCCGCCATAGAACATGAAGTAGCCGAGGACTGCCGCGACAATCGCTCCCGACGCCACCCCCACCAGGATGCCAATCCACGTCGCCCCGGAGCCGAGCACGTTCAGGGTGTAGATGCCGTAGAGATACCCGCCGATGCCGAAGAAGGCCGTCTGCCCGAAGCTGAGAATGCCGGCCTTGCCCCAGATCATCGCCAGGCTCAGTGCCATCAGGGTGATGGCCATGAAGTAGGCGGTGTTGAGAATCCCGAAATCATCCGTGGTCGATGGATAGACGAGCATGAAGACGAAAAAGACGAGAAAGGCGATGTTCTCCGCCCGGATGAGCGACGCGACGCGGGTCATCGGCCCGGCCCCGAGGCGCCAGGCCGCATCCGCCAGCGGTCGATAAGGCCGGAGATCCCGTCAGGCAAGACGCGGATGATGATGATCGTGGTCACCAGCAGCCCTACCCGGCCGATATAGAGGCCGAAGGTCGTGCCGAGAAAGGCGTTGACGGCGCCCAGCAGGGCAGCGGCGAGCGGCGTGCCGACAAGCGCATTCGCCCCGCCCACGATGACGGTGACGAACGCCTCGACGATGTAGTTGACGCCGAAGAAGGGCACGATGGTGGTGGTTGGGGCGAACAGCCCGCCTGCCAGCCCGGCCAGCCCGCTGCCGAGGGCAAAGGTGATGGTGTACATCCTGGCCGTGTTCACGCCAAGCGCTTGCGCGATCGACGGGTTCTGGATGGTAGCGCGAGCACGCAACCCGAACGTGGTCCTCATGAAAAGGAGGTAGAGGAGGATCAGCAGCACGACGGAGACGACGCCGAGCACCACCCGATACCAGGAATAGCTGGTTTGGCCGACCGTGAACGACCCGAACGGTGACGAGACGCCCTGCATCGACGGGCCGGTGAGAATCAGCATGCCCTGACTCAGGATCAGTCCCACCGCCCAGGTCGCGGCCACCGTGTCGAGCAGGCGGCCATAGAGCCGCCGCACCACCAGCATCTCGACCACCACGCCAAAGAGCGCCACGCCGAGCGCGGCGATCAGCATCGCAACGGCGAGCGGCACGCCGTTCGTCGCGGCGATCGTCGTGATGTACGCGCCGAGCATCATGAACTCGCCATGCGCGAGGTTGATGACGCCCATCATGCCGAAGATGACGGCCAGACCAATGGCGGAAAGGAGCAGCAGCGAAAAACTGACCTGGTACTGATAGAGGGCGTTGAAGACGCCGTCCAACGGGACTCCCTTCGGTCGTCGGTGTCAGGGCGTCGAGGTGTCAGGGTGTCAGGGGAACGAACCCCTTAACACCCCGACACCCCGACACCCCGTCTACGCGGGTTCGTACTGCGTATTGTCTGGCTTCTCGGGCAGATTGCAGCCCATCTCCTGGGAGAGCCAGTCGGGCCGCACGGCCTCGAAGGTGTCATCGAGGATGATGTTGTGCTCCTCATCGGCGTGAACCAGGTAGATGTTACGAATGGTGTGATGCGTGGCCGGGTCGATGGTTACCGGGCCGCCTGGCCCCTCGAAGGTCACATTCTGCTCCAGCGCCTGGCGCACGGTGTCCTTGTCGGTCGTACCGGAGGCCTCGACGGCCATCGCGTAGAGGTTGATGCCCTCGTACTCGGCGGCGGCTTCCATGCCGACGTACTCGGCATCCGGGTAGAGGGCGCGGATGCGATCCGGGAAATCGGTCTCGAGCTGCTCGGCCAACTCTTGCATGAAGTTGACGGTCACGTACATGTTGTTGAGGGCCGGCGGCGGGAAGCGAAGGTGCTCGTACCCCTGGCCCATGTTGATCGTGGTGGCCATCGGAATCTGCATCCCGGCCGCGTTCTTCTGCTCGTAGAACGACGATTGGGCGATGCCGACCAGCAGTACCACCAGCACGTCCGGCGCGGCATTCTGAATATTGGTGATCGAGGTGCTGAACTGCGAGACGGAGAGGGGGATGAACTCCTCGCCGATGATCTCGCCGCCATTCTCCTCGACGATCTTCTTGCACCAGTCGGCCGTCAACTGGCCGAAGTTGTAGTCCGCCGCGATGGTGTAAACGCGCGGCCCAAAGAGCTCCATGACTGCCGGCATGAAGGGGACCACCTGGTGATCGGGCACGCAGCCGGTGGGGAAGACCCAGGAATCGCAGACGCCGCCTTCGTACTGATTGTTGTAGAAGAAGAGCGCCTTGTTCTGGTCGACAATCGGCCGAATCGCCTCGCGGGATGCGGAGGTGAAACAGGCATGGAGGACGTCGACCTTGTCCTGCAGGATGAGTTTTCGCGCCATCTCCTGATAGCGGCGGTTGTCCGACTGCGCGTCTTCGGCGACGAGCACCAACTCGCGCCCGAGCAGGCCCCCAGCCTCGTTCAACTCATTGACCGCGAGGTTGGCCGCGTTGAACTTCTGGATGCCGACCACGGAGAAGTCGCCGGTACGGTCGCCCAGCCAGCCAATCTTGATCGGCCCCTCGTCCTGGGCCAGGGCGTACTTCACGTCGATCCGCGAGGCGAGCGCCAGTGCGCCCGCCGTGAGCGCCGAATCCCGGAGAAGGTGACGCCGCGAAACCTTCTGCTCAGCTCCCGCCGAAACGATGCTGCTTTCGCTCATGGTCTTCTCCTTCACAATTCGCATCGCGAACGCGGCACAGCGCGTGCCGCATCGTGTGAAGACGCGCTCGCGGTCCCCCTTTCTCGACGG
>CAYSXO010000265.1:0-5280 GCA_964434995.1 uncultured Sphaerobacteraceae bacterium
TAGAGACATTCCTCGAGTGTCGCGCACGGCTGCTCGAGATAGACGCGGGGAAGCGGGGCAATCAGCCTCGCCACGACCATGGCGTCCTGTAGTGTCCACCCGCCATTCGCGTCGGCGATGATGACGTCGTCGTCGCCAGTCACCTCGACAACGTGGCGAATGCGCGAGGCGTCGAGGGAGGGATCCGCGCCGACCTTCAACTGGAAATGATGAATCCCTTCCGCGCGGCGAGCCAGCACGAAGTCCGACATCTCCTCCCGGCTACCGAGCGGCACCGCTTCATAGAGGGGAACCTCTGCCTGCAGCCGTCCGCCGAGGAGCGTGGATACCGAGCATCCGGTGGCTTTCCCAATCAAATCCCAACAGGCGATATCGACCGGGCTCTTGGCGTAGTCGTGGCCGCGCAGGGCCTGGTCCATCCGCTGCCGGATCGTTGACAACTCGCGCGGGTCGGCGCCGAGCAGCGCGGGCGACATCTCGCGTAGGGCCGCGCGCGCGCCCTCGGCGTGCGCGGGCAGGTAGGTCGAGCCGAGAGGGCAGACCTCGCCCCAGCCGAAGAGGCCGTCATCGGTCGTCAAGCGGACGACGGTGCTGGCCAATTCGTCGACGACGCGGCCACCCGACATGACATAGCTGCCATGCCGGTAGGACAACCCGTAGCCGTAGATGTCGATGCGCGCGATCTTCATCCCATGGAGCCCCTTCCGCGGCAGCGTGATCGGGTGTTGCGGCGTCAGGGAGAAATCGGAGCCGCGTTCGCTCCTATCACCCTATCGCCCCGTCACCCTAACACCCCAACGCCCCAATTCAAAAGCGATCATCTGTTCTATACTGGGCCGTGGACGTGTTCGCGAGAGGGAAGGGCGCAATGGCTGATTGGCGGCAAAGCGGGAAAACGGGGGAAATCGGCCGTGTGACGCGCCGCTCGGCGATAGGGAGCATGGCCGCGCTCGGCGTCGCTGGCGGCATCGCGGCAGGAGGCCGAGACGGGCGCGCCGCGCCATTGGGTGAACATGCTCCACCTGTGGGGCAATCTGTCCATCGCGCGCGGCAGGAGATGGAAGGAGAAGCGATGGATCTCGTCGTCACACACGTCAATCCGGACACGATGCATCAGAACTCGGCGTTCAGCCAGGCCGTTGTGGTCGAAGGAAGCGCCAGAACCATCTACGTCGGCGGACAGAACGCGGTCGATGCGCAGGGGACGATTGTCGGTATTGGCGACATCGCCGCGCAGACCGAGCAGATATTTGCCAACTTGGAGTCAGTTCTCGCGGCCGCCGGGGCGACGCTGCACGACATCATCAAGGTGACCATTTTCATCGTGCAGGGCAACGATCTCGGCCCCGGCTTCGCGGTCTATCAGCAGAAGTGGGGCACGGTCGCCCGGCCGCCAGCCGTGAGCGCCGCCTTCGTTGCTGGACTGGCGCATCCGGACTTTCTGGTCGAAATCGAGGCCGTCGCCGTCGTCGGCGCCAAGTGAGTCGAGGAGTCGGGGAGCGTCGGGGACGCTAGAGCGTCGCCCCTCGGCAGCTCGCGCTCGACTCCTCGACTCATGCTGGCGTCCAGACAATCGCTGGGTCGGGAAAGCCGGAGAGCGTGATGCGATAGGGTGTGAGCCGGAGCACGCCAAAATAGGGACGGCCATCCTCCATCATGCCCAGCGGGCTGTAGATCGACTCGGGATTGAACCCCACGGGGGCAGTGTGTCCCGCAACAGGTTCCAGACATGCTGCCTGGTGGCGCGGCCATCGATCCATTCGGCAGAGCACTCCGCTTAGGCGGGGTTGAAGGGATCGCTGACATAGGCCAGGCCCATGTAGGGGGTGGTTGCCAGATCGCGCCCTTTCGGCGAGCGCGGATCGGCAGTGATCCAGGCGATGCGCTCTTCCCATATCGGATGCAGAACGCGCGAGCGCGGCCTCCCTTCTGCATCGACGGTGGCCGCGCTTCACCAGACCATGGTGGTCACGCGCTCGAAGAAGACTGGAGCGATGTCATCGAACGCGTGCGTGTGCATGCGTCCTCGCGGCTATTGGCTATTGGCAGTTGGCCGTTCACGTCGAATGATCGACTTCCCGACTCGACGTCTCGACTCCTCGACTCACACCGCCGTCCACATGGTCAGCGGCTCGGGCCATTGGGTGAGGACGATGCGGTAGGGCGTCAGCCGGAGAACGCCGAAGGTGGGATGGCCAGGGAGCGGCTCGTCGATCGTGCCGTAGACAGGCGCGGGATCGAAGCCCATCGGCTCCGGCAGGGAAGGGCAGAGATGCCAGACATGGTCCTTGATCTCGCGATCCTCGACCCATTCGGCGTGACAGTCGGCGTACGCCGGCCTGGCCCAGTCGCTGACATAGGCCAGCGAGACGTAGGGCGTGCTCTCCAGATGCCGGCTCTTGAACGAGTTGCGGTCGGCGGTCACCCACGCCGTGCTTCCTTCCCAAATCGGGTGCAGAATGCGCGAGCGTGGCCGTCCCTGGCTATCGACAGTGGCCGCGTTGCACCAGACCATCTTCTCGACCCGCTCCATGAACGCGGGCCGAATCTCCTCGAAATCGTGAGTTCGCACGCGGCCGATACCCTTTCGTCTCAATCAAAGGCAATGGCCCTTCGTTCGGGCCGCCAGGATGATAGCGGGAGATCGCTCATCCCGGTCTACGCGTGCCGCGGCTCAGGGCTCGCGGGCTCTTCCGGGGTGGCGAGTTCCCGGGTGCTCCGCGCCGCCCTGGACCGGCGGCGCTGCCGGAGGCGTGCCCAGACGATAACGCCGCCCATGGCAGCGCCGGCGCCGGCGATGGTGGCGATGAGCAGGGCGGGCGCGGCGATAAAGGCGAGGATCGAGATCATGGCTCCTCCTGACCAGGAATCGCGTGTCTCCTACCGGCCAATGCGAACCTTGGGGCGGCTGCCGGTGCCCGCGCTGAAGAACGATGGCCCGACGACAACTTGCCGGTCCGGTTCGAGATAGAGTACGTCGAGCGGTGGATCACCTTCCGGCAAGGAGAACCAGACGACGACATCGGCCGATTCGCCGGGCTGCAGGGTCACCACGGAGCCATCTGTTGCCGGAGCGCGCAAGATTTCGGCGTGCGAGGGACGGATCGGCGCATCCGGGCATTCAGGCGGTCGAGCCTCTGCTGCTGGCGCGCTCGCGCAGCCCATCGCGAGATCGGCCAGATCGACGGACGCTGGCACGATGTCAATATTCGCGATCTGACCGTCGCAGGCGAAGAACCCGGTTCCCGGCGGCGGTGGGTCGGCCGGGCGATCGAACTCCTCCTGATGAATGCAACTGAACGGGAATTGGGCGTTCAAGGGGTCGTTGCCACGAGCCAGAAAGCGCACCACGCCGTTCGTGGGCGAGGCGTCCGTCCCCTCGAGGCGGGCACGGCCCGTGTGGCCCTCTCCCGGCAAGAGCGGAGTCGCCGTCAGCGGGTTTGTCAGGGCTTCCATGTCGCGCGCGCTTTGGACCAGGGCATCAGCGATGAGCAGACCATCATTGGCGAGGGAGCATTGGATGAGAGCGAGGATATCGAAGTCGGGGTCCACGGGATCGACGATGCGAACACGCGCGGTCTGGCGGTCGCTGCCAGCATCGAAGAGGTCGATCTCCTCGCCTGACCAACCCTCGAGGGGTTGATCCGGGCTGATGTCCGCCAGGAGGGCAACGGTGTCGTCGATGCAGCCAGCAGCGCCCCGGCCATCGTCGGGATACGACTGGAAGTAATGGTCCGCGCCATCGCCGGCGGTCGAGGTGAGGTGCAGGTAGTCGAGACCCTCGGACGAGTCGGACTCGGCAACACGCCACGTTCCGCCAGGCAGGAGGAGAATCCAGCCGAAGGATGGGCTTTCATAGAGCGTGCCGCGCACGCCGGGCAGATCGCCGGACTGCGCTGAGACGATGATCGCGGGCGAGATAGACAGCCACACGGCCACCACGAGCAGAAGCATGTGCCGGTGCATCGTCATCACGGCCCAACCCTTTCGTACGCTAACGGCTGATCCGCTAGACGCGCGTCGCACCCTCAAAATCGACCAGATGGATCGCGAGACGCTCCCTGCCGTCGACGCCGAACAGCGGTCGGGGCGTTCCGCCGACGAGCCCCTTGAAGGACCAGGCGGGATTGGCCAGGAGCGGTGATCCGCCGCTCGCTCCCCAATTTGACTCGTCAGGTTGATCGACGCACCGGGGCAGGGCCGCGTTGAGCACGTCGAGGCGGTCGACGTTCGCCTCGAACGCTGCCGCCGGCCCGAGAAACGTACGCACGAGCACGGCCTCCCCGGGAATGAGCGAGAGGCAATCGACATAGTCAAAGGCCTCGATGACCATACCTTGCACTTCGAAGCGGGCAAGGCTCAATGTCCACGAACGGCGAGGATCACGCATGCCCTGTGGCTCGTCGATCTCGTGCAGGACGACCGCTATTTCCGAGGCGCCGGGCTCGGCAGCCACCTGCTCGCTGTTGGCGTCGAGACACCTGGAGGCGTCTCCCGCGAACTCCACACGCTGGGCGCGTCCTCCGGTGACACAGACGCGATTTTACCGTCCCGATGGCGGTTCGGCGTCGATTGCTGGCGCGAGCGCGAGAAGCCCGTCCAATCTTTCGAACGAGGCCGCAAGGGATGTCGGCTGCGATGTGTTTTCCCCGTGCGCGAGCGCCTCGGCAACGGCCTCTTCCGGGGCCAGGGCGGCGCCAGCGGCGAACAGCGCATCGAAGCGGCCGCCGAGCCGCCGCGCCAGCGTTCCGGCCGTCGCCGTCAGGCGCTCGCACCCTTCGGGTGGCGTCTCGACGTCGATGCGGCCGCGCAGGGCGTGTGCCGCGCCAAGCTGCCGGACGGCAAGGTCATTCTGGCCCCGCTCGGCGAGGATGGCGGCCATGATCTCCAACCCGGAGGCCAAGCCGTCCAGGTCGCCCAGATCGACGATTATGGCGAAGAACTCGCGCAGGAGCGCTTCGGCACGATCCAGCACGCCGCGATCGTTTTCGATGCTAGCGAGGTTCCCCAGCGCTCGAACTTCCGAGATGCGGTCATCACTTTCGCGGGCGATACGCAGACTCTCCTCGTGCAGCTCTGTGGCCTGGGCTAAATCTCTGGCCGTTGACGCGACAATGCCGAGTCCCGCGAGCGCGTGCGCTTCTCCTTGTGGATCGCCCAACTCATGGTAGAGGCGGAGCGCCTCGTTTCCCGCGCCGCGAGCGCGCGCGGTTTCCTCCGGCCGGGGAGCCAGGAGGAGCAGGATGTTGAGAAGCATCTCTGCCATGCCGCGCTTGTCGT
>CAYSXO010000265.1:5380-7272 GCA_964434995.1 uncultured Sphaerobacteraceae bacterium
GGAGCCAGGAGGAGCAGGATGTTGAGAAGCATCTCTGCCATGCCGCGCTTGTCGTTCAGCCCGGTCCAGATCTGGTAGCACTCGAGATAGCGGCTGAGCGCGCCTTCGATATTGCCCCGATAGTGTTCCGCCGCGCCAAGGTTTACCAGCACGTCCGCGCGACGTCGCTGGTCGCCAATGGCCTCCGCGAGGCGAAGGCTCTCCGTGCAATGGCGAGTGGCTTCCTCGATGTGGCCCTGCTCGAGCGCGATGGCTCCGAGATTGTTGAGCAGGGCGGCTTCCCGGCCTCGGTCGCCGCTCGCGCGGGCGCTCTCGAGCGCCCGCTGATAGAAGCTTCGCGCTCCTGGAAAGTCACCCTGCGCGTGGGCCAGCACACCCGCTTCGACCATCGCCGCCAGTCCCGCCGGGGTGCTGAGGTCGGCGCGGTGCAGCGATGTTTCCAGCCAGGCCCGGCCTTCACTGAATGATCCGCGGACCTGCCAGTAGGGAGCCAGAGCCGTCGCCAGCGCCAGCGTCTGTCCCGCTTCGCCAGTGCTGTCCCACCACTGCAGCGCGGCGCGAGCGTTGGCATATTCCCGGTCAATCTGGGCGAGCCAGAACTCCTGGGCAGCGCCTACCAGGTGCGCTGCCGCCTGTTCGGCGAAGCTCAGGCACCAGGCCGCATGCCGGTTGGCGGCAGTCGCCTGCTCTCCTGAATCCTGCAAGCGTTCCCGCGCGAAGGCGCGAATCGACTCCAGCATCGACCAGCGCGATACGTCATCCGGCCCCGCTTCTCGCCGAACCAGGCTCTGCTCGACCAGGCCTCCCAGCCGGTCAGGGGCGTTGTCGACATCGCCAGCAACCGCGAGGGCCGCGTCGCGGTTCCAGCCGCCGGCAAAGGTTGCAAGCAGGCGCACTAGCCGTTGCGACGAGGGATCAAGGCGTTCATAACTCCAGGCGATCGTCGCCTCCAGAGAATGCTGGTGTCGGAGCGAATCTCGCCGGCCCCCGACGAGCAGGTCGAACCGCGATTCCAGGTCGGCCAGCACTTCCGCAAGTGTCCGCGTCCGCAATTGCGCCGCGGCCAGCTCGATGGCGAGCGGCAAGCCGTCGAGCCGGGCGCAGATGGCCGCCACCATTGGAGTGCTCTTCGCGTCGAGCGTGAAGCCTGGCGAAACGTCCCTCGCGCGCTCCGCAAAGAGCCGGAGCGCGGCGCTCTCCCGTGTGCCGAACGGCAACGGCTGCACCGGAACGACGCGCTCGCCGCCAATGCTGAGGCGCTGCCGGCTGGTAGCGAGCAGGCGCAACCGCGGACATGCCGCCAGCAGCGCGGCCACGGCCGGAGCGCCGGCGATGACCTGCTCCATGTTGTCGATGACGAAGAGCATGCGCTTGTTGCCGATCCAGTGCAGGAGCGCCTCGCGCATGCTGAGGCCGCCCCCTTCGCGGACGCCGACCGCCGCGGCCATCGCGGGCACGATCATCTCCGGATCGGTCACCTCGCCAAGCGGCACGAACCAGACACCCTCCGGAAAGCGGTCAAGCAGATCGGCGGCGGCCTGTATGGCGAGATGCGTCTTGCCGACGCCTCCCGGGCCGGCCAGCGTGAGCATGCGCGGCCCTATGCCCGACAGGAGCGACACGATCTCGGCCGTCTCGGCGTCACGGCCAAGGAGCGGCGCGGCGAGGGTGGGCAGATTGGTGGAGTGCCCTTCGAGGCTCTTCAGCGGTGGGAAATCGGCCGGGAGCCCGGAGATGACCAATTGTGAAATCTGTTCCGGCTCGAGCAGGTCACGCAGGCGATGCCGCCCCAGGCCGACCATCGTGACCCCCGCCGGGAGTTGGCCGGCGGTCGCCCGGCGCACGGCGTCGGAAAGCAGCACTTGCCCACCATGTCCGGCGCTCATCAGGCG
>CAYSXO010000266.1:0-7263 GCA_964434995.1 uncultured Sphaerobacteraceae bacterium
GACATCGCCCGCATCGTGCAGGCGCCCTTTACCCGGCCCCGTGTGAGCGATCTTCGCGTCTCGTTCGAATTCACCACCCTCAAGGCCCAACTCTGGCAGGACCTCGAGGGTCACCCGCCGGCGGCGGCACGCGAGAGCGTCAATGGCCCAGCACGCTGAGCGCCACGCCAGCCCGCCGGGGACGGTGCCCCTGCCGCGCGTCGGCGCCGGTCTTCGCGGGATGATATCCCTCCTCGTCATCCTGGCGGCCTGGGCCGTCGCCGCGGCCTGGCTCGCCAGCACGACGGAGCGGGCCGCGGTCCTCTTGCCTTCACCCGTCGACGTCATCCGTGCCATCCCCGGGTTGGCGGTCTTCGGGGCTCCTGGGGCGGAATTGACCTACGCCAATGCGGCCCGGGTCGTCGTGGACAACTCCATCGCCAGCGGCGGACGGCTGCTGGCGGGCTTGTTGGCGGGCATCCTGCTCGGCGGCGGCGCGGGGCTCCTGCTTGGCTGGAACCAGCGTCTGCGCTGGCTCATCGAAGCGCCCCTTCTGCTCGTCCGCGTCATCCCTCTCCTGGCGCTGCTGCCACTCTTCCTGGCGTGGTTTGGCGGCCGCGAGATCGGCGCCATCACCTTCATTGCCTATGCCGTCTTCAGCATTGTGTTCGTCGCTACCCTGGAAGCCGTCAGGAACGTCGACCCCGTCGTCCAGAACTTCGCCCGCACCCTCGGAGCCTCCCGGGCACACGTTTATCGCACCGTCGTCATGCCGGCAATCGTTCCGGAACTGACTGGCGCCATGCGCGTGGTGCTTGGGCTGGCCTGGGCCATTCTCCTGGCCGCTGAGTTCCTCGCTTCGCAAGATGGCATAGGGCACATTCTCATCCTCGCCCAGCAGTACGCCTATACCGACCGCATGATCCTCATCGTTCTCCTGATCATGCTCTACACCTACGTGCTCGACCGCGCCTTCGCCGCGCTCGCCCGCCGTATAACCCGCTGGGCGCCGCGCTAGGACAATGCCGCGCCCCCGACAGTAAGGAGGAACGAAAGCGAGCTAAACCGCCTGGGCATGAACCGGAAGTGCGCGGACGATCCGATCGCTCGATCTCGCCGGATATGGAAGGAGCAGAACGTGTACTCGTTAGGTGGTCCAAAACTCACTCGCCGGCAAACCCTCCCTCTCCTGGCTCTGGCGGCCACGGGCGCGGGGCTCCTGAGAGCACCCGCCGGGAAGGCCCAGGAGGCAGCTGCGCCGGAGATTCCCCAGGTCACGGTGACCTTCGGCCACGAGCCATATTTCGACCACACACAGGCCATCATCGGCATCGAACAAGGCTGGTTCTCGGATGTCGGCATCACCCTCGCGCCTGACAATCAGGGGATTGTGGTTGGAGGCGATGAGGCCCTGGCGGTCTTTGCCTCCGGGCGAGTAGAGGTCTTGTCAGGATCGGCGCAGCTCCTGATGCCGGCCGCCGATCGGCTGCCACCGTTCAAGATGTTCTTCTTTGCCGACATTTTCCAGGGCTACGCCATCCTGGCCCAGCCCGACGGCAACTACCTCTCCTTTTCCGAGTTTATTGCCCAGGGCAAGGAGCCTGATGCGGCCTTCCAGGCCGCGGTCGGCCAGATGGCAGGCAAGATTTTCGCCTATCCCCCGGAAGCGGCGATCAAAGGGTTCATCGATCTTTCGCTGGCCAAAGGGGGCGTCACCCTGTCCGACATGGAGACGAACGTGGCCGAAGACTCGGCGAACGTCGCGCTCATGCAGGGTGGCCGGGCCGACTTTCAGGTTGGCGGAGTTCCCTCACGTTTGACCCTGGAGTCGGCTGGCTTCAAGCCAATCCTGACCTCGGCGGACCTCGCGCAATATGCCCAGCCCAGTGCCGAGAGCGTCGAGCTGCGCGCCGTCTTCCATGACGGCTGGCTGGCGACGGACGAGTGGTTGGCGGCCAATCACGACACGGCGCTCCGCCTGGCCAGCGTGGGCTTCCGGGTGAACGCCTTCATCAATGACAGCCCAGACGAGGCTATGGCCATTCATACGCCTTTCCTCAACAGCGTCGCCGGCACCGACTTCGACAGCTCGATCGCTGCCGTGGCCTATGAGAGCCTGCATCCCTTCCTCTCTTTTGACGATCAGGAAGCGTGGCACACGGATCCGGAAAGCCCTCTAAGCGGGGAGTATGTCATCGGTTCCGCGATCAAGCTCTACGAAGAGCAGGGGGTCTTCCAACCCGATCAACACGCCTGGACGGACTTCAGCATCGCCCATCAAATCTATCAAGAGCTGGTGGACTACCGCGACCGCGCATCGGCGATCATCGCCGAGTTGGATGCAGCGGGCGCCGAGGGCGCGGCAGACCTCCTTGCAGAGGCAAAGCGCAACCTCGAGATCATGAACTATCTCGATGCCTTCCGCTTTGCGGAGGCTGCACAGGCAGCGGGATAAGTGACCGTGGCGCCGGCCGGATCCCGCACGTCCTGGCAGATGAAGCTCCTCGATTCACGCCTCCTCTGGGGGCTGCTGGGGATGGCCCTGGCGGCAGCGATCTGGCAAATCGCTGCCGCTGCCCTCGGGCCTTATCGCCTACCCTCGCTGGAGGCGATCGCCCCGCAAGTCTTCCCGCTCCTGCGCGAGAGCAGTCTGCTCGAGTTCCAGGGCGGCGGCAGTGACGGGCTCTGGCCGCACCTGCGGCACACGATCCTCTATACGCTCGGCGGCAGCGCCATCGGGATCACCGCGGGGATTGCCACCGGCCTGGCCATGGCGCGCTGGGGCGCTTTCCGCGCCGTCGCCGAACTGCCCATTGAAGTACTTCGCACAATCCCGCCACTGGCGGCGATCCCGTTCTTCCTCATCTGGATTGGCACCACCCCGCTCGGCCAGTTGATGATGGTCGCGTTCTACACGTTCGTCATGCTGGTGGTGACAACGCTCAACGCCGCGGCCAATGTTGATCCCATCTACCCGAGATTTGCCGCCACGCTGGGCGCGGACCAGAATCGCATCTTTCGGACGGTGATTTTACCGGCGATGATCCCCACCATTGCCGGGGGCATCCGCGTCGCGATCGGCATCGCGCTCGGAGTCCAGGTGGTGGCTGAGCTCATGGGAGGGCGCCAGGGCATGGGGCAAGTCTTCACGATGATGATTTCCTTCCAGGCGCTGGATGTCATCATCGTCGGCATCTTCTGGATCGCCGTGGCCGCGGTCATCATCGATCTGGCGCTGGTCTGGTTTATTCGGCGTCTCACGCGCTGGGCGCCCAGCCAACGCTAGCACTCCCCACGCACGCCAGCGGATAGGAAAACTCGCCGGCCAGGCGCTGGGCCTGGCCGTATGCTTGAGGATGTCACGCATGACGAGGTTCGGGTATCACGGCAAGGTGTTGCACGTCGATCTCAGCACGGGAATCCCGGAGATCGAGGAGCCGGATGAGCTGTTCTGGCGCATCTATGGCGGCGGCGGTCTCCTCGCGGCGTCCTACCTGCTGCGGCAGACACCGGCTGGCATCGATTCATTCGATCCGCGCAATCTCCTGGTGCTGACCTCAAGTGTCGTGGCCGGGCATCCATACGCCGGGCTGGCGCGCTTCACGGTAGCGGCGAAAAGCCCACTCTCCGGCGGGATCGGTGAGGCGCGAGCGGAGGGTCCCTTTGGGATAGCGCTCAAAGGCAGTGGGTTTGACAGCCTCATCTTCCACGGCGCGGCACGTGTGCCAAGCATTCTCGTCATCGATGACGGCGTTCCCACCCTCGTCAACGCGGAAGACCTCTGGGGTCTCCTAATTCCCGAAGCCGTTGACCGTCTCGAAGCGCGGTATGGCCGCGATATCCACACCGCGGTGATCGGTCCTGGCGGCGAGAACCTGGTCCGATTCGCCAGCATAGTCAGCGATCGTCATCACCAGGCAGCGCGGACCGGCATGGGCGCCGTGATGGGCAGCAAGCGTCTCAAGGCGGTCGTCATCCGCGGCGACAGCCGTCCGCCGGTCGCTGATCCGGATCGCTGCCACGCGCTCACCGAGAGCTACGCGGCTCGCCTGCACGACAACCCGCTCACCCGCTGGCAAAGCGATCCTCCCGGATTCTCAGCCTGGGTGCACACGCATGGCACGGACGCGGCGCTCTGCACCCACAATTATCGGCAGAGTGTGTTCCAGCACGCTGATGCGTATCACCCGGATCGCTTCATGGAGCACTTTCAGGGAACAGCGTCCTGCCCCGGCTGCCCAAACGACTGCATCAAGCTATTTGCCTCTTTCCGTCAGGGAGGAAACGCCATCCGGTCAGGCGGCATCCATCAGGAGATTACCGGAGCGTTCGGCTCCAATTTGGGCATTGCCGACCCCGACGACCTCTTCGCCGCAAATAGCCTCTGCAACGAGCTTGGGCTCGATCCCGACTCGCTGGGATTTACCCTGTCCATGGCCATGGAGTGCGTGGAAGAGGGAATTCTCGACGAGGCGACTATTGGGGCTCCCCTGCGGTTCGGGAATGCCGAGGCAGCGCTTACCATGACCATGCGTATCGCCGAGCGAGACCGCTTCGGCGATGTCCTGGCCGAGGGCGTCAAGCGGGCGGCAGCCCGAATCGGCGGCGGGGCCGAACGGTTCGCCCTGCACGTCAAGGGCGTGGAGATGGTCCCCTTTGAGCCCCGGACGCAAGTCAGCCTGGCTCTGGGCTACGCCACGGCGCCGATTGGTCCCCGCTATGAGGTGTGCGAGCACGATTGGGACTACGACGTTTCCGTCGGCTGGCCACACTCGATGGAAGGCTCCCGCACCCTGGGCATTCTGCAGCGGATCCCGATGGGTGATCTTGGCCCCGCCAAAGTCCGCAACTACAAGGCCCTGAATACCGTCTGGTCGGGCGCTGACGCCCTCGATCTCTGCCTGTTCGCGGTTGCTCCCACGCGCATCTTGCGTCTGGACGAAATGGGCGAACTGTTGGCCGCGGTGACCGGCTGGGAGACCTCCGGCCACGAAATCATGCGCTTTGGCGAACGCCGCAATCACCTGATGCGCATCTACAACCTGCGCGAGGGCCTCACCGCCGCTGACGACACGCTGCCTGACCGGTTCTTTGATGACCCGATCCCGGAAGGGCAATGGGCCGGCACGCGGATAGAGCGTGCACGGTTTACCGAGGCGGTGCAGACCTACTATCAGATGATGGGCTGGGACGAGCAAGGCCGCCCCCTGCCGGCCACGCTGATCGACCACCACCTTGAATGGGTGCTAGCCCCGGCAGAAGCGCTGCACGCCAGCGGAGCAGCCGCTCCTCCTCGTGGACACTCCTGACCTCCTCCTCGCCAACGCTGTCTCCCGAGAAGCCGTCGCATCGGAGGAGACAGCAGTGAGCCGTCTCGGGAGAGCTACCAAACTCCCGCGGCACTCGCGGCACGCTCATCGCGCGCCGGGCCCAAGGTGTGTCCTGGCTTGGCGAAGCCGACAGCCGTGAAGAACGCGTTGGCTTCGGCGGGGGTGAGCATGTCGACAACGTGGCTGCTAGCGGCCACGACGCTGTCCCAGCGGGCGCCGAAACGGCGCAACGCTGCTTTAAGGCGTGCTCAAAGGGTGACGTTCGTGATCTGCCCCTATTTGGCGCCACGCACGGCGTTCAGGCGAATATGCCCTGGATCGGATTCCGCCTCTCCTCAATCCACAAACTCTTCCAGCCGCTGAACCTGCTCGAGATCGGGGATGGTGGGCCAGAATGTAATCTCGTCGACGCCAACGTCAGCGTAGTCGCGAATAGCGTTGCTGGTGGCGTCCGGTGTGACCAGAATGCTGCCGGCAATTAGCGAGCCCATCCGCGGATCGAAGGCGTAGTAATCGTTGAGGGAAACGCGACCCCGCGCGTCCGCTGTACCGGCGGCGACAGCGAGGGAGATCATCGAATCGAAGTTTCCGTAGACGAGGCGGTCGATGATGCTCAGGCTGGAGAAGTGTCTGGCGTCGGCACGACGCGACCATTCGCGGAAGGTTGCACCGTCAGCTCCGGGAATGGTTCCCAGGAGCCCGATTCCGATGTCCATCTGTTGCTCCCCTCCATCGCCGCGCCGCATCCCGCAGGACCATCGTATAGGAGGAGTTGCAAGCGGTTTTTCGTGATGCTATGAGCGATCATCGAGAGGACTGGCGCCGACGCAGACTACACACTTCGATGTGACACTCCCTGTGTAGGCGTCACTGACGCCATGAGCGGCAACACCGAACGAGTGACGCAAAGGAGCAGACCGTGCGCTTCGCCATCTCCATCCCCCAGTTTTTCGCCGCCGACGCATTCGATCCGGCCGCGTTTCGAGGCTACCTGACGCGCGCGGAGCGGCTTGGGTTTGAAAGCGCCTGGACACAGGAGCAAATTCTCGGCGCCATGCCGACGCTCGACCCTATCACGACGCTGACCTACGCCGCCGCCTGCACCGAGAGCATCCGCCTCGGATGCGCCGTCCTCGTCACCCCGCTCTACAGCCCGATCCATCTGGCGAAGAGCCTCAGCTCGCTCGACCAGCTCAGTCGCGGCCGCCTCGAGGTCGGTGTCGGATCGGGAGGGCGCCCTCGAATGTTCTCCGCTTTCGCCGTCGATCCGGAGCGCGTCGCGGCTCGCTTCATTGAAGGCCTGCGCCTGATGCAAGCCTGCTGGACGGAGGACCAAATCACCTTTGACGGGGACTTCTGGCACCTGGATAACGCCGCGATGGAGCCGAAGCCGTTCCAGAAGCCCTATCCGCCCCTCTGGTTCGGCGCTCATCGGCGGGTGGCCCTGCGGCGGGCGGTCCAGCTCGGCGACGGCTTCTTCGGCGCCGGCTCGGCAACGACGGCGCGCTTCGCCGAGCAGGTGCGCATCGTGCGTGAGGAGCTGGCCCGATCGGGCCGCGATCCCGCCACCTTCCAGATCGCCAAACGCGTCTACGTCGGCGTGGACGACGACGCTGACCGGGTGCGTCAGCGGGTCGCCACGGCCCTGGACCAGATCTACGGCTATCATGATCTGGCTGGCCGGCTGGCGCCGGTCGCGGTCGCCGGCACACCGGAAGACTGCGTGCGCGGTCTGCGCGATGTGGTTGCGGCCGGCGCCCAGCTCATCCTCCTCAATGTGCTCTTCGATGACGCCGAACAGATGGAGCGCCTGGCCGCCGAGGTCGTGCCGCATCTTGCCTGATGCCATCCGTCCCGCTCTCCAGCGTATCAACCAGCCGTTCCGAGGTTGAGCGCGCCGCCCGCGTGCGATGCCGCTTCTCCAGTCCCGCTTGCTGCCGCTCCAGCCGCTCCC
>CAYSXO010000267.1:0-2280 GCA_964434995.1 uncultured Sphaerobacteraceae bacterium
CGCGGACATGTGGGAGTACCAGATGGTCCCGCTGGCGGAGCGCGGACTGCGCTGCGTTGCCTATGACCGCCGGGGGTGCGGACGCTCGGACCAGCCGGGCCACGGCTACGATTTTGACACCCTGGGCGACGATCTGGCGGCCGTCATCGCCGGACTCGATCTGCGGCAGGTGACGCTGGTTGGGCACTCGATGGGGTGCGCCGACATCGCGCGCTATCTCTCCCGCCATGGCGCGGATCGGGTAAAGCGAGTCGCGCTGATCGCGCCGACGACCCCGTATTTGCTCAAGGCGAAGGACAACCCCGGTGGAATCGACCTCAGCCTCATCGAGGCCTCGATCGCCGCCTTGCGTGCCGACCGTCCGGCATTCGTCACGGCGCTGGGGGGCCCCTTTTTCGGCGTCGGCCTACCCGATGTCTCCGTCTCGCCGGAGCTGATTCGCTGGGGTATCGACCTGGCCCTGCGCTCATCGCCGCTAGCCACGATCGAGATGACGCGCAATCACGCCGCAACCGACTTTCGGCCGGACATGCCCGCCTTCACGATGCCGACGCTGATCATCCACGGCATCGCGGACCAGACCGCCCCCTTCGACCTCTGCGGCAAGAGAACGGCAGAGGCGATCCCCGGCAGCCATCTCGAGACGTACGAAACGGGGCATGGCCTCTTCGTGACCGAGCGGGAGCGGCTGAACCGGGATTTGCTTGAGTGGGTGATGCAACAAGGGTGATAGGGTGTTGGGGTGTCAGGGTGATAGGGAGAACGACGAGGCCGACCGCCAAGGCCAAGGCCAAGGCCAAGAGCGACGAGCCAACGGCCCATCACCCATGTTCGGGATGTTCGGGATTGCCTGATTGGCTCCGCGCGGCGATCATCTCGGCTAGAGCCAATGGGGAGGATGTGGAGGTTCTCGTGCCGGGACCCGGAAATCGACGGGGACAGTCGGCAGCTCCACCCGCTCACCATGGCTGCTCGTCTTCCGGGCAGAAATTCACGCGATAGGAGCGAGAGGAGAGATCGCCATGCTGATGAGTAAGAACCTGAACGCCGCCATCAACGAGCAGATCGGGCACGAGTTCGGGGCGATGCTGCAATATGTGGCCATTGCCACCTACTTCGATGGCGAGGCGCTGCCCCGGTTGGCGGCCCACTTCTATCGCCAGGCGGAAGAGGAGAAGGCGCACGCCATGCGGCTGGTCCACTATGTGGTGGAAGCGGGTGGCACGGTCGCCATTCCGGCGATTCCGGCCGGCAAGAGCGGCTTTGCCTCGGCGGCGGAGGCGGTGCAGCTCTCGCTCGATCAGGAGAAAACCGTCACCGACCAGATCAACACCCTGGTCGATCTGGCGATCAAGGATAACGACCACGCGGCGCGCATCATGCTTGACTGGTTCGTGACCGAGCAGATCGAAGAAGTCTCCAGCATGGATCAGTTGCTTCGCATGATCCAACGCGCGGGCGAATCGGGCCTGCTGATCGTTGAGCAGTTTCTCGATTCCAGGCAAAGCGGGGCCGCTGGCGGGGAGTGACGCATGCCGTCCGGCGCGGCCGGAAAACCCGGGCACATCCTCGCGAAGTGGCAAGCCTGACCGTGAGACGCATGTGCCTGGGCCGCGATGACCGAGGCCGAGGCCATTCTGGTGATGCTGGGGGTCGTGGCCGCGCTGGTTGCGCTGGCGGCGCGCGTGCGCGTCCCCTACCCCATGCTGCTCGAGGTTCTCGGCGCATGAAGGACCGGCAAGCGCTCGAGACGGAGCTTCAGCTCCGGGTGCTGGCGGCGCGGCGGGCCGCGATGCTGGGTCTGCGCGCTTGGGGGACCATCAGCGATCAGGTCATGCGCCGCGGGCAGGATGATGGCGACCTCGAGGAAATGCGTCTGACGCCGTGACCGCCAGGGGATGGATAGGGATGATCGACGGCGCTCCTACGAGAAATCGGTCTGGTAAAGCTCGATCAGTTTGGCCGTGACGGCCTCCCGGGTCAGGCCATCGAGCCCGCCGCGCACGTTCTCCGTCCAGTGGGTGTTGAAGCGGCCGGTTGACCGCACGTCCCAGTATGGACGGATGCCCGCCTCCGTCACCTCCGCGATAAGCGTGGCGGTGATGCGCCCATCCGCGCGCGAGATGTGGACCACGATCTGCGGCCCCTCGATGTGATCGAGGTACGCGGCCACCTCCAGCTTGCGGTTCTGCTCCGCCATGTACTCGCGGAAGGCGTCGATGCCGGGGAGGGCCTGCTCGGTGAGCAGGTCTCTGGCTCGCGCGAGGTCGGCGCCGCGAT